>JANMXG010000484.1:0-6962 GCA_031394235.1 Betaproteobacteria bacterium
CGGCTGAGCCATGCGCAGAACCCGAAACGCCAAGATCGTCGCCACGCTGGGGCCCGCCAGTTCGGACAAGGACATGGTTCGCCGGTTGTTCCTGGCCGGCGTGGATGTATTCCGCCTGAACTTCAGCCACGGCAGCGCGGCCGACCACAGCGCACGTTTTACGATGCTGCGTGAGCTGGAAGCCGAAACCGGCCGCCCCATCGCCATATTGGCCGACATGCAAGGCCCCAAGCTGCGTGTCGGCACCTTTGCCGACGGTCCGGTGCAGCTGGCCGATGGCCAGGCCTTCCGGCTTGATCTGGACCCCAGGCCCGGCAATGCCCAACGTGTGGGCATGCCGCACAAAGAGATATTCGCCGCGCTGGTGCCGGGCGCCGAGCTGCTGCTCGATGACGGCAAACTGCGGCTGGTGGTCGAGACTTGCGGTACCGACTTTGCCGAGACTCGGGTGGTCGTGGGCGGCAAGCTGTCCGAACGCAAAGGTGTCAACGTGCCCGGTGTGGTGCTGCCCATCACCGCGCTAACAGCCAAAGACCGTCAGGACCTGGCGCTGGCACTGGAGCTTGGCGCCGACTGGATCGCGTTGTCGTTTGTGCAGCGGCCCGAAGACGTGCTGGAAGCGCGTGCGCTGATCGGCGACAAGGCCGCCATCATCGTCAAGCTCGAAAAACCGGCGGCTATCGATTGCCTCGACGACATCGTCGCGGTCAGCGACGCCGTGATGGTGGCGCGTGGTGACCTGGGCGTGGAGATGCCGGCCGAGCAGGTGCCGTCGATCCAGAAGCGCATCGTGCGGGTTTGCCGGCGCCTGGGCAAGCCGGTGGTGGTGGCCACGCAGATGCTGGAGTCGATGATCAGCTCGCCGGTGCCCACCCGCGCCGAAGCTTCGGACGTCGCCACGGCGATTTACGACGGCGCCGACGCCGTGATGCTGTCGGCCGAGTCGGCCGCCGGCGACTTTCCCATCGAAGCCGTGACGATGATGAACCGCATCATCGAGCAGGTGGAAGCCGACCCGTACTACCGGCAACTGATTGACGCGTCGCACAACGAGGCGCGACCCAGTGGTGACGTGGCTGAGGCTGTGTGTTGCGCCATGCGCCGCGCCGTCGCGCTGCTGCACGCATCGGCCATCGTCTGCTACACCAGCTCGGGTCACACCAGCCTGCGTGCCGCGCGGGAGCGGCCTGAATCGCCGATCCTCAGCCTGACCCCCAACCTGGCCTGTGCCCGCCGCCTGGCGCTGGCCTGGGGTGTGCACTCGGTGCACATCGGCGACGTGCGCGATGTGGACGAAATGACCGAGCGCGCCTGCGAGGTAGCGCGTGACCAGGGCTTCGCCAAGTCCGGCGAGATGATCGTGGCCATTGCCGGCATGCCTTTTGGCACACCCGGCACCACCAACCTGATACGCATCGCGACCGTTTGATCCGGCATCCGACCGAAAGCTGAGCAGCATCAGCGACATCCTCCAGGTCCGCGGCATCGAGATTCTCGACTCGCGCGGCAACCCGACCGTGGCCGTCGATGTCACGCTGGCCAACGGCGCGCGGGGCTTTGCCGCCGCACCGTCGGGCGCGTCCACCGGTTCGCGCGAGGCCAACGAGTTGCGTGACCTTGATGTTGCGCGCTATGGCCGCAAGGGTGTGCGGCGCGCCGTGGGCCATGTCAACGGCGAGTTACGCCAGGCCCTGGTTGGCATGGATGCCAATGATCAGGCAACGTTGGACGTGCGCATGGTGCAACTTGACGGCACCGTCAACAAAGCCCGCCTGGGCGCGAATGCCATGCTCGCGGTGTCGCTGGCTGTGGCCAAGGCTCGCGCTGCGGATCAGGGTTTACCGCTGTACCGGGCCTTCGGCGGCGCAGCGCCTTGGGTGCTGCCGGTGCCGATGATGAACATCATCAACGGCGGGGCGCATGCCGACAACAACGTCGACATCCAGGAGTTCATGATCCTGCCGGTGGCCGCGCCCAATTTTGCAGAAGCCCTGCGCTGGGGCACCGAGGTCTTTCATGCGCTCAAGGCGCAACTCAAGTTCTCCGGCATGATCACGGCGGTGGGCGATGAAGGCGGCTTTGCACCCAACCTGCCGTCGAACGCTGCCGCACTGGACGCCATCATGCGTGCGGTCGAGACAGCCGGGTTCCACGCTGGCAGGGACATCTGGCTCGGGCTGGTCGTGGCAAGCAGCGAGTTCTTCGAAGACGGCCACCATGTTCTGGCGACCGAGAACAAACGCTACAACGCCGAGCAGTTCTCGAACTGGCTGGCCAGCCTGGCGCGCCAGTACCCCATCCTGTCGATCGAAGACGGCATGGCCGAAGACGACTGGGTTGGCTGGAAGAGGCTGACCGACTTGCTGGGCGACACAGTCCAACTCGTCGGCGACGACCTGTTTGTCACCGACGCGACGACGCTCGCCAAGGGCGTGGCTGCAGGCGTGGCCAACGCCATACTGATCAAGCCCAATCAGATCGGCACGCTTACCGAAACGCTGTCGGCGATCGATCTGGCGGCAAGCGGTGGTGATGCCGCCGTGGTCTCGCATCGCTCGGGCGAGACCGAGGACACCACCACCGCCGATCTGGCTGTGGGTACCTCGGCCACGCAGATCAAGACCGGCTCGTTGTGCCGCTTGGACCGTGTTGCCAAATACAACCGGCTGCTGGTAATTGAAGATGAGCTGGGTGCTGAATGTACCTGTGCGGGCCGTCGCGCCTTTGGCCAAAAGACTGGCGGAAGGCTGGTTTGACGTGCGGCGGCAGCTGCGATGGCGGAGGTGTGTCCAAGGAGAAATGCTGGAAAGTCTTGGGCTGACCACCACGGTAGTCGGGCTGGTGCGCCCGCACATGGAGAAATCCGCCAACCCGCGCGGCCTGTTCGTGCCTTTCCCGCTTGGGCGCCCGCTGGGTAAGCCCGGCGACGCCGCATTTCAGCGCCGGGTGCTGCTGGCCGCGCTCGGGCTGCTGTAGCGCGCCGACGGCCCGGTGATCCTGGCGGATTTTCCGGCCGACGCGCCGTTTCAGGCCGGCGTGCCGAGATGGCGCCCTGCTCTGGTCATGCCGCCGCCGACCTCGCCGGCCAGTCCGTACGAATGGGCAGCCGCTCTGGCCATCGAAATCGCGCTGGTGCGCCCGTCGTCAGCGGCGGCTCCTTGCAACCCTTCAACTGGGGTTAGCCACTGGCGCTGCGCATCAGCCCACCAGCCCACTGCAGTCAAGGCCCTCACGGCAGGTGTCAAATGCAGGGTCAACCTGACCCATTAAGGTGGCCCCATGCGCACCGTACACACCTCTCACCATGCCTTGGCCGTGCTCGACAATGCCGGCATTGCCACCTTGCAACTCTGCAATGCCGGTACGCTCAACATCATCGGCACGCCGGCCATCACTGATCTGCGCGCGGCGTTGCAGGCCTTGTCCCGACAGCCTGACCTGCGGCTGCTGGTGCTGCGTGGCAGCGGCGATCTGGCCTTTATCGGCGGTGCCGACATCGCCGAGATGGTGGGCCTGACGCCCGCCACCGCCGCCAGCTTCATCACCCATTTGGCGGGCCTGTGCGACGCGGTAGCCGCCATGCCTGTGCCGGTGATCGCCCGCTTGTCGGGCTGGTGTCTGGGCGGTGGGCTGGAGGTGGCGCTGGCCTGTGACCTGCGCCTCTGTGATGCCGGGGCCCGCTTCGGCATGCCCGAGGTGAAAGTGGGCATCCCGTCGGTGATCCATGCAGCGCTGTTGCCTCGGCTGATCGGCCAGGCGCACGCCACTGAGATGCTGCTGTGCTGCGACAACATCGACGCCGCGCAGGCGGCGGCTTGGGGCCTCGTGAATGAGCGCTGCGCTGTGGGTGAGTTGGACGCCGCGGTACAGCGCCGCGCAACCGCGCTGGCGGCCCTGCCACCTCATGCACTGCGCCAGCAAAAACGCTTGCTGCGCCACTGGCAGACGGTGTCGGTTGCCCAGGCCATCGAAGACAGCGTGGCCGAGTTTGCGGCGGCCTACGCCAGCGGCGAGCCGCAGCAGCTGATGGGCGAGTTCATGGCGCGCAAACGGTCGCGACTTCCAAGCCCGTCGTCCCAGGGCCAATAGACCACAGGTCCGGACCTGAAGGTTCTCTGCCGCCGCCCCGGGGACCGTCGCACCGCAGCAAGTGCCTGGCTTCAGGGGTGGATGCAGGGCACGCACCCGCAGTGGAGCGTGTCGGTAAGCGAAAGGCCGAGTCCGGGCTTGCTCAGCGGACTGTGGGGGACCGGCCGGATCAGCCCGCCGTCATGCCGCCGTCCACCGCGTAGCAGCCACCGCTGCAATAGCGGCTGTCGTCACTGGCCAGAAACAGCGCGGTACGGGCCACCTCATCGGCCGTGCCGTAGCGGCCGGCGGGGATACGTTGGCTGATCATCGCTTTGGCGGCGGCCTCGGCGCCGGGCGACCGGCCGTGCTCGATGGCCCGCATCATCCGGGTGTCGATCGGCGCCGGGTCGATGGTGTTGATGCGCACGCCCGAGGCGCCGGTTTCCAGCACCGCTGATTGCATCAGCCCCACCACGGCATGTTTGCTGGCAGAATAGGCTGCCAGGCGCGCCGCGCCCCTGTGGCCGGCCACTGACGAGGTGATGATGATGCTGCCGCTGCCTTGTCGCTGCAGGGGCGGCAGCCCGTGCTTCAGGCCCAGGAAGACCCCACGCACATTGACCGCCAGTACCCGGTCGAACAGCTCGACCGGATAGTCCGTCAGCGGCGCGATGGCACCCTCGATGCCGGCGTTGCAGAACAGCACGTCCAGCCGGCCGCAGCGTTGCAGCGTGCCGTCGATGGCACTGCGCATCTGCGCTTCGTCACTGACATCGGCGACCCAGTGGCTTGCCGACTCGCGGCCCAGACCGTCCACCGCCTCGCGCAGGCGGTCCTCGTCAAGGTCGACCAGCACCACCCGGGCACCTTCGGCAACAAACAGCTGTGCGGTCGCCAGCCCAATGCCGCCGCTGGCGCCAGTGATCAGCGCTACCTTTCCGGACAATCGGTCCATCTCCGTCTCCCTAGTGTTTCGGCACAGGCTGCCAGCATGATGCAAGGGCATCATCGTCCGTCGAATCCCACCGGGTTCGTCACCTGCATGACGCTCAGCACTGACGGGTCGGACTGCAAGTGCAAATCTGTCTGCGGCGGGGTCTGGTCCGGCGTGACCAAGAACCCGCTGTGGGCGATGGGGCGCATTCGCCGGGTAGTGCTGCTGTTGATGAGGGTGATCTTCCTGCAGCATCGGTCATCAGCCCGCCTGACATGGATCGGTCGAGCTCGGTGGGCGCGTCGTTCATGGCAGAAAGGCCGGCGTCAGCAGCCGCAGGCCGATCGAGAACCAGCGCTCGTTGGTGGCCGAACCCATGCGGTTCCCGGCGGTGGCGTCGAGCTGAACCCGGTCGCGCAGCACCCAGTAGCGCAGGCCGAACTGCAGAAACGGCCGGCCCTTGTCCTGTGAAAAGGCCTCGCCGATCAGGCCGAAATGGTCAGCGACCGGCTGCTCCAGTCCCAGGCCCCAGGTGATCTGCCTGAGCTTGGCCAAACCTTCTTGCTTGGCGCCGAGATTGGCATGTAAAAAGCTATGGTCGTTGCGCAGCGACCAGCTCACCGGCAGGTAGCCGTAGACATCGCGCGCGCCGGTGCGGGGGTCGCTGGCCACACCCAATGCGGCGCCCCAGCCCCAGCCGTTGGCCTCCAGCGGCCTGAACAAGGTCTTGCCTTGCAGCACCAGGCTGGTCGTGCGGGTGCCCGTCCCGTCGTGCAGCCGACCGCCGCCCAGCGTCAGCTCCAGATTGCCGCTGGGGTTGCAGCCGGGCAGCGCCCAGCCTTCGGTGCTGTTGCGGTTGCTGCGCACCCAGCTTTCCACCTGGCAGGCGCCGGGGTCGACAATGCGGGCGTCGTCGGTAATCAGCGGGCGTGCGGCATGACACTGTCCGCAGCAAGCCAGGCCAGCGAACACGGCGCACAGCCGTGCAGATTTGAGTTTGGCCGAGGGGCGCAATCGGCCGGGCAGTGGAGGGTACATGAGGGTGAGGGCGCGCCAGTGCACGCGGGGCTGAAATGTCGCCATCCTAGGGGCGCCGCGTGGCAGCGCAGCGTAGGCAGTAAGTCGGCGGTCCGGCCGGCTGCGTACTTGCCCCGCCCAGGCGAACGGCCCTGCTGACGACGCGGCTGGCGACTGGGCCACTGCGACAATCCTGGTGATGAATCCGCAGGAGTCGCTGTTTGCCGCTGAGCCGGCCCCCGAGGTGCCGGCGCCCGCCTCGCCGCCCGGTACGGCAGGCAACACGGTGCCTTTGGCCGAGCGCCTGCGGCCGCAAACCCCCGATCAGGTGATCGGCCAGAGCCATTTGCTGGGCCCGGGCAAGCCGCTGCGGGTGGCGTTTGAGACCGGCAGGCTGCATTCAATGATCTTGTGGGGGCCACCGGGGGTGGGCAAGACCACGCTGGCGCGCTTGATGGCGGGCGCGGTGCGCTCACGCTTTGTGGTGCTCTCTGCCGTGCTGGCCGGCGTCAAGGACATCCGCGAGGCGGTGGAGCAGGCCCAGGCGGCGCGTCAGCTGCGGCCGGGTGGCCCCGGCACAGTGGTGTTTGTCGACGAGGTGCACCGCTTCAACAAGGCCCAGCAAGACGCCTTTTTGCCGCATGTCGAGTCGGGCCTGTTCACCTTCATCGGTGCCACCACCGAGAACCCGAGCTTCGAGGTCAATGCCGCGCTGTTGTCGCGGGCCACGGTGCATGTGCTCAAGTCGCTGGACGATGCCGAGCTGACCCAGCTGATCGATCGCGCCCGCAGCGCACTGGCCGCGCCGCCGCTGTCTGGCGCCGCCCGGCAACGGTTGATCGGCTACGCCGACGGCGACGCCCGGCGCCTGCTCAATGCCTACCAGAGCCTGATCGAGCTGGTGCAGGACACGCCCGGCGCCGATGTGGATGCCGCGGGG
>JANMXG010000485.1:0-1814 GCA_031394235.1 Betaproteobacteria bacterium
GCGGCTGACGTTCAGCACCGACCGCCAATTCCATGCGGCGCTTGGGGGACGGCGCACTTTGCCAAGCGCCAGGGGATGGGCTGGTTCAAAGCACGGCTCGACCATCCTGGTGTTTGCGCCGCGCGGTTTTGCGCTGGCCGAGAGCATCACACCGGGCACGCCGATCCGAATGGGCCAGGCCCTGATCCAGCTGCCGCCAGCCAACCATCAAACTACGGGTAAACCATTAATTCATCGACACACCGGTTTCATCGGAGAAGCTCATGCTTGCAGGCTCAAACCAAAACCCGTTGGAGGACCGCCATGAACCGCAACACCTTTCCCCGCTCCACCTTTGCGCTAGCCCTGGCCAGCGCCTTGCTGACTGCCTGTGGCGGCTCCGACCCCCAGTCGTTCATGACGCTCGACGGCAACAAGCCCTTGGTGGTGGCGCACCGCGGCGCGTCCGGCTACCTGCCCGAGGAGACGCTGGAGGCCTACCAGCGGGCCATCGACCTGGGTGCCGACGTGGTCGAGCCCGACCTGATTTCCACCAAGGACGGTGTGCTGATCGCTCGGCACGACCCCAATCTGGTCTACAGCACCGACGTGGCCAGCCATCCGGAGTTTGCCAACCGCAAACGGGTGGATTGGCTGGTGGACGGCGAGAAGCAGACCGGCTGGTTTGCGCACGACTTCACCCTGGCCGAGATCAAGACGTTGGGCGGCATCTCGACCGACGCCGAGCGGCCGCAACAGTACAACGGCTTGTACAAGGTGGTCACGTTCCAGGAGCTGATCGACCTGGTCAAGGCCCAGTCGACCAAGCTGGGCCGCACGATCGCGGTCTACCCCGAGACCAAGAACCCCACCTACCACCGCGACCTGGGCCTGCCGCTGGAGGACAAGCTGATCGCGCTGATCAACGCCGCAGGCTGGAACAGCAAGTCCGCACCGGTCTTTGTGCAGAGCTTCGAGCCGGGCAGCCTGAAGGCGATGCGCAACAAGGGCTTGAACACCCGCCTGGTGCAGCTGATCGATGCCGACGACTACGACCTGAAATCCGGCACGCTGACCTACGCCGCGCCGTATGACCGCCCCTACGACTGGTTCAAGTCTGGCGACACGCGCCTGTTCAGTGCCATGGTCACACCGGCCGGCCTGGCCGAGATCAAGACCTATGCCGATGGCATTGGTCCGTGGAAGCCCTATATCGTGCCGGTCAAGGGCAGTCTGGACGCCAGCGGCAACCTGCGCGACATCAATGGCGACGGCAAGGTCAACCTCAACGATGCCACCACCCAGCCGCCGACCACGCTGATTGCCGATGCACACAAGGTGGGGCTGTTTGTGCATGCCTACACCTTCCGCAACGAGCAGCGCAGGCTGGCCGCAGATTACAAAGGCGACCCAAAGGCCGAGTACCTGCAGTTCTACCGCCTCGGCATCGACGGGCTGTTCTCGGACTTTGCCGACACTGCGCTGCAGGCGCGCGATACCTACCTGGGCGAGTTGGGTCGCTAAAAGCCGTCAGCCTGCCCGTCGGCCGGCCGTCAATCCGGCCGGATCGCGGTGGCCTGCGACCAGACCGCCTGCCACTGGCCTTCGGTCTGTTCGTAGCTGTCGGTGTGCCAGCACTTGAAAGCTGTGCCTGCGTCCAGTTGCAGCGTGGCGGGGTAACGCACCACCGCCATGCTGCCGCGCAGCCTGACCTGCATCGCCTCGGCCTGCCACAGCAGGTAGACCAGGGTACCGGCTTCGACCATGCCCAGGTAGCGCTCGCGTGACCACGTCGCTCCCGACGGCGTGATCAGCTGGTAGTCGGGCGCATGCAG
>JANMXG010000486.1:0-18356 GCA_031394235.1 Betaproteobacteria bacterium
GGCAGACATAAAGCAGCCCGGTAGCAAGCTCCCGGGCAGACATAAAAAAGCCCGGTAGCAAGCTCCCGGGCAGACATAAAAAAGCCCGGTAGCAAGCTACCGGGCTGAAGGTACCCAGGAAATCAAGATTTCGAGCGGTACCGAGGAGACAACCAGTTACAACAAACAGGACATCCACCACAACAGAAGGTCAGAGACAACCCGCCGTGAAAAGGTTCCGTGCCGGTTCCGGCAGTCTCGGGTTCTTTACGCTCAGGCGCGCTTGGCAACCTTGGTGGCAGATTGGGTGGCCTTGACGGCGGTGTTGGTGACCGACGTGAAGTTGGCTTCGGCCATTTCAGCGGCTTGCTTGGTCGCCTTCTGGACCGATTCGAACGCGTTGTTGGCGGCGGTGATGGCCGACTTCACCAGGGTGACGGCGTTTTCGCTGCCGGCCGGTGCGTTCTTGACGGCGCTGTCCACGGCGGACATGAAGCTCTTTTGCAATTCGGCAAACTGGGCTTCGGCCGACTTGGTCAGTTCGGCGGTGGTGGCCGCAGCGATGTCATACAGGTGGCGGCTGTAGGCAGCGGCCTTCTCGGCCGACGGCTGCAGCAGGCTGGCTTGCAAGGACAGCAGTTCTAGCGCGTCCTTGGCGCCCAGGGCGGCCTTGGTGTTTTCGGCCGACTCGGCCAGGGTGGCCTTGGCCACTTGCAGGTTCAACTCAACCAGCTTTTCCACGCCTTCGAAAGCCTTGCTCGTCAGACCGAACAGGGTTTCGAGGTTGGCCTTGCTGGCGGCGGCGATCTGGTCTTGGGTCAGGTAGGACATGGAATTCTCCAGTGGGGGATGATCAAATTGCTGTTTTGCTGCAGTGCAGCATGGCTCGAAGTATAGACAACTGAATCGGGATTGCAAGGGTTTTTTGTTGCGTTGCAGCAATCTAGGGGGGCTTGGCTGCGTGACGGGTCAAAAGAGCAGCTTGGGCGCTCTGCAGCCTGGGCTGGGCAAAATCATCGCCACGATGCGTGTCTACAGCAACCACCGGTTTTCAGTCGATCTGCCCGAGGGCCACCGCTTTCCGATGCCCAAATACCAGTTGCTGCGTGACCGGGTGGAGGCCGAGTGCAGCGGCCTGCAGTTGGCCGAGGCGGAGCCGGCCAGCGACGGTGAACTGGCGTTGGCCCACACCCCCGACTACATCCGCGCGGTTACCGAGGGCACACTGTCCGCCGCGGCCCAGCGCGAGATCGGCCTGCCCTGGAGCGACCGCCTGGTGGTCCGCAGCAAGCGCTCGGTGGGCGCCACCATTGCTGCGGCGCGGGCCGCGCTGGACAGCGGTGTGTCGCTGCAACTCGCGGGCGGCACCCACCATGCCTACGCCGACAAGGGTTCGGGCTTTTGCGTGTTCAACGACGTGGCGGTGGCCGGCCGGCTGATGCAGGCCGAGATGCACCGCCTGCAGCGCCGCGCGCTGCCGCTGTGGGTGATCGACCTGGACGTGCACCAGGGCAACGGCACGGCGGCGATCTTTCGGGACGACCCGACGGTGTTCACGTTGTCGTTGCACGGCGCGAAGAATTTTCCGTTCCGCAAAGAGGCGAGCGATCTGGATGTGGATTTGCCCGACGGCTGCACCGATGCGCCTTACCTGGCTGCGCTGACAGCCGCACTGGACCGGGCCTGGGCGCAACAGCAGGCAGGCGGCCGGCTGCCTGGCCTGGCGTTCTACCTGGCTGGCGCCGATCCGCACGAGGGCGACCGCCTCGGTCGGCTCAAGCTCAGCGACGCCGGCTTGGCCGAGCGCGACCGGCGGGTCTTTGATTTCTTGGGCGAGCGCCGGGTGCCGGTGGCCGTCAGCATGGCCGGCGGCTATGGCCGCGACATCAACGTCACGGTAGCCGTGCAGCTGCGCACGGTGTTGGCGGCCCAGCAAGCCTGGCAGGCGTGGCAGGCACGTCCGCCAGGCTTGCCGGCCACGCTGCCGGCCGCGCCCGCGCCGTTGCGCAGACCGGCCGCCTGAGCCGGGACAGCCCGACGGGGCAGCCTGACGGGGCTAGGCGGGGCAAGGCGGGGCAGCCTGCCTAGAATCCGCGCCGTTCAAGCACTTAGAGAGACCCGATGCGCGCTGGCCGCCTGTTGTTGACCTGTGGTCTGCTCGCCTGTGGCGGGCTGGCCCAGGCCGCTGAGATCGATGGCCGTGCGCTGACGGCTTTGTGGGGCGTGCCCTTCGCCGGCATGTTGCTGTCGATCGCGCTGCTGCCGCTGCTGGTGCCGCATTTCTGGCACCAGCACTTTGGCAAGGTGGCGGCGGGCTGGTCGCTGGCCCTGCTGCTGCCGTTTGCCGCTGTATTTGGCGCCGGCGCAGCAGGCCAGGCGTTGGTGCACACCCTGCTGGCCGAGTACATCCCGTTCATCGTGCTGCTGACAGCCCTGTTCACGGTGTCGGGCGGCATCTATGTGCGGGGCAACCTGCACGGCAGCCCGGCGCTCAATACCGGCTTGCTGGCGTTGGGTGCGGTGCTGGCCAGCCTGATGGGCACCACCGGCGCATCGATGCTGCTGATCCGCCCGCTGATCCGCGCCAACGACAACCGCAAGCACACGGTGCATGTATTCGTGTTTTTCATCTTCATCGTCAGCAATGCCGGTGGCTCGCTGACGCCGCTGGGCGACCCGCCGCTGTTCCTGGGTTTCCTCAAGGGTGTCAGCTTCTTCTGGACGGCGCAGCACCTGTGGCCGCAAACGCTGTTCCTGGTCGGTGCGCTGCTGGCCCTTTTTTATGGACTGGACCGCTACTGGTACCGGCGTGAAGGTGTGATGCGGCCGGACCCGACACCCGACACGCCGCGTTTCGGCCTGGACGGCGCCGTTAATTTCTGGCCGCTGGCGGCGGTGGTGGCGTTGGTGCTGATGAGTGGCACCTGGCAGCCCGGCGTGGTGTTTCATGTTTCCGGCACCGCGCTGGAGTTGCAGCACCTGCTGCGCGACCTGCTCCTGGTGGCGGTGACAGCGGCCTCGCTGTGGCTCACACCGCGCAGCGTGCGCCAGGCCAACCAGTTCAGCTGGGGCCCGATGCAGGAGGTGGCCAAGCTGTTCATCGGCATCTTTGTCACGATGCTGCCGGTGCTGGCCATGCTCAAGGTCGGGGCTGATGGGCCGTTTGCCGCCGTGGCGCGCGCGGTCACCGGGCCGGACGGCCAGCCGCTGCCCTGGGCCTATTTCTGGTTCTCGGGCGTGTTGTCGTCATTTTTGGACAACGCGCCAACCTACCTGGTGTTTTTCAACCTGGCCGGCGGCGACGCGGCCACGCTGATGGGCCCGCTGGCGGCCACGCTGGCGGCGATTTCGGCTGGCTCGGTGTTCATGGGTGCAAACAGCTACATCGGCAACGCGCCCAACTTCATGGTCAAGGCCATCGTCGAGGACCGCGGCTTGCGCATGCCCAGTTTCTTCGGCTACATGGCCTGGTCTTGCGCCATCCTGCTGCCCCTCTTTGCACTGCTGACCCTCCTCTGGATGTGATGACATGACAACCTGCTCACCCCCACGCGTGCTGGTGGCCATTCCAGTGTTTGCCGAGGTGCTGGCGCACCTGGGCGAGCATTTCGAGGTCGACGCGCCATGTGGAACCGATCTGCACATCGAATGGACACCTGAGGCGCTGGCGGCGCGCCTGCAAGGCGCAGCCGGGATTTTTGTGGCCGGCGCACCCCGCATTGACGCCGCACTGCTGGCGGACTGCCCGGACCTGCGCGCGGTCTGCAGCATGGCGGTGGGCTACAACAACATCGACCTTGCGGCCTGCACCGCAGCGGGCGTGCTGGTCAGCAACGCGCCCGACGTGCTGACCGAAACCACTGCTGATTTTGGCTTTGCGCTGATGATGGCCACCGCCCGCCGCATCACCGAAAGCGAGCACTTTCTGCGCGCCGGCCACTGGACCCACTGGTCCTACGACCTGTTTGCAGGCGCCGATGTGCATGGCGCCACGCTGGGCGTGCTGGGCATGGGCCGCATCGGCCAGGCCATCGCCCGTCGCGGCGCGCTGGGTTTTGGCATGCAGGTGGTCTACCACAACCGCAGCCGGCTCGATCCGGCCATCGAGCAGCAACTGGGCGCGCGCTGGGTGGGCAAGGACGAGTTGCTGCAGCAGGCGGACCACCTGGTGATCGTGGTGCCGTACAGCGCGGCGTCGCACCACCTGGTGGGCGCGGCGGAGCTGGGCCTGATGAAGCCGGGCGCCACGCTGACCAACATCGCCCGCGGCGGCGTGGTGGACGACAGGGCGCTGGCCGCGGCACTGCGCGAGCGGCGCCTGTTGGCTGCCGGGCTGGACGTTTTCGAGGGTGAACCGGCGGTGCACCCCGACCTGAAGGCCCTGCCCAACGTGGTGCTGACACCGCACATTGCCAGCGCCAGCGCGCGCACCCGCCGGGCCATGGCCGATCTGGCGGCTGCCAACCTGGTTGCCGTGCTGGCACAGGGGGCCGCTGCCGGGCGCCCGGCCACGGCGCTCAACCCCGAGGTGCTGGTGCGGCGCTAGTGCTGTCTGCGCCGCCCAGGCGCCACAGCCAGGCCGCCGTGCCCGCCATCAGCAGGGCAGCGGCGGCCGAGCTGATCTCCAGCGCACCCCACCGGCCCAGCGTCACGCCGGCCAGTGCCCGCACCGTCAGCGGCCCCAGGATTTGCCCGCCGGCAAAGGCCGCTGTCATGCGGCCCAGCAGGCGTGCAGGGTGGTGCGGCATCAAGGCCCGGGCCTGTTGCAGGCCGATCAGCGTGGCCACCACAAAAGTGCCGCCCACCAGCAGGGCCGCGGACGCAATCGCCGCACCGGTCTGGCTGATCAAGGGCAGCGCAGCACCCAGGCCGACCGCCGCCTGGCAGATCGCCCAGGC
The DNA here is from genome assembly GCA_031394235.1 of Betaproteobacteria bacterium. Classification (GTDB taxonomy): domain Bacteria; phylum Pseudomonadota; class Gammaproteobacteria; order Burkholderiales; family Burkholderiaceae_C; genus Pseudaquabacterium. The sequence goes on from JANMXG010000486.1 coordinate 4,878, forward strand.
ACGCAGCGGCACCCATTGCTGTAGGCCGCGCACGGCGATCAGCGTCGAGACCCATGCGGCCAACCCGAATAGCGGCCAGGCCAGGCCAAAACGCTGGGGGTCGTCCACCAGCACCCGCGCCATCGCCGGCAAAAAGGTGGCCGGCAGGATGTAGCCAAAGCCGAAGCTGCCGTAGCAGACCACCAGCGGCCAACTGCCGGGGGGCAGGGCGGCGCCGTGGGCGGGTGCGGCCGGCGTGGTGGCTGCCACGGCAACCGGGCGCGGTGTCCGCCAGGTCAAGCCCAGCACCACGGCGCCCAACACCGCGGCCGCCGCCGCCATTTGCAACCACAGCGCACGAGCGCCACCGGCATGTGGCAAGCAGGCCAGTGCCCCCGCCAGCACGATGCCGCCACCCACCCCACCAAACACCAGCGCCCCCAGCGCACCCTGGCCGCGCAGCGCCAGCGTGCTCAGGCTCCAGCTGCTGATGCCCACCATCGCCCAGGCACTGGCCACGCCGGCAGCAAAGCGCAATGCCACCCACACTGCCTCGGTGCGGGCCAGGCCGGCACCGGCGGTCAGCAAGACGATCGCCAGCAGGCAGACCTGCACCAGGCGCAGCGGCCGGCCCGCCAGGCGGGCAGCAGTCAGGGCGCCGACCAGGTAACCGAGGTAGTTGGCGGCGGCCAGCTCGGCACCGACCGCGGCGTCGATCAAGCCCTCCTGCATCATCAACGGCAGCAACGGTGTGAACGCGAAACGGCCGATGCCCATGGCCGCCGCCAGCGTCAGCGCGCCGGCCAGCACCACCGCAGCGGTGCTGGGCACGGGGCCGTGCATCGGGTGGGTGGCAGGTGACGCGGTCGACGGGCGCATCACCGCATTAGAGCCTGTGGCCGTACCGCCCGCCTCAGCAGCGCGTGCCTGCGGTGGTGCGTCTGGACCGGTTGACCCGTTTTGGCGCAGTGCCCGAGGCCCAGAGTCGCGGGTATGTCCTGCCGGGCGGATCAGCGCGGGGCGGCGAACATCGCGCACGGGTTGCATCTACCGTGCACCGGCTGCGTCCATCAGGAGACAACAATGAGCGTCAAATTCAAGATCAACGGCAAGGCTGTCGAGGCCAAGTTCGAACCCGATACCCCGTTGCTGTGGGTGATCCGCGACGAGATCGGATTGACCGGCACCAAGTTCGGCTGCGGCGCACAGCTCTGCGGCGCTTGCACGGTGCACCTGGACGGCGTGCCGATCCGCTCTTGCGGCACACCACTCTCGGCCGTGGCCGGCAAGTCGGTGGCCACGGTCGAGAGCCTGTCGCGCAACAACACCCATCCGCTGCAAAAGGCCTGGATCAAGCACGACGTGCCGCAGTGCGGCTATTGCCAGAGCGGTCAGTTGATGAGCGCGGCCGCCTTGCTGAGCAAGAACAAGAACCCCAGCGACAACGAGATCGACCAGGCCATGGCCGGCAACCTGTGCCGCTGCGGCACCTATGTGCGGGTTCGCGCCGCCATCAAGACAGCCGCCGCCGAAGTACGTGGCGTCAAGGCCTAACTTGAACAACACGGAGCCCAACATGACCGATACCACCACTGACCACACCTCTGATGCCGCCGCCAGCGACGCCGCCGTCGCTGTCTCGCGCCGCGGCTTCATGCAAGGCTCGGCTGCCGTCACCGGCGGTCTGATGCTGGGCGTGAGCCTGCCAATGGCCGGCCCGGCGCAAGCCGCCGGTTTGCTGCACACGCCCAACGCTTTCGTCCACATCGCCGACGACAACACCATCACCCTGATCTCGGCGCGGTCCGAAATGGGGCAGGGTGTCTACACCTCGATGCCAATGCTGATCGCCGAAGAGCTCAACGTTGACATCAACAAGATCCAGGTCGGGATCGCGCCGCCAGGCGCCGTTTACACCAATTCACTTCTTGGCGGACAGATCACGGGGGGATCGACATCCGTTCGCGAGGGCTGGGAAAAGCTGCGTATTGCCGGCGCCCAGGCCCGCCTCATGCTGATCGCCGCGGCAGCCCAGCAATGGGGCGTCGATGCCGCCACGCTCAAGGCGGTGGATGGCCGGGTGATTGCCGCTGACGGCAAGTCCGCCACCTACGGCAGCTTGGCCGAGGCCGCGTCCAAACTGAAGGCGCCCGAAAAAGTAGTCCTCAAAGACCCCAGCGAGTTCCGCATTGTCGGCAAGCGCGTCAAGCGGCTCGACACACCGGCCAAAGTCAACGGCACGGCGATTTTTGGCATCGACGTCAAACTGCCCGGCATGGTCTACGCCACGCTGGCGATGTGCCCGGTGATTGGCGGCACGGTCAAGTCTTTCGACGCGGTCCGCGCCAAAGGCATGCCCGGCGTGGTCGAGGTGGTGCAGATCCCCGACGGCATCGCCGTGGTTGCCACCACCTATTGGCAGGCTCGAAAAGCCCGCGAGGCGCTGTCCATCGTCTGGGACGAAGGCGCCAACGCCGGCCTGACGACGCAGGCGATGTTCGACGGTACGCGTGCGGCAGCCAACTCGGGCAAGGGCGCCATCCTCGCGCGCCCGTCGGTCGGTGATGCCGACGGCGCTATCGAGCGCGGCGCCAATGTGATTCGGGCGGAGTACCTGACGCAGAACGTGACCCACTCGCCGCTGGAGCCGATGAACTTCACCGCCGATGTCTCCGGTGGCAAGTGCTTGCTGGTCGGGCCCACCCAGTTTCAACAGATGGCGCAAGGGGCTGTGGCAGCGGTGTTGGGCATCAAGCCCGAGGACATCACGCTCAAGACCACTTTTTTGGGCGGTGGCTTTGGTCGGCGCATCGACATCGACTTCATCATCCAGGCGGCGCAAATCAGCAAGGCCGTGGGCAAGCCGGTCAAGCTGATCTGGTCGCGTGAGGATGACATGACGCACGACTTCTACCGGCCGCTCTCTGTGAACCAACTCGCGGCGTCGCTGGGCGCCGACGGCAAACCGATGGCGATGACCTTCCGGGTCGCATCGCAGTCGATCACGGGCCGTTTGTTCGGCCTGCCCCCCGAGGCGCTGGATGCGTTCATGGCCGAGGCGGCGGTTCCGGCTTACAACATCCCGGCCACGCGCCATGATGTGGTGAAGCACGACGCCGGCCTGCGGGTAGGCTACTGGCGTGCGGTCAGCCACAACATGAACGCCTTTGCCAACGAGAGCTTCATCGACGAGTTGGCCGCCGCTGCCAAGCAAGACCCGGTGGCCTACCGCATGTCGATGCTGCAAGGCCAGCCCCGGTTTTTGAATGTCCTGAAACTGGCGGCTGAAAAATCCGGCTGGGGTACCGCCGCACCGGCTGGCCGCTCGCGCGGCGTGGCGCTGATGGAGGGTTACGACACCTACATGGCGCAGGTGGCCGAGATCTCGATGGTGGGTGGCGAGCCCAAGGTGCACCGCGTCACCGTGGTGGCCGACCTGGGCCGCATGGTCAATCCCGACACCGTGGAGGCGCAGATCCAGTCGTCGATCATCTTCGGTCTCAGCGCGGCGCTGTGGGGCGAGATCACGGTCGACAAGGGTCGGGTGCAGCAGACCAACTTCAACACCTACCGGATCATGCGCAGCAATGAGGCGCCGCAGATCGACATCGTGCTGGTCGACAGCACCGAAAAGCCTGGTGGCATCGGTGAGCCGGCCACGGCGTTGATCGGCCCGGCGGTGGCCAACGCGATGTTTGCTGGCACCGGCAAGCGGGTGCGGCGCATGCCGTTCACGGCGGAGTACATCCAGAAAGCCTGACCGCCAGGTCAAACGGCCCACCAGTCCGGGGATTTCCCAGGCAGGCTGGCCGGGCCACCCATCGGGTGTGCAGCTGCAAGGCTGCACGCCCGCTTTGCTTTTTGGGGCGCGCGCAACCGGCGGGGCGTCTGCCAGTGCCTGAGACAATCATCTGATGAGTGAATGGTCAGTGCCGGGCCTGCTGGTCCTGAATGGGGTGCTGCTGGTCGTCGTTGTGGTCGTGTTGCTCTGGTTGGTGCTGCGCCGGGCTGATCCGGCCGCCCAGCGTGAGCAGGCAGAGCGCTTGGCCCGCGAACAGCGCAGCGAGCAGCAAGACAGCGCGCGCGCCACGCGGCAAGAGCTGGCCGGCGCGTTGGCGTTGTTCCAGCAGGCCCTGCTGGCCCAGTCCGGCGACGTGGCCCGCACCCAAAACGAGCAGATCGATTCGTTTCGCACCCAGCTGGCCGCGATGCAACAGCAGCTGAGCCAGTCATTGCAACAGGCCGCCAGCCAGGGTGTTGCGCAGGGCCAAACCGCCCGCGAGGCCCAGGACGCCGCGTTGCAGCGTTTTGGCCACGCGCTGGCCGAGCAGCTGCAGTCGCTCAGCCTGAACAACGCCCAGCGCCTGGCCGAGGTGCGGCAGACGGTGGACGCACGCCTGGCTGCGCTGCAGCAGGGCAACGAGGCCAAGCTGGAACAGATGCGGGCGACGGTGGACGAAAAGCTGCATGCCACGCTGGAGCAGCGCCTGGGGGAGAGCTTCAAGCAAGTGGCCGAACGCCTGGAGCAGGTGCACCAGGGCCTGGGCGATATGCGCAATCTGGCGCGCGACGTGGGGTCGCTGAACCGGGTGCTGAGCAACGTCAAGTCGCGCGGCATCTATGGCGAGGTGCAACTGGCCGGCCTGCTGGAGCAGGTGCTGACGCCCGAGCAGTACGCCGCCAACGTCGAGTGCGTGCCGGGCAGCGGTGCACGGGTCGAGTTTGCGATCCGCTTGCCGGGCCGGGCGGGGCCAGCGGCGGCGGGCGGCGCGCCGATCTGGCTGCCGATCGACGCCAAGTTTCCGCGCGAGGACTACGAGCGCATGCTCGATGCGCAAGAGCGCGCCGACGCGCCGGCGGTAGAGGCTGCGGCCAAGGCGCTGGAGCTGCGGCTCAAGGCGGAGGCCCGCAGCATCCGCGAGAAATACATCGCCGCACCGTTCACCACCGACTTCGGCATCCTGTTCCTGCCGACCGAGAGCCTGTACGCCGAGGCCCTGCGCCGGCCCGGCCTGGTCGAGGCGCTGCAGCGGGAGCACCGCATCTCGCTGGCCGGCCCGACCACGCTGCTGGCCACGCTGACCAGCCTGCAGATGGGCTTTCGCACCCTGGCGCTGGCGCAGCGCAGCGCCGAGGTCTGGCAGGTGCTGGGTGCTGTCAAGACCGAGTTTGGCAAGTTTGGCGAGGTGCTGGCCCGCACCAAGAAAAAGCTCGACGAGGCCAGCCACAGCATCGATCAGGCCAGCGTGCGCACCCGGGCGATGGAGCGCCAGCTGCGCGATGTCGAGTCGCTGCCCGAACACGGCACGCCGGCTTTGTTGGCCGACCTGCAGCCCGATCTGCTGCCCGACCCGGAGCCCGATCTGGCACCGGGCCAGGTTGGCAGCGCTTGAGGCCGCGCCGTGCATTCAGACCGGTCCGTCACCCACCCCACCAGCACCGCACCCCTGTCGGCAAGGGCGCTGCCGTTGTTGATCGTCGGCCAGATCGCGCTGCACGGTGCGATGGCCGGCCAGCGCATGGCGGCCCCGTTGCAGGCGCTCAACGCCGGCTACAGCGCTTGGGCGGTGGGCGTGTTGCTGTCCCTTTTTGCGGCCTTGCCGGTGCTCACCGCAATGGGGGCCGGCCGCATGGCCGACCGCCACGGCTACCACCGGCCGGTGCGGCTGGCAGTGGTGCTGACGATGGCCGGCGCCGGCTGTGCGCTGGCGGCCTGCTGGCTACCAGGCTGGTGGCAGTTCGGGCTCAACTGCATCGGCGCAGCGGCCTCGGGCGTGGGCACCAATGTCGGGCTGATCGCGATCCAGCGTTGTGCCGGGCAGATGGTCAGCACGTCCACCGAGCGGCTGCGGGTGTTCAGCTGGCTGGGCATGGCGCCGTCGCTGGCCAATGTGGTGGGTCCGGTGGCCGCAGGCTTCATGATCGACGCTGCAGGCTATGCCGCCGCCTATGGCTTGCTGATGTTGATGCCGCTGCTGTCGCTGGCGGTGGCGCGTCGTGTTCCGGCGCAGGCCGGACCGGTGGCAGCACCGCGGCGCGAGGCCGGCAGCGGCCGCTGGGATCTGCTGGCCACGCCTGGGCTCAAGCGGCTGCTGTTTGTCAACTGGCTGCTGTCGGCCAGCTGGGACGTGCACAGCTTTGCCGTGCCGGTGCTGGGCCACTCGCGCGGCTACAGCGCGTCCACTATCGGCCTGGTGCTGGGCACCTTCACGGCTGCGGTCACGCTGGTGCGATTTGCGATCCCGCTGCTGGCGCACCGCTTGAGCGAGGTGGTGGTGCTGCGCTGCGCGATGCTGCTGACCGGCATGGTGTTTGCGCTCTACCCGTTTGCCGCAACGCCCTGGTTGATGGGCGGCTGTGCGCTGATGCTGGGGCTGACGCTGGGCGCCGTGCAGCCGATGATCATGAGCACGCTGCACCACCTGACGCCGGCCAACCGGCATGGCGAAGCAATAGCGTTTCGCTCGATGGCGATCAATTTCTCCAGCAGCGTGATGCCGCTGGTGTTTGGCGCGGCCGGTACGGCCCTGGGGCCGGGCGTGCTGTTCTGGGCGATGGGCGCCGCGGTGGGCGGCGGCAGTTGGGCAGCACGCGGGCTGAGCAAGGTGTTTGCGAGCGATCACCCGGCTTGAGCGCAGGCAGCCCGCCCACTGCAGACCGTCAGCCAATCAAAACCGGATGCCCGCCGGGGCGGGCGGGGTGGGCTGCGCGGCCTCGACCGGCGCTGCGTCCACTGGCGTGACCGGCATGACCGGCGCCTGGGGTGCACGCGCCACCAGCGGTACAGCGGCTGGGATGGGGTAGCCCTTGGGCAGCCTGGACTCACGCGGGTAGCCCGCCAGGTCCAGCGTGCCTTGCCAGTCGGACTCCAGAAAGCCGCGCAAGGCCTGTGCGCCCACCGTCAACGCCGGCACGCTGCGCCCGCTGGTCAGGCGCTGCAACGCGGCAATGTCGTCGTCGCTGTTGACCAAGCGCTCACTGTAGGGCACACCCCGCTGTTGCAGCAGTTTGCGGCCGGCTTCGCAAGGTGCGCAGTCGCTGCTGGTGTAGAGCGTGACCGGAAAGCGGGCGGCCACTGGCCGCAAGTCCGCCGGCAGCGCAGCCGATACGGCCTGGCCAGACACCGGCCCCGCCGCGCCGGCACCGCGTCGCAAGGGCTGTACCTGTGCGCCCGGCGCGGTGACCGGCCGGTCGGTGTAGGTGACCTTGCCGTCGGGCGTCACCACTTTGTACTGTGCCCAGGCGGGCACGGCAGACAACAGGCAAAGCAACCAGAGCGTGCCTGTTGCTGCCGAACGGGAGGGGTTCATGCCCCGGAATCTAGCCTATGCGGTCGGCCCTGGGGCGGCGAACAGCGGGCCTTTGCCGCTCAAGCCATGCCCTGGTGACGCAGCAAGGCATCGATGCTGGGCTCGCGGCCGCGGAAGGCCTTGAAACTGTCCATCGCCGGGCGGCTGCCGCCCGCCTCCAGGATCTCGCGCCGGAAGCGCTGTCCAATCTCGGGATTGAACACGCCAGATTCCTCGAACGCGGCAAAGGCGTCGGCCGACAACACCTCGGCCCATTTGTAGCTGTAATACCCGGCCGAGTAGCCGCCGGCAAAGATGTGCGAGAAGGTGTGCTGAAAGCGGTTGAAGTCCGGCGGCGGGTTGACACTGACCTCGGCGCGCACCGCGTCGATCACCGCCTGCACCTGACCGGCGGCGTCGGCCTGGGTGTGGATGCGCATGTCGAACAGCGAAAACTCGATCTGGCGCAGCGTTTGCAGCCCGCTCTGGAAGTTGCGGGCCGCCAGCATGCGGTCGAACAACGCGCGCGGCAGCGGCTCACCGGTGTCGACATGGGCGGTCAGCTTGGACAGCACGCTCCATTCCCAGCAGAAGTTTTCCATGAACTGGCTGGGCAGCTCGACCGCGTCCCATTCGACGCCGTTGATGCCGGCCACGGCCAGCTCATCGACCCGGGTCAGCAGGTGGTGCAGTCCATGGCCGAACTCGTGGAACAGCGTGATGACGTCATCGTGGGTCAGCAGCGCGGGTTTGTCGCCCACCGGCGACGCAAAGTTGCACACCAGGTGGGCCACCGGCGTCTGGGTGACGCCGTCCGGGGTGTCGGGCCGGCTCCAGCGGCCGCGCACACCGTCCATCCAGGCACCGGGACGCTTGCCTGGGCGGGCATACGGGTCGAGGTAGAACTGGCCGATCAGCTCGGCCTCAACCGCCTCGCCAACCCGGGCAGCGGTGCCCTTGGCCTGGCGCTCGATGCGGTAGAAGCGCACGCTGTCGTGCCAGACCTCGGCCGTGTCCGGCCGGATCTGCACGTCGAACAGGGTCTCGACGATGTGAAACAGGCCGGCCAGCACCCGCGGCTCGGTGAAGTACTGTTTGACGTCCTGTTCGCTGAAAGCGTAGCGCGCCTCCTTCAACTTCTCGGAGACAAACGACTGGTCCCAGACCTGCAGGTCGGTCATGCCCAGCGTGTCGGTTGCAAAGGCCCGCAGCTCGGCCAGATCACGCTCGGCGTGCGGCCGGGCACGCTGCGCCAGATCACCCAGGAAGCTGTTGACCTGCGCGGGCGACTCGGCCATCTTGGGCACCAGCGACAAATGGCCGTAGCTGGTGTGGCCCAGCAGGGCGGCCTCTTCAGCGCGCAGTTGCAGCAGTTCGGTCATCAGCGTGCCGTTGTCGCGCTCGGCCGGGCCAAACTCACTGGCGCGGGTGGCGTAGGCGCGGTAGAGCTGCTCGCGCAGCGCACTGCTTTGCGCATACTGCATCACCGGCAGGAATACCGGCATGTGCAGCGTCAGCTTGTGGCCGGGCTGGCCGTCGGCAGCCGCCGCCGCCAAGGTCTGCTGGCAGACATCAGCCGGCACACCGGCCATTTGCTCGGCACTGGCATAGAGCGAAAACCCGTCGGTGGCGTCCAGCACATGCTCGCTGAACTGCTGGCCCAGCTCGGCCAGGCGCTCCTGGATTGCGGCAAAACGGGCCTTGGCTTCGCCGTTCAATTCAGCCCCGGAAAGCACGAAGTCGCGCATTGCGTGGGCCAGCGCCTGGGTTCGGGCGGCCGACAAACTGGCAGCGGCTGGCCCGGTGGCCACCAACTTGTACTTGGCGTACAGCCGCTCGTCTGCGCCCAACCGGGTGTGAAACTCGGTGATGCGGCCCAGGTTGGCGTTGTAGGCCTCGCGCAGTTCGGGCGTGTTGACCACGGCGTTGAGGTGCCCCACTGCCTGCCAAGCGCCCGACAGGCGCTCTAGCGGCACATCGAGCACGGCCGACAAGGTGTCGAAGTCGGCCGGCACATTTGCGCTGACTGCACGCTCAAGTGCGGCCTCGGCGGCCGGCAGCAGCACGTCCAGCGCAGGGCCGATGTGCTCAGGGCGGATCTGGGCAAAAGCGGGCAGGCCGGTGGTGGCAGTCAACAACGGGTTGGTCATGGTGGCCTCATGCGGTGGCAAAAGTGGGGCAGGGCTGGGAGTAAACCGGCAAGCTATTTGGCGACACGTTCGGCCGATTCAACCGTGTTGACCAGCAACATCGTGATCGTCATCGGCCCGACACCGCCGGGCACCGGGGTGATCCATGCGGCCACCTCGCGCACGCCGTCAAAATCAACGTCGCCGCACAGCTTGCCGGCGCCAGGCTGGTCGGCTGGCACCCGGTTCATGCCGACGTCAATCACGGTAGCACCGGGCTTGACCATGTCGGCGGTGAGGGTGTTGCGCCGGCCCACGGCCACCACCACCACGTCGGCCTGGCGGGTTAACAATCCCAGGTCGGGCGTGGCACTGTGGCAGATGGTGACGGTGGCATTGGCCTGCAGCAACAGCAAGGCCATCGGTTTGCCCACGGTGTTGCTGCGGCCGATCACCACCGCGTGCTGGCCCTTGAGCGGCACGCCGGTGGACTCGATCAGCTTCATGCAGCCGTAGGGCGTGCAGGGCCGGAAGCCCGGCAGCCCGGCCATCAGGTCACCAGCGCTCTGCACCGAGTAGCCGTCCACGTCCTTGGCCACAGAAATTGTTTCGATCACCCGCTGCGGGTCGATGTGGCGCGGCAGCGGCATCTGCACCAGGATGCCGTGGATGGTGGGGTCGTTGTTGAGCGCCTGGATGCGGGCCAGCAGGTCGGCCTCGGGCAGGTCGACCTGGTATTTTTCAAGCACCGAGTGCAGGCCATGCTCGGCGCAGGCCTTGACCTTGTTGCGCACGTACACCGCCGAAGCCGGGTCATCGCCGACCAGAATCACGGCAAGACCCGGCTGAAGGCCGCGGGCGGCCAGCGCCGCAATGCGCTGTGACAGGTCGCTGCGGATCTGTTGCGACAGGGCGGTGCCGCTGATCAGTTGGGCGGTCATGGGGTGTCTCCGGGGGTTACCGCAGCGCGCGGCTGGCGGTGAAAGTCTGCGGCAAAAACGCAAGAGGCCGCTTTGAAGCGGCCTCAGTAAAGGGGTGCGGGAATCAGACCTTGGCGGCGGCGCTGCTGTTGGCCCCGAGCGCGATCTTGAGCAGATCGGCCACGGTGTTGGCGTTGAGCTTTTCCATGATGTTGGCGCGGTGCGCCTCGACCGTCTTGATGCTGATGCCCAAGTCGTCGGCAATCTGCTTGTTCAGGCGACCGGCGACAATGCGCTCGAGCACCTGAGCCTCGCGGGTGGTCAGCCGCGACAACAGGGCGTCGCGGCTGGCCTGCTCCTGGTGCTGGCTGAACGCCGAACGCGCCTGGTCCAGCATGCGCTCGACCAGACCGATCAGATCGTCTTCCTTGAAGGGCTTTTCGATGAAGTCCATCGCGCCCTTTTTCATCGTGGTGACCGCCATCGGCACGTCACCGTGACCGGTGATGAACACCACTGGCAGCGGGCTCTTGCGCTCGAGCAGGCGGTCTTGCAGCTCCAGCCCGCTCATGCCGTCCATGCGGATGTCGGCGATCAGGCAAGCAACCTCACGCGGGTCGAAGCGGGACAAAAAGCTCTCAGCCGAATCAAAGCATTTGACGCGGTAGTCTTTGCCCTCAAGCAGCCACTGCAGAGAATCACGCACCGCCTCGTCGTCATCGACAACGTAGACCGTGCCTTTCTTGGGGATCAGGCTCATGGATTGCTTCTCGCGGCGAACACGCTGTCGGAGCGTGAGGTGGGGCGTGGGTTGGGGTCGCCATCAGCATCGGGCGAGGCGCCATCTTGGGGATGAGGCCGCGGTGTTTCCTCATGCCGACCAGCGGTTTCGACGGGCAAGGTGAAGGCAAACCGGCACCCTGTCACAAGCTCGCCATTGTAGAGGTTCTGCGCCTTGATCCGGCCCCGGTGACTCTCCACGATCGACCGGCAAAGTGACAGTCCGATGCCCATGCCGTCGGCCTTGGTCGAGAAGAACGCCTCGTACAGACGGCTGATCACCTCCTCCGCCAAGCCGGGGCCTTTGTCGGTCACGCTGAACTCGATCACCCCCCCTTCTTCGGGGGTGTGGCGCGGGATCACCCGCAACTCGATGTGCCGCCGCGCTGGCGGCAGCTTGGCGTTGTCGATCGCTTCGGCCGCGTTCTTCAGCAAGTTGAGCAGCACCTGCTCAATCAGTATCGGGTCGCAGTTGATGTCGGGCAGGCGCAGCGCGACGTAATGCATGATCGACACGTTGCGCCGGCGCAGCTCGATGCTGGCCAGTTCCACCGCATCCTCGACGATGGCCTTGGCCTGAGACGGTTGGCGCTGCGGCTCGCTCTTTTTCACAAACGCCCGGATGCGGTGGATGATCTGGCCGGCACGCTCGGCCTGGCGCGCTGTCTTGCCCAATGCGGCGATCAGCGCGTCGCGGTCGATGGTGTCGGCCTTGACTCGCGAGACCATGCCGTTGCAGTAGTTGGTGATCGCGGTCAGGGGCTGGTTCAGCTCATGCGCCACCGACGACGCCATTTCGCCCATCGTGATCAGCCGGCTCGACACCTGGGCTTTTTGGGCCTGCTGCTCGGCCAACTCCTCGGCGCGGCGGCGGGCGGTGACGTCGGTGGCGATCAGCATCTGTGCCAGCCGGCCGTCAGTCCACTGCAGGTAGCGGGCACGCACGTCGAACCATTTGTCCAGCGATGGGGCATAAATCTCGCGCGGATTGGCGCCGATGCCGGTCAGCTCCTGCGTCGGCAGACCCGACAGATTGTCCTCATCGTCGTGGTCGGTCAGTGTGATCGGTAGCGTGGGCATGGTGCCGCTGGCCAGCAGCGCGTGGCCGCGGGAATCCGCTCCGAACCACAGCCGGTAGGACCGGTTGGCAAACAGCAGCTCGCTTTGCTGCACCGACAACACCGAGACCGCCGCCTCCAGGCCTTCCAGCACGGTGGTGAAGCGCTCGTGCGAGGCTGACAACTGATCGCGGATGCGCTTGGCCTCGGTGATGTTGGTCATCGAGGTCATCCAGCCGGTTTGCTGTCCGCGCGCGTCGACCAGCGGCGAGACGTACATCCGGGCGTCGAACAGCGTGCCGTTTTTGCGCATCACCTTGACCTCGATGCCGCCGGCCGGGCTGCGGCCCTGCAACTCCTGCTGCAGCAAACGGGTGTTCTCGTCGATGCGCTCGCTCGGCCAGTAGGGGTAGGGCGGCAGACGGCCGATCAACTCGTCCTCGGTGAAGCCGGTCATGGCGCTGAACGCCGGGTTGACATAACTGACCCGGCCCTCGGTGTCCATCGCCCGCATGCCGGTCAGCATGGAGTTTTCCATGGCCCGGCGGAAGTTGGTCTCTTGCACCAGCGCGCCCTGGATCTGCGACCGCCGCCGCATGTGGCGCCAGGTGCCCAGCAGCATCCACAGCGTCAGGACGGACAAGGCCACCACCATCCAGAACAGGGTGTTGCCGATCAGGCCGACGGAGGTGCGGTAGCCGCTGCCGCGCAGCACCAGGCCGTTGGTGGCCGGCGCCAGTGGCACGTCGTGCAGGATGGCCGGGCGCCGGGTGCCACCAGGCAGGGTCATCACGCTGCTGGCGACGATGTTCTCGCGCTCATCCAGCACTTCGATGGCATGGCGCCGCGTCACGTCGGTGGTGACGAAATGGCGCAGCAGCACGTCGATCGAATAGTCGGCCACCAGGGCGCCGACAAACTGCCCGCGCGCCAGCATCGGCACATGAACCTGGAAGACCATTGCGCCGTGGCTGTCCTTGAAGGGGCGCGAATAGATAGGCTGGCGCAGATCGCGCGCCGCAATGAACGCCCATTCGGCCTCGCTGCGGCCGGGCGCGGCGGGCGGCTTGGCGGCCGGTGCCCCGGTGGGGCCAGACAGCGCACCGTCCTCGCGCTCGGCCTGGGCCGAGTAGCGGGCCCGGGCGCGGCGGTCGGCGCCCAGCCAGACAAACTGGGTGATTTCGGGCCGGTCGTTGGCAAAGGCGATGGCTTGCGGCGTGAAATCGGCGACCTCCAGCTCTCGGGTGGTGAACTCGCGCGCCATGCGCACCAACTGCTCCTGGTTTTCGATCAGGCGCAATCGCAGCTGCTGTTGCGCGATCTC
>JANMXG010000487.1:0-2490 GCA_031394235.1 Betaproteobacteria bacterium
GGTCGGTCTGCGCGGCCGGCTGTCGGCCGACACCGCCTGGAACTTCGGGTTGTTCCGCGCCGACAACCGGGACGACATCCTGTTTGTGGCCGACAACGCCGCCGGTTACGGCTACTTCCGAAACTTTGGCCAAACCCGGCGTCAGGGCCTGGAGGCGGGCTTCTCGACCCGGCTGGCTGAGGCCAACCTGGGCGCCAACCTGACTTTGCTGGACGCTACTTTCCGCAGCGCCGAGACGCTCAACGCCGCCGGCAACAGCAGCAACGACGCTGCATTGGCCGGGCTGCCGGGCATTGACGGCAACATTGCGGTGCAGCGGGGTGACCGGCTGCCGCTGGTGCCGCGCCAGCAGCTCAAGCTGTTTGCCGACCTGAAGCTGGGCGCAGCCTGGTCGCTCAATGCCGATGTCACGGCAATGGCCGGCGCGCTGGCGCGTGGCAACGAAAACGGCGCCCACCAGGCGGGTGGCACCTACTACCTGGGCCCGGGCCGCAGCGCCGGTTATGCGGTGCTCAACCTGGGCGGCGACTGGCGACCGCTGCGCGGCCTGACGCTGTTTGCCCAGGTCAACAACCTGCTGGACCGGCACTACAACACGGCGGCCCAACTGGGCGCAACCGGCTTTGATGCCCAGGGCCGCTTCGTGGCACAGCCATTCCCCGCCAATGCCAATGGCAACCGGCCGCTGCTGAGGTCCACCTTCTTCGCGCCTGGCGCGCCGCGCAGCTTCTGGCTGGGTATCCGCTACGCCTTCGGCAGCTGAAACCGGGAGTGGCCGTCGCCGTTGCGCGGCCACCGAGCCTACAAACCGGCGAGGTAGTGGCCCAGGTTTTCGATGTCGGCGTCGGTCAGGGTGGAGGAGACCGAGGTCATGTTGCCGGCGTCGTTGGTGCGCTCACGGGCCTTGAAAGCCCGCAGCTGCTTGACGACGTAGTCAAAAGGCTGGCCAGCCACCCGCGGGATCTCGTTCTGGCCGGCAAACCCACCCAGGTGGCACATCGTGCACAGCGTCTCGTCGGCCTTGGCCTTGCCCAGCTTGGCCTTGGTGGCATCGGGCTGAAACGGCACCGGGTTTGATTTTTGCGCGGCGTACCAGGCGCCCAGCTCGCGCATCTCGTCGCGGCTCAGGTCCTTGGCCATGGGCGACATCAGCACGTTGCTGCGCCGGCCCTCCTGAAAGTCTTTCAGCTGCAGGTAGATGTAGCGCGAGGTCTGGCCCGCCAGTGCCGGCACCTCGGGCATCGTGGGGTTGCCCTTGGGGCCATGGCAGGCGGCGCAGATCGCGGCCTTGGGCGGCTCGGTGGGCACTTGGGCGCTGGCGGCCCCGGCGCAGCACAGCAGGGCAGCCGCACGCATCAGGGTGAGGATGGGGTTCAAGGTCATGGAGGCGGGTCTCGATAAAAAGAGGCGGCCCCGGCAAGACAGGCCTGCCGGGGCCGGTGCGTCAGTGTGCCGCAGGTGGCGGCAAGCTGCTGGCGCTCAGTCAGTCAGCCGGGCATCACGGCAGTGCAAACACCAGCACGGTGTTGCCGCGCTTGAAGTCGAGCTGGGTGTTGCCGCCCGCCGCCACGGCCACATACTGTTTGCCGCCCACGGTGTACGACACCGCCGGCGCGTTGACACCGGCGCCGCACTGGTACTCCCACAGCTTTTTGCCGGTCTTGGCGTCGAAGGCGCGGAACAGGCCATTGCCCTCGCCGTTGAACACCAGATCACCCGCCGTGGCCAGCACGCCGCCGATCAGCGGTTGCTCGGTGTCGAACTTCCAGACCATCTTGCCGGTGTCGAGATCGACCGCAGCAAGGCGCCCCCACTGCTTCTCGCTGGCAATGGCCTTGAACGCGCCGCCCAGCCAGAGCTTGCCGCCCGGGTAGTTGGACGCCTCGACGTGGTAGGTCATCGGCTGGTGCAGGTTGGCGGCGTAGACCATGCGGTGCTTGGGGTTGATCGCCATCGGGCTCCACTCGACGCCGCCGTTGGCGCCGGGCAGCATGCGTGCGCCTGCTGCGGTGGGCAGCACCCACATGTTTTCTTGCGGCACCATCGCCTCGCTGAAGCGGATCAGCTCGCCGGTGGCGCGGTCATGCACGTAGACATGACCGGTCTTGCCGCCGTGGATCGCCACTTTGACCATCTTGCCGGCCTTGTTCTTGGCCTCGGTCAGGATCACCGGCGAGACCGCGTCCAGGTCCCACACATCGTGGGCCACGTACTGGTAGTGCCACTTGTACTTGCCCGTGTTCAAGTCCACCGCGACGATCGAGTCGGTGTAGAGGTTGTCGCCCGGGCGCTCTTTGCCGTAGAGGTCGGGGCTGGGGTTGCCAACGACGAAGAACGCGGTGTTGGTCTCCAGGTCTACCGCCGGTGCCATCCACACGCCTCCGCCCAGTTAATATTAGTATTCGCCCCATTTACTGGAGAGTTGGGTCTTCAGACCGGCGATGCAGCTGTGGATGTGGCGGCCGGTGGCGTCGTTGACGGCCCACACGC
>JANMXG010000488.1:0-1676 GCA_031394235.1 Betaproteobacteria bacterium
CTGGCCACCGGATCGAAAAAACCGTGTTCATCGAGTGCCGCGCCTGCTACCACGAGGGCGGCCCGGACCACCTCAAACCCATCGGCGAGACTGAGTTTGTGGCGCGCATTGCCCGGGCTGCGCGTGACGGCGGCGGAGGCGCGCTGATCGCCGGTTTTGTCGGCCATGCCGATCTGCGGTTGCCCGAGGCCACGCTGCGCGAGGTGCTGGCCGCACACGAGGCAGCAGCCCAAGGTCTGTTTCGCGGCATCCGCCACGCCGGCGCACGCGACGCCAACCCCGAAACGCTGAGCATCCCCGGCCGCGGCGCCGAGGGTCTGTATGCCGACGCGGACTTTCGCCGTGGCGTGGCGCTGCTGGGAACGCTGGGCTACACCTACGACACCTGGCCTTACCACCACCAGAACGCTGCGTTTGCCGACCTGGCGGGTGCCGTGCCCGGCACGACGCTGGTGCTGGACCACTTTGGCACGCCGCTGGGGGTGGGCCGCTACGTGGGCCAGCGCGAGGCCATCTTCGAGGCTTGGCGCCATGACATCGCCGCAATAGCCCAATGCCCCAACGTGGTGGCCAAGCTGGGCGGCCTGGCGATGCCCGACAACGGCTTTGGCTGGAACCTGCGCGACCGGCCGGCCAGCTCGGACGAGTTGGTGGCGGCGCAGGCGCGCTACTACCACCACGCCATCGAGTGCTTCGGGCCGTCGCGCTGCATGTTCGAGAGCAACTTTCCGGTCGACAAGCGCTCGCTGTCGTACACGGTGTACTGGAATGCGATGAAAAAGATCGCTGCGTGCTACACCGCGGACGAGCAGCAGGCCCTGTTTCACGACACTGCCGCGCGGGTGTACCGGCTGTAGTCTGCGGCCCGTAAGCGCCAGGCCACCGCCGGGCCACCGCCGCGGCGCGGCGGCTGGGCGGGCGGCCCTCTACTCGAACGGCGGCTCGTCCCACCACGGGAAGAATGCCGGCATGTCGGTCGAGACCTTGTTCGGGTAGACCGGCTGGCGTTTTTCCAGAAACGAGCTGACACCTTCCCGCGCATCGGCCGACTGGCCGCGCGACTGGATCGCCCGGCTGTCGATGCGGTGCGCTGCCATCGGGTGCGCAGCGCCGGCCATGTGCCACAGCAGCTGCCGGGTCAGCGCCACCGACACCGGCGCGGTGTTGTCGGCAATCTCGCGCGCCAGCGCTCGCGCCGCCGGCATCAGCTCGGCCGGGGCGTGCAGGCTGCGCACCAGGCCGCGGTCCAGCGCCTCCTGGGCGCCGAACACCCGGCCGGTGAAACACCACTCCAGCGCGGTCTGCATGCCCACCAGCTTGGTCAGGAACCACGACGACGCGGCCTCGGGCGTGATGCCGCGTTTGGCGAATACAAAGCCGAAGCGGGCGTCGGTCGAGGCCATGCGGATGTCCATCGGCATCTGCATCGTCACGCCGATGCCGACTGCCGCGCCGTTGATCGCGCCGATCACCGGCTTAAGGCTCTTGAAGATGCGCAGCGTGGTGATGCCGCCGCCGTCGCGGTAGACATCGCCCACCTTGTAGGCGTCGCGGGCCGCCTCGCCGCGGGCGGCGTAATCGAAGGTCTTGCCGCCCGAGGACAGGTCGGCGCCGGCGCAAAACGCCCGGCCGGCGCCGGTGATGATCACCACCCGCACCGCGTCGTCGGCATCGGT
>JANMXG010000489.1:0-2036 GCA_031394235.1 Betaproteobacteria bacterium
GCCGGGGGCTTTGGCTTGAAAGGCCGGCTTGCCGCGCGGGTGGGGTAGCGCCGTGTGGGGCTGGCGTGTCCCGCGCTGGTAATGAAGGGAGGGCCGGTGGTTGTCCGGCCCGGAATGACACGGAGCGGGGCACGCCAGACCGGCGCGGCGCGGTCGCTCTGCACCCACGACCGGCAGCTCTCAAGCCAAAAAACGAAAGACAGCAAAGAGCCGTTTGCCGACCCCGCAAGCCGCCAAAAACCAAAGAAAAGGATCAAGTGCGAAACCCAGAGAACAAGGTTCGCGCAACGGCCTGGTTGTCGCGACGCGGGCGTTCACGGTCCAGGTGTTCGCCGGTGAGCTTGGTGTCGCTTTCGACCGCCGGGCCTGGTTCGGCCCCTGTATGCGGTTGCAGCGGCAGCCTGGCGGGCCGCCACATTGCGCGCCATATCGAGCCGACTGCGGCGCCTGATCTGTTGCGAAAAGTGCCTACAGCGTAGACTGACCCAGCAATCGCCGCGCGATCAGCCCACTGAGCCAAAGACACCGATGGGAAACCTCAGCACCCATGTTCTCGACACCGCCAACGGCTGCCCTGCGGCGGGCATGACCGTCACGCTGCAGCGCGTCAGCGGCGCGCAGGTCGACACACTGGCCCATTTCACGCTCAATGCCGATGGCCGCCATCCTGGCGGTGCGCTGCTGGATGGCAGCAGCATGGCGGCGGGCCGCTATCGGCTGCTGTTTGAGGTGGCGCCCTACTTCCGGGCGCGCGGGCTGGACCTGCCCGAACCACCCTTCATAGACACCGTACAACTCGACTTCGGCATTGCCGACGCTGCCGGTCATTACCACGTGCCGCTGCTGGTCAGCCCCTGGAGCTACAGCACCTACCGGGGCAGCTGAACCGCCCGGCACGGGGCTTGCGTGCAACCCGCCATACCTGTCAGGAGCCCGATCATGGCCCAAGCCCGCACCCTTGCCGCCGCCCGCCTGGTGGCCGTTCTTGTCGCTGCCGCAGCGCCGTACGCCATGGCCTGGCCCGACAAGCCGGTGCGCCTGGTGGTGACCTTTGCCGCCGGGGGCGCCAGCGACATCGTTGCCCGCGTCATTGCCGAGCCGCTGGCCAAAGCGCTGGGCCAACCGGTGGTGGTGGACAACAAGCCCGGCGCCGGCGGCACCATCGGCGGGCTGGACGTGGTGCGCGCAGCGCCCGACGGCTACACGTTGATGCTGTCCAACTCCACCCCCACTTCGATCGGGCCGTTCACCGTGCCCAAGCCGCCCTACGACCCGGTCAAGCAGTTCAGCCACATCGCGATGCTGGGCGTGGCGCCGGTGCTGTGGATGGCCAACCCAAAGTCCGGCCCGGCCGCGCTGAAAGACCTGCCCAAGGCCGCCGTAGTGCCGGGTTTTGCATTCGGCAGCGGCGGGCCCGGCTCGATCGGTCACATCGTGGGCGAGATGACCAAGGTTGCCATGAAGGTCCAGATGACCCATGTGCCCTACCGGGGTGGCGCACCCATGACCACCGACCTGATCGCCGGCACCATCCCGGTAGGCATCGACGTCATCACCGCCTTTGTGCCGATGGTCAAGTCTGGCCAGATCCGGGCGCTGGCGGTGACCACCCGCAGCCGCTCTCCACTGCTACCCGACGTGCCCACCGTGGTCGAGTTGGGCTATCCGCAACTGGTGGCCGAGAACTACTTTGGCGTGTCCGGCCCGGCCGGCCTGACACCCGAGGTGGTCGACAAGCTGGCCAAGACCCTGGCCACGATCGTGGCCGACCCGGCGGTGGTCAAGCGCTTCGAAGACCTGGGCATCACGCCGGCCCACCAAAGCCCGGCCGAGTTCAGCGCCTTTGTCGCGCGCCAGGTGGCGGACTGGGCGCCCGCCATCAAGGCTGCCGACCTCAAGCCCTGAGTAACCGTCTTTCGAGTCAAGCGCCGTGAAGCGATTTGTCCCAAGGTTTGTTGGTTTTGACCATGGCGTTGAGCGTGGTCAGGAGCTTGCGCATGCAGGCTACCAGGGCCACCTTAGGCAGCTTGCCAGCG
>JANMXG010000490.1:0-3333 GCA_031394235.1 Betaproteobacteria bacterium
GCCTCGGCGTCGCCGCGTGCCAGTTGCATGGGCGGCACCACGTACTGCTGGCGGGCGTGCGCGTCGAGTGCGCTCAGCACCGCAGGCAGGGCTTCGAACTGGATTGCCCTCGGGGCCAGTGCGGCGGCGCGGCGGGCGGCGTCGCGGCTGGTGGCGATCACCGCAAACACCGGCTGGCCGACGTGGCGCAGCTCGCCCTCGGCCAGGATCGGGTCGTCGTGCACGATCGGCCCGCAGTCGTTGGTGCCGGGCAGGTCGGCTGCGGTGTAGACCGCCACCACGCCGGGCTGGGCGCGCAGCAGGGCCAGGTCGATGGCCAACAACCTGCCATGCGCCACCGGTGACAGGCCGAGCGCGGCATGCAGCGTGCCGGCGATCTCGGGCAGGTCGTCGATGTAGGGTGCGGCGCCGGCCACGTGCAGGTGGGCCGATTCATGCGGGCGGCTGATGCCGACCTGGGCGCCTGTCTGGATGTTGGGTTGGATGGCGGTCTCGGCGGCGCCCAAGGCTTCGCGGGGGGCGTTCATGACAGGCTCCAGACCGAGGTTTCAGCCGCCGGCAGGGGCGCGTCCGGCCGGGTCTCCAGCCACAAGCGCAGCAGCAGGTTGCGGGCGGCCCGGCGGCGGTAGTCGGCGGACGCGCGCACGTCGGACAAAGGCTGGAAGTCGCGGTCCAGCGCTGCCATGGCGGCCTGCACCGTGGGCTCGGTCCAGGGCTGGCCCAGCACGGCGGCCTCGGCACCTGCAGCGCGTTTGACGGTACCGGCCAGGCCGCCAAAGGCAAACCGCGCCGCCTGCACGGTGTTGCCCGCAAGCTGCAACCACAGGCCGGCCGACAAACCCGAGATGTCGCAGTCGAAGCGCTTGCTCAGTTTGTAGACCCGAAGCTGGTCGGCCGGCTGGGGCAGGGGCACCCGAAGCGATTCGACAAACTCGCCGGGCTGGAGCTGGTTTTTCATGTAGTCCAGGTAGAAATCCTGCAGCAAGAGCGTGCGTTGCACCTCGCCCCGGCGCAGCACGATGCGAGCCCCCAGCGCAATCAGCACCGGCGCGCCGTCGCCGATAGGCGAGCCGTTGGCGATGTTGCCGCCCAGCGTGCCCGCCTCGCGGATCGGCAGCGACGCAAAACGCAGCCCCATCTGGTGTGTGGCTGGCCAGTGCGCGGCCAGTGCGGTCCAGGCTGCGTCGAGCGACGCGCCAGCGCCGATCTCCAGCCAGTTGCCTTCAGCGGTTCCGGTGAGTGTGGTGGTGATCGTCTTGAGCTCGGCCACCTCGCCCAGGTAGATCAACTCGCCCAGCTCGCGAAACTGCTTGTTGACCCACAGCCCGATGTCGGTGCTGCCGGCCAACAAGCGGGCCTCGGGCTTGGCCAGCCGCAAGGCCGCCAGGTCAGCCAGCGTGCGCGGCGCGTGCAAGGGCGTGGCGGCGGCGTAGTGCAGCGGTGGGTCGGCCTGCATGGCCAGCAGCGCTGCGCGCATGGCGGGGCTGTCCAGCATTGGCCTGGGCAGGTCAAACATCTGTTGGCCGGCGTCCAGGATCGGTCGGTAGCCGGTGCAGCGGCACAGGTTGCCTGACAAATCGTCGGCGATCTGCTGGCGCGTGGCTGTTGTGCCGGCCGCGCCGTGACGGTCCAGCGTGGCGGCCAGCGACACCACAAAGCCCGGTGTGCAAAAGCCGCACTGCGAGCCGTGGCAGGCCACCATCGCGTGCTGCGCCGGATGCTGACCGCCCAGGTCTTCAACCGTCAACAGCGCCTTGCCGTCGAGCGTGGGCAAAAACTGGATACAGCTGTTGATCGGCTTGAAGCGCACCGAGCCCTCGGGCTGCAACTCACCCACCAGCACGGTGCAGGCGCCGCAGTCGCCCTCGTTGCAGCCCTCTTTGGTGCCGCTGCAGTGGGCGTGTTCCCGCAACCAGCTCAACACCGAGGTGGTCGAGTCCAGGCCCTGCACCGAGACCATCTCGCCGCGGTGAAAAAAGCGGACCGGCCGGGCCGGTTGCACCGGGTCGCTGCTGGAATGGGATGCCTGGGACATACCCGTAAGGTAGCCGCTGCACGGTGCAGTGCACTACATTTTGAAAGATATCCGCTATCAGCTTGGGTGTATGACGACCGCTTCGGCATTCGACAAGATCGAGCTCTCACTCATCCGGGCCTTTCACACCGTGATCACCGAGCGCAGTGTTTCGCGCGCCGCCCTGAAGCTGCGCACCACCCAGCCTGCGCTGTCCGGCCAGTTGAAGCGCCTGCGTGGCCTGATCGGTGACCCGCTGCTGGTGCGCGCCGGCAACGGCATGGCGCCCACCACCGTGGCGCTGGGCCTGCTGCCGGCGGCGGCCCAGGTGTTGCAAGGGGCACAGGCGCTGTTTGGCGGCCATGCCGCGGCCCAGGGTTTTGTGCCGGCGCTGGCGGCGCAGCATTTCCGCGTCGCTGCCAGCGACTACCTCGACCCGATCTTCTTGCCCGAGCTGGTGTCCCGGGTGCGCAGCCAGGCGCCGGGCGTCACGCTGGACCTGCTGCCGCTGACCCGTGACTACGACTACCGGGGCCATCTGGCCCGGGGCGAGGTGGACCGGGTGGTGGGCAACTGGCTGGCGCCGCCAGCCGAGTTGCATCTGGGCCGGCTGGTCAGCGACGAGATCGTCTGCCTGGTCGGCCTGGACCATCCTTCGCTGCGCGACCCACGCCAGTGGACGGCCGAGCGTTACCTGGCCTCTGACCACATCGCACCCACGCCCCTGCATGCCGGTGGCGTGGGGGTGGTCGATGAGTTGCTGCAGGCCAAGGGCATGCAGCGACGCATCGTGGTGCGCAGCCCGCATTTCGGCCTGGCACCGGCGATGGTGGCGCGCTCTTCTTTGGTGCTGACCACCGGCCGCCAGTTCTGCAGCCGCTACATCGGCAGCCTGCCGGTGCGCATCGTGCGCTGCCCGATGGAATTTCCGTTGCTGACCTACTACCAGCTCTGGCATGAACTGACCCACGCCTCAACGGCTGTGCGCTGGCTGCGCGAGCAGGTGCGCGACGTGGCGCGTGCGCTGGTGGAGGGGCGGGCATGACCGACCACCTGCCCGGCCAGACCGCCATCCTGGCCGATTTGCTGGACTTCACCGGCGACCCCGGCCTGAACGACCGCCACAGCGCCGCCGTGCGCTGGCGCCCGGCGCACTGGCTGCTGATCGATGCCCGCGGCCGTATCGCAGCGGTTCAGCCTGATGCACCCGGCGATGACTGGCGCAAGCTCGACCACAGCGGCCGCTTGCTGTTGCCGGGCTTCATCGACACCCACGTGCACAGCCCGCAGGTCGACGTGATCGCATCCTGGGGCGCCGA
>JANMXG010000491.1:0-3195 GCA_031394235.1 Betaproteobacteria bacterium
CCACGGGTCTGGTCGCCTGTGATGCGCAACGCATCGAGAAGCTCGAAGAAGGGCTGTCTACCGAGGCCGAGGTGCGCAGGCAGTTCGGTGAGCCGGTCACGGTGACCGAAAAAGTCGACGGCTCAAAAGTGATGGCGTACCCACGCCAGCTCGAGGGCGAGACCAGTTACCTGATCACGATCGGTGCTGACGGCAAGATGACGTCGCTGCGCCAGTTGCTGACGCCCACCAACTTTGCTCGGGTGCAGCCGGGCCAGTCGCAAAACGAGGTGCGTGCGCTGTTGGGCACGCCGGCCAAGACGCACCAGTTTGCGCTCAAGCCTGACGAGGAGATCTGGGAGTGGCGCTTTAGGGACGGCCAGTCGCGCAAGGTGTTTTCGGTGACCTTCGGGCCCGACAAGGCGGTGCTGCGCAGCGCCATCGGCGACGACCCCCGCGACACGCTTCCGGGCGGCTGAAGCGGTGCCGCGCTGGTCTCGCGCAGCGCCGTGCTTCGGCCGTGCGGTGCGGCACCCGCAGGATCAGGCGCTCAGCCCAGCCAGGCCAGCAGCGCCAGCCACAGCGGCGCGGTGAGCGCAAAACCCAGCGTGGACAGCACGATAGCGGTGGTGGTTTCGGCCTCTTGCGACCGGTAGCGTTGCGCAAAGATCAGCGCATTGCTGCCGCTGGGCAGCGCGGCCATCACCACTACCACCTGCAGCGGAAGGCCGCTCAGCCCAAAGCCCCAGTGCGCAACAGTCAGCACCAGCGCCGGCAGGCCCAACAGCTTGAGCAGCGCCAGCCCCAGCGCGGCCCGCACCGCACCCGCCACCGTCTTGCCGGCGGTGTAGGCCAGCGTGATGCCGATCAGCACCAGGCACAGCGGCGCCACCGCGGTGCCCAGCAGTTGCAGGGTTTCGTCCAGCGCGCCCGGCAGCGGCCAGCCGGTGGTGTGCCAGACCAGCCCCGCCAGTACCGGCAGCACGACGGGATGGATCAAGGTGTTGCGCACGGTCTGGCGCAGCGTGCGCAGCAGGCCGGCGGTGGCCTCATGCTGGGCCCGGGCGCGGGCCAGGTCCAGCTCGACCAGCACGGTCAGGGGGGTCAGCAGCACCAGCGCATGCAGGCTGACGAGTGCGATGTGGATGCCCAGCCCCGCCTCGCCAAACAGCGCCGCCGCCATTGGGATACCGACCTGCACCGAGTTGCCAAACACCACGGTGATGGCCTGCGTGGCGGGCGCGGCGGCGGCGCGTTCACCCGCCTCCAGGTTGCTGGCCGCCGCGCCGCGCCGCCGCCAGCGTGCCACGCTGTATACCGCCAGCAGCATCCCCAGCACCGGCACAAAAAACGCCACGACCGTGGCCCAGGGCAGACCGGCCACGTCCAACCGCGCGGTGGTGCGGAACAGCAGCGCCGGCACAAAAATGTAGAACGCCGCATTGCCCAGCAGCCGCGCCGGGTCGATACCGCCCGCCGGCTTTCCCAGCCAGCGCAACCGCCCGGCCACCCAGCCCAGCGCGACGGTGCAAAAAATGGCCAGCAGCTTGTTGACGACGATCAGTGACATCAGCCGACCCTCATGCGCTGGCGGTGTCGCTGCGCAGGCTGGCGGCGGCCGGCGTTCATTCGGCGCCCGGCAACACCGACTTCGCCAGCCACGTGGCCCGCTGGGCCTCGGGCAGGGCGACCGGTACTGGCTTGCGGCGCGTGCCGTCGTCCCGCAGCAGGGTCACGGCGGGCCTGGCCTGGCTCCACGCTTCAGGCAGCGCGCTTGCGCGCCGCGGCCTTCTTGGCGGGCGCTTTTTTCGCCGCCACCCTCCGGGCCACGGTTTTCTTGGCCACCACCTTCTGGGCCGGGGCGCGGGCCGCAGCGCGCACATACGGCGCGGCAGCCGCGCCGGCGCCCCCGGCAGCGGGCGCACCGGCGGCCGTCTTGGCTCCCGCCTTGGCCACGCGCGGTGCAAATTCGAAGGTCACCTTGCCCTCTTTCTCGTCCCACACCAGCATCGCCTTGAACTTGCGCTTGGTGCGGTTGGAGACAAAGCCCTCCAACTGGTCGGTCTTGCCGATGGCCAGCAGCTTGGTCACCTGCTCATGCGACACCGGCTGGGTCAGGATGATCTTGCCGGTCTTGAAGTCGCAGGTGATGGGGGCGCTGACGGCATGCTGGCAGGCGTAGTTGGTGCCGTGCTCGTAGACATGGCCCTTGCACTTGGGGCAAGCGCCAAACGACGGCTGGCCGCTGAAGTCGATCGCAATCGCCTCACCGTCGGCGCCCTTGGCATCGTCGCCAAAGTCGAATTCGAGCTTCCAGTTCTTGATCTCCTCGTCGCGCACCAGCTTCAACTCGGCGCTGAACGGCCAGCCCGCCTTGGACCGAAAGCCCTCCAGTGGCCCGATCTTGTGCTCGGTCAGAAAAGTCTCGACCTCGCGCAGCTCAAAACTGCGGCCGGCGGGGATCTTGGTCATCGAGAAGCCACAACCCTCGGCCGAGCCCGAATCGGAACCGACGCAAGTGAAGCGCCGGTAGTTCTCCCGGACCACGCCGCCGCAATTCGGGCAGGGCGCGGCCAGCGTGGCGTAGTCGCCGGGGATGGTGTCGCGGTCGTACTCCTTGGCCTTGCGCACGATGCGCTCGGCCATCGCCGCGATGTCCTGCATGAAGGCCTGGCGGCTGAGGCGGCCGTGCTCCATCTCGGCCAGCTGGTGCTCCCAGTTGCCGGTGAGCTCGGGCTTGGTCAAATCCTCGATCGCCAGCCCGCGCAGCAGCGTCATCAGCTGGAAGGCCTTGGCCGTGGGGCACAACTCGCGGCCCTCGCGCAGGATGTATTTTTCGGCGATCAGGCCCTCGATCACCTGGGCCCGGGTGGCGGGCGTGCCCAGGCCCTTTTCGGCCATGGCCTCGCGCAACTCGTCGTCGTCGATCAGCTTGCCGGCGCCCTCCATCGCGCTGAGCAGGGTGGCCTCGGTGTAGCGCGCCGGCGGCTTGGTCTTGAGCGCATTGACCGCAACATGCGCGTTGGCCACCGTCTCGTTGGGCTGCACTGGCACAAGATTGGCGTCTTCGTCCTGCGCCTCCTTGCCGTAGACCGCCAGCCAGCCCGGGTTGACCAGCACCTTGCCGTTGGTCTGGAAATGATGCCCCGCCACCTGCGTGATGCGGGTGGTGACCAAAAACTCGGCCGACGGGTAGAACACCGCGATGAAGCGCTT
>JANMXG010000492.1:0-2312 GCA_031394235.1 Betaproteobacteria bacterium
GGTCGCGGTGATCTTCGGCTGCTGGACCAGCGTGTCGCGCAAGAGCGTGCTGCCGGTGGTGGAAGAGCTCAACGGCCTGCTCTTCTACCCGGTGCAGTACGAAGGCGAAGAGCTGTCCAAGAACGTCTTCTACACCGGTGCCGCGCCGAACCAGCAGGCCATCCCTGCGGTGGAATACCTGATGAGCAAGGACGGCGGCTCGGCCAAGCGCTGGGTGCTGCTGGGCACCGACTATGTCTACCCGCGCACCACCAACAAGATCCTGCGCTCGTTCCTGAAGTCCAAGGGTGTGGCCGACGCCGACATCATGGAGGAGTACACCCCCTTCGGCCATGCCGACTACCAGGGCATCATCGCCAAGATCAAGAAGTTTGCCGGCGAGGGCAAGAAGACGGCTGTCGTATCCACCATCAATGGCGACTCCAACGTGCCGTTCTACAAGGAACTGGGCAACCAGGGCCTGAAGGCGACCGACGTGCCGGTGGTGGCGTTCTCGGTGGGTGAAGAAGAGCTGCGGGGCGTGGACACCAAGCCGCTGGTGGGCCACCTGGCGGCCTGGAACTACTTCATGAGCATCAAGAGCCCGGCCAACACTGCGTTTGTCAAGCAATGGAGCGACTATGCCAAGGCCAAGGGCATCGCCGGCCACAAGGACAAGCCGCTGACCAACGACCCGATGGAGGCCACCTACATCGGCATCCACATGTGGAAGGCTGCGGTCGAGAAAGCCAAGAGCACCGACACCGACAAGGTGATCGCGGCGATGGCCGGCCAAACCTTCCCGGCGCCGGGCGGCTTTGTGTCGACGATGGACGCCAAGAACCACCACCTGCACAAGCCGGTGTTCATCGGTGAGATCAAGGCTGATGGCCAGTTTGGCGTGGTCTGGAAGACCAAGGGCCCGGTGCGCGCCGAGCCCTGGAGCCCGTACATCCCCGAGAACAAGGGCAAGAAGGACGAACCCGAGAAAAAGTGAGCCCGGCCGCCTGGCGGCCGCCCCCTGGGGGCTGTCGAAACCGGACCGGGAAACCCGGATCCGGTTTCGCGCTTCGACAGCCAGCCCGCTCCCCTGGCCGCTTTGCGGCCTGTCCCCTGCCGGGGACAGAAAACCTCACGACCGCCATGCGCTGTGCTGCCGTTCCATGAGATTTCCCATTGCTTTTCTGCTGATTGCGGTGATGTCGGGGTTGGCAACTCCTCTGGCCTTTGCACTGAGCCCCGAGCAAGCCGGCCAGATTGCGGCCGGTGAGCTCGATGACCGTATCAAGACGCTCAACGCGGTGGTGGCCGAGGCCGATACCGCGCTGGAGCCCTTTGTCAAAGCACTGCTGGACGAGACCGTCAAGACATCGGCGGGCAAGGCCTACATCGTGGCCGACGGCAAGACGGTGGAGGCGGCCAGCGGCAAGCCGGCTGTGCTGCCGGCAGACGCTGAAGACACCGTCACCAACAACCGCATGCGCCGCGAGCTGGAATCGGCGATTGCGGTGCTCAAACTGGTATCGCCGGACCGCGCAGTGCGGGCCGCGGCGATCACTGGCCTGAAAGACCAGGTTGACGAAGGCAAGCTCGGCCTGATCGACAAGGCGACCACCGCCGAGACCGACCCCGAGCTGAAGGCCAGACTGCAACTGCTGCGCGCCGCGGTGCTGATCTCGTCTGACGATCCTGCCAAGCGGCTGGCAGCGGCCAAGGCGCTTTCGGGCAGCAGTTCACCCGCCACCCGGTCCTTGCTGCTGGAAAAACTGGGCACCGAGACGGATGCCACGGTCAAGGCAGCCATCCAGGCCGCGCTCGACAGCGTGCAGAGCCAACTGGTCTGGGGCGAGCGGCTGGGCCTGTTGTTCACCGGCTTGAGCCTGGGCTCGATCCTGCTGTTGGTGGCGCTGGGCCTGGCGATCACCTACGGCCTGATGGGCGTGATCAACATGGCCCACGGTGAGCTGATGATGATCGGCGCCTACGCCACCTACCTGGTGCAAAACCTGTTCAAGCAACACCTGCCGGGGGCGTTTGACTGGTACATCGTGGTGGCGATACCGGCGGCTTTTTTAGCCAGTGCCGGGGTCGGTGCGGTGCTGGAGCGCACGGTGATCCGCTGGCTCTACGGCCGTCCGCTGGAGACGCTGCTGGCCACCTGGGGCATCAGTCTGGTGCTGATGCAGGCGGTGCGGTCACTGTTTGGCGCGCAGAACGTCGGCGTCGAGAACCCGGCCTGGATGTCGGGCGGCGTCCAGGTGCTGCCCAACCTGGTGCTGCCCTACAACCGGCTGGCGATCCTGGTGTTTGACGCAGCAGTGTTGCTGGCCATG
>JANMXG010000493.1:0-5128 GCA_031394235.1 Betaproteobacteria bacterium
GGCCGTGGCCAGCGCGGGCGTGGTCGGCATGGGCGTGGGTGATGACCGCGCGCGGCACTGGCCGCCAGGGGTCGATGTAGAAATCTCCGGGCGGACAGTACAGGCCGCTCGGCTGCTGGATGACAAGGGCTTGCACGGTGATCGGGTGGTAGCAATCCGGTCAGGGTGTCAATATTTGCCGGTGATACCGGCCATGCGCAGAAACCAGTACGCCGCCGTGGCCACAAAGCTGCGGCGCAGCGCAGACCACCAGCCGCGGGCCGCGCCGGCACGCAGCACCTCGTGCGACACCACGATCGCGGCGTCAATGCGCCGCGCCAGATCGGCGGCGAACGGTGCGTCGTGCACGATCAGGTTGGCCTCCAGGTTCAGCAGCAGCGACAACGGGTCGATGTTGCTGCTGC
Organism: Betaproteobacteria bacterium; assembly: GCA_031394235.1. Classification (GTDB taxonomy): domain Bacteria; phylum Pseudomonadota; class Gammaproteobacteria; order Burkholderiales; family Burkholderiaceae_C; genus Pseudaquabacterium. The sequence continues at coordinate 405 of JANMXG010000493.1, forward strand.
CGACGGTGGCCCAGGCGCCGTCGACCACCGCCACCTTGGCATGCAAAAACGCCGGCGTGTACTCGAACACCCGCACCCCGCTGCGCAGCATCTCGTCATACAGCACCTGCGCGGCCAGCGCCGCAAACCTGTAGTCGGCCTTGCCCTGCAGCAGCAGCCGCACCCGCACGCCGCGCTGCGCGGCACGGCGCAGTGCGCGCCGAAACAACCGGCCCGGGTAGAAATACGGGCAGATCAGGTCAACCCGGTCGCTGGCCCGGCTGATGGCTTCGACATAGGCATGTTCGATGCTGCGACGGCGCCGCAGGTTGTCACGCACCAAAAAAGCCACCCGTACCGGCGCCAGTACGGCGGACGCGGCAACTTCCGCCCCCGGCTCTGGCGACACCCGCAAGCGCGCCAACACCCGGCGGGCACGCGCCATCGGCTCAGCACCGCGGGCCAGTTGAATCACCTCTTCGCGCCAGTCGGCGCCGAGTGCAGCACGGCTCCACATCGCACGGGCGGTTTGCTCCATCAGCACCGCCGCCGGCCCGAACAGCCGCACCGCAAAGTCCAGCCGGGGCGCGTCGGACCAGCCGTGGTGAAGGTCATTGCGGTCGTCGATGATGTTGATGCCGCCGACAAAGCCCAGCTCGCCGTCGACCACGCAGAGCTTGTGGTGCAGGCGCCGCAACTGGCCCGGCTGCAACAGCCGCCACCAGCGGTCCACCGGCCGGAACACCGCCAAATTGACCCCGGCGCCTGCCATCCACTCGCGCAGCCGCGGCAGCGTGGCCTTGCTGCCGAAGCCGTCGACCACCACACCGACCCACACGCCGCGCCGCGCCGCGTCGGCCAGGGCCAGCGCCACGCGGTGGGCGGCGGGGTCGTCGTGGAAGATATAGGTAGCCACCCAGACCTGGTGGCGCGCCGCGGCGATCGCCGCACACATCGCCGGAAACAGCTCGTCGCCACCGGCCTGGAGTACCACCGCATTGCCGCCTGTCAGCTGAGATGCCAACACCGCCGGTGGCTGTGAATCAGTCGCGGGTGGCGGTGTCATCGGACGCTGAACCGGCGGTTGCAGGTCAATCAAGCTGCAGCTCGACCACCAGCGGCAGGTGGTCGGACATGCGGGCCCAGCCGCTGTTGCGCGGCACGCTGGCCGACACGCAGGCCATGCCGCGGGTGTAGACCCGGTCCATCGCGAACAACGGCACCGACGACGGAAACGTGCGCTGCGCGCGCTCGGGACCGGCGCTGGCGCGATGCAGGTCGATCTCGCGCATCGGGCCGTCGAGCTTCTCGCCCCAGTCGTTGAAATCGCCCGCCACCAGCAGCGGCGCGTCCGGCGGCACCTCGGCGGCGATGAACTCGGCCAGGCGCTCGACCTGGCGCACCCGGCTGGCATGGATCAAGCCGAAGTGCGCCACCACCGCATGCACCTCCACGCCCTGCCACAGCACCGGCACATGCAGCAGGCCCCGCTGCTCGAAGCGGTGGTCCGACACATCGTGGTGGCCCACATCGCCGATCGGCCAGCGCGACAGCAGCGCATTGCCGTGCTCACCGTGGCGCGTGACCGCATTGGTGCGGTAGGCCACCTCATAACCGTCGGGCGCCAGGTAATCGGCCTGGCCGCCTTCGGGCCAGCCCAACAGCGTGCGCTGGAAGTGCAGCGCCTCGCGCTGGTGGAACAGGCGCACCTCCTGCAGGCAGACCAGATCGGCGTCCAGCGCCTCGATGCCCAGGCCCAGGTTGTGGATCTCCAGCCGCTTGCGCGGCCCCACGCCCCGTACACCCTTGTGGATGTTGTAGGTGGCCACCCGCATCGTCTGGCTGCTGTGCTGGGTAGTCAGGTGACCGGGTTGCGGCAGGCGTGACGGGCCAAAAGCGGGTTTGCGCATGGTGGGCTCGATCAGGCGATCATCCGGGGCAGGTGCAGCAGCGCCTCGGCATTGCTGGGTGAAAAGCAGCGGTCAGCCGCCTCGCGCCAGGGCAGCCAGGCGTGCTGCAGGTGCTCACGCGGGCTCAAGGTGACAGGCGTGCCCGCTGGCACACACAGGCCGAACACATGCTCGGTGTTTTGCGTCACGCCGGGTGCGTAGCGGTGGCGCCAGACCGGGTAGATCTCGTAGACATTGCGCAAGCCCCAGTCATGCAGCGCCGACGGGGGCACACCCGGTGCCCGCCCGGACGGGCTGACCTTGATGCCGGTTTCCTCGGCCACCTCGCGGATGCAGGTCTCGATCAGCGGCTCATCGGCAAAGTCCTTGCTGCCGGTCACGCTTTGCCAGAAGCCAGGCTGGTCAGCGCGCTCGATCAGCAGCACGTCGAGTGCCGGGGTGTAGATCACCACCAGCACGCTCTCGGGAATCTTGAAAGGCCGTGCCGATGCGGTCATGGCCGTGCCCTGCGCTGGCGCACTGCAGCGGCCAAGCCGTGCAGCAGCGGCTCGGTGTCGGTCCAGGCGATGCAGGCGTCGGTGATCGACACGCCAGGCTGCAGCGGCACGCCGTCTTTCAGATCTTGCCGGCCTTCGTGCAAATGGCTTTCAACCATCAACCCGATGATGCGGTGCTCACCGTCAGCCAGTTGCCCGGCAACGTCAGCGGCCACGTCGATCTGGCGGCGGTGCTGCTTGGCCGAGTTGGCGTGTGAGCAGTCCACCATCACCTGCTCTCGCAGGCCGGCTTTTTTCAAGCTGGCGCACGCTGCCGACACATGCGCAGCGTCGTAGTTGGGCGTCTTGCCACCGCGCTGGTTGACGTGGCCGTCAGCGTTGCCGCGGGTCTCGAAGATTGCCGCCACGCCCATCTTGGTCATGCCCATGAAGGCGTGCGGCGCCGCAGCCGAGACCAGCGCGTCGGCGGCCACCTGCACCCCGCCGTCAGTGCCGTTCTTGAAGCCCACCGGACACGACAGCCCCGAGGCGAGCTGGCGGTGGCTGGGGCTCTCGGTGGTGCGGGCGCCGATCGCGCCCCAGGCGATCAGGTCGCTCTGGTACTGTGGGCTGAGCAGGTCGAGAAACTCGGTGCCAGCGGGCAGGCCCAGCGCGTTGATCTCCAGAAGCAGCTCACGCGCCCGGCGCAGTCCCTCGTTGATGCGGAAGCTGCCGTCCAGCCGGGGGTCGTTGATGTAACCTTTCCAGCCGACGGTGGTGCGGGGTTTTTCAAAATACACCCGCATCACGACGATCAACTCGCCCGCCAGCGCATCGGCCAGGGGCTTGAGCAGGCGGGCGTACTGCATCGCCTGGTCGTGGTCGTGGATCGAGCAGGGGCCGACCACCACCAGCAGCCGGTCGTCCCGGCCGCGCAAGACGGCACCGATGGCATCGCGGGTGGTCTCGACCAGCGCCTCGATCGCCGCGGTGACGGGCAGTTCTTCCAGCAGCACGGCGGGCGAGACCAGCGCCCGCACCGCTTTGATCCGGGTGTCATCGATGCGGGTGGTGTCGAGGGTGGCGTCGCTGATGTCAACGAATCGGCCGGCTTCACGGTCGTGTTGGAGCTTGTGTAACTGATTCATGGGGTACTCAATTGGGGTCAACGCGCAGCGATGCGATCACGCAGCCAGGCGGCAAAAGTGGCTTCATCAATTTCACCTGATGCCAGCCCGATTACGGCCACGGTGGCTTCGGCCTGGGATGCCGTGAGCCGGTATCCGTTGAGACCGAGAAACAGGCCTGCCGACAGGAAGGCTGCCCGCTTGTTGCCATCAACAAAGGGAGGGTTCTGAGCCAGCCCCGACGCGTAGCTGGCAGCCAAGCCGGCCAGATCGGGCTCGCCGTAGGCCGTCAGGTTCAACGGGCGCGCCAGCACCGAATCAAGCAGCCCTGCTTCACGCAAGCCCGAGGCGCCGCCATGCATGGCCAGACTTTCGTCGTGCAGCAACACGAGCAGGCGCCGATCGATCCAGCGCCAGCTCATTTGGCCAAGGCCCGGAACGTGTCGCGGTACTCGCGCATGTACTCGCGGCCCAACTCCAGCTGCTGCTCAAAATTGGGGTTCAGCGGAGTCAGCGCAACGCCGTCGGGCGTCTCGGTGACGTAGACCGTGTCACCTTTTTCCAGCTTCAGCCTGGCCAGCACCTCCTTGGGCAGGATGACGCCAACTGAATTGCCGATCTGGGTGAGTTTGAGGGCGTGCATGAAGGGCTCCAGCAAAGTTATAACGGATGTTAGACCTTGCTGGCGCGCTGCACAATCCGGCCGCCGCTTTACCCCTGCAAGCTGCCATCTGGCCGCTCACGGTCAAGCGAGGCTCGAAGGATGAGAGTTTGCGTAGCGAGCAATCGTCAGGCCAGGCCGAGCCCGGCGCGCAGGAACCGGAACGTACTCCCTGTACGTGAGGTTTCCGAGCATCCGGCCGACGACGCATGGCGGCTGCGCAGTAGAAAACGAAGTTTCAGCGCAGCTAAAACGAAGTTTCAGCGCAGCTAAATCGAAGTTTCAGCGCAGCTAAAACGAAGTCTCAGCGCAGCCAAAACTCTCGCCCGCTCAGACGGTCACGCCACCCGGGTTGCGCAGCCGGATGTGCAGCTCACGCAGCTGCGCTTCGTCCACCAGGCTGGGTGCACCGGTCAGCAGGCACTGGGCGCGCTGGGTCTTGGGGAAGGCGATCACGTCGCGGATCGACTCGGCCTTGGTCATCAGCGTGGCGATGCGGTCCAGGCCGAAGGCCAGGCCACCGTGCGGCGGCGCGCCGTATTTCAGCGCGTCGAGCAAGAAGCCGAACTTC
>JANMXG010000494.1:0-3636 GCA_031394235.1 Betaproteobacteria bacterium
GCACCCGGCGCAGCGTCAGCGCATGCTGATCGAAGCGCCGGGCCTGGCGCGCGGCGGCGCCGTGCAGCCGCACGATGCGCCAGGCCAGCACGTTCTCCTCGACCACGTAGGCCAATGAGTCGGTGGCGTCCTGGCCCTCGCGCGCCAACCGGTGCAGGCGCGCACCCACCGTGCGCATCAGCAGTGCCACCGCCGGGAACAGCACACCGACAAACAGCGTCAGCTTCCAGTTCAGCCAGAACAAATAGCCCAACAGCGCCAGCAGCGTGAGCGAGTCCTTGACCAGCGTGAGGATCGAGTTGACCAGTTGGGTGGCGCCGTTTTGCACCTCGTAGACCAGGGTGTTGGTCAGGCTGCTGGCGGTGCGCAGGCCAAACATCGCCGGCTGGCCGGTCAGGATGCGCTGGAACAGGGCCTCGCGCAGGTCTTGCACGCCGCGGTAGGCGGCCCAGGACAGTGCGTACTGCGCGACAAAGCCGGCCACCCCGCGCACCGCAAAGATGCCGACGATGGCCACCGGCACCATCCACAGCGCGAGCTTGCCGCCGGTAAAACCCTGGTCGAGCAGCGGCTTCATCATCTCGGGGATCAGCGGCTCGGTGGCGGCACCGATCAGCGAGCCGATGAAGGCCACGAGGATGCCGATCCGGCCCTGGCGGAAGTACGGGGTGATGCGGGCAAAACGCTGCAGCAGGGTGGGCATGGGCGGGGAGGGGCGGGCGCGGCGGGCCTGGCGCTGCGACAGCGGCGCCAGGTCGAACGGTCTGCCAAGCCCTGGCAAGCCCGTCGGGGGGGGATTATCCGGCGCGCCCGCCATGCCGTGGCCCGGGTGTGGCGGCCGGCCGACACACCCGGATTTGTCGGCCGCTTGCCAGCCGCTTGCAGATTGCTTGCCGGGCGCTTGCTGGTCGCTTGCTGGTCGCTTGCCAGAAATACTGTATGAACGTACAGTATTGGCGTGAACCTGTCGCTGCCCCTGTTTGATCTGCCGGACGACGTGCCCCGGCCGCCGCAGGCTGGCCACGGCGGGGCGGTGGATGCCGGGCCGCCGCTGGTCTCGCCGCTGGGGCCGCGGCTGATCCCGGCACAGCCGCCGGACGCCGTCAACCGCGCCACCCGGCTCAGCCAGTTGCACCCGGGCTTGTGGCGCGCCAGCCAGATCGGTGGCGCACCCGGTCGCACCACCGCCAGCGGGTTCGACGTGCTGGACGCCCAGTTGCCCGGCGGCGGCTGGCCGCACAGCGTGCTGACCGAGTTGCTGCTGCCCCAGCCCGGCGTGGGTGAGCTGCGCCTGCTGGCGCCGGCGCTGTCCGCCGAGGCCCGCTGCGTGATGCTGTTCGATCCCCCCGCCGTGCTCAGCGCCTGGGCGCTGCTGCAGTGCGGCATCGACAGCCGGCACTGGCTGGTGGTGCAGTCCCGCACCGGTCCGGGGCGGGTGGCGGCGGCCGGTGTGCCGCGCAGCGCCAACCGGCTGGCGCCGCTGCTGGCCAGCGCCGACCTGCTGTGGGCGCTGGAGCAGGCGCTCAAGAGCGGCCATGTCAGCGCCATCCTGGCCTGGTTGCCGCTCAACCTGGGCGCCGATACCCTGCGGCGCCTGCAGATCGCCGCCCAGGCGCACGACGGACCGGTATTTGTCTTCCGGGATGCACTGGCCCGCAGCAAACCCAGCCCCGCGCCGCTGCGCCTGCTGCTGCAGCCGGCGGGGGTGGACGGGCTGTCGCTGCGCCTGCTCAAGCGGCGCGGCCCACCGCTGGCCCAGGCGCTGCGCCTGGCGCTGCCGTCACCGCTGACGCCACGCCAGCAGGCCCAGGCCCAGGCGCGTGAGCTGACCCGCCAGGTGGCGGCCAGCGCGCAGACTGCTGGCCGGGTCGCGGCGGGGCCGGACCGGTCGGGTAGCTTGCCGCACCCGCCGTCATCCCCGCTGTCACGGCAGGTCGGCCAGGCCGATCGGCACCGGGGTTGAGCGCCGGAGCGTCACCGTTTTTCCGCGCCCTGAGCCCCGCGCCACGCAGCGCACTGTTTTCACACCGCCCGGCCGCTGGCCCTCCCAACGCCTCAAAAAACCATGCTGTGGCTGGCCCTGCACCTGCCTGCGCTGTCGCTCGAATCCGGGGCGGCCACGCGCAGCCCTGAGCACGCCGGGCGGCCATTGGCGTTGCTGCACGACCACCAGGTGCAGCATGCCGATGCGCTGGCCATCGAGCGTGGCGTGCGCCCCGGCATGAAGCGCGCCACCGCGCTGGCGTTGGCGCCCGATCTGCTGCTGGCCGCGGCCGACGCCCATCGCGACACCCAGGCCCTGCGTGCCGTGGCCCATGTGGCGCTGGCCTTCAGCCCGTCGGTCACCTGGGCCACGCCGGCCGGCCTGGCGGCCCGCCCCCGCAGCAGCGGACTGGCCAGCGACGCCAACCCCGCGCCCAGCCCGGCGCTGGTGGGCGTGCGGCTGGAGGTGCAGTCCTGCCTGCGCTACTTTGGCGGCCTGCCCGCGTTGCTGGACCGGCTGCGCAGCGCGCTGGCGCCCCTGGGCCACAGCGTGCGCATCGCCAGCGCACCCACCGCGCTGGGGGCGGCGCTGCTGGCCGCCTGGCGCGACGATCTGGCGCTGGGGCCGCACACCGTCCCACACCTCGCCGGACGCACCACTGCGCACCCTACCGGACACCCCGCCGCACATCTCACCGCACACCTCACCGCACACCCCAGCGCCGCCGACGCGCTGCAGCGCCTGCTCGACACCGTGCCGCTGCAACTGCTGGGTCCGGGCGTGCCGCAGCTGCAAGCCCTGCAGGGCATGGGCCTGCACACCCTGGCCGACCTGCGCACGCTGCCGCGGGCCGGGCTGGTGCGGCGCTTCGGGCCCGATCTGCTGGCGGATATCGACCGCGCCCGCGGCCACGCGCCCGAGGTCCATGCCTGGCTGACCCTGCCGCTGTCTTTTGCCAGCCGCATCGAGCTGCTGTGCCGGGCCGACACCAGCGCCCAGGTGCTGGCCGGCGCGCAGGTGCTGCTGGCACGGCTGCTGGCCTGGGCCGGTGCCCGGCAGGCCCGCATCGTGCGGTTCAGCCTGGTGATGCACCACGACGTGCGGCGTCGCCGCGACAGCCCCGACGCCGAGCAGCCGCCCACGCACACCACGCTGGTCATCGCCCCGGCCGAGCCGGCCGCCGACCCCCGGCACCTGCACAGTCTGCTGGCCGAGCACCTGGGCCGGCTGCCGCTGGCAGCGCCCGCGCTGGAGCTCAGCCTGCTGTGCGACCAGTTGTCGGCTGGCGCGCCGCCCAATGGTGAGCTGTTTGCCAGCCGGGCCAGCGAGCGTGAGGGCCTGGCCCGGCTGGTCGACCGCCTGCAGGCGCGCCTGGGCACGGCCCAGGTGCAATGCCTGGCCGCCGTGTCCGACCACCGCCCCGAACACAGCACCCGCTGGCAGCCGGCCGACGCCGCCCGGCTGGGCGCGCCTGCCGGGGCACCGGCCGGCGGCCGGGCGGCTGCCCTGACAGCCCCGACCGCCCTGGCCGGCGCCCACCGGCTGGCCGCGCAGCCGCTGTGGTTGCTGCCGGCACCGATTGCCCTGGCCGAGCGCGCACAAGGCCCGCTGCTGGACGGCCAGCCGCTGCAACTGCTGGCCGGCCCCGAGCG
>JANMXG010000495.1:0-1624 GCA_031394235.1 Betaproteobacteria bacterium
CACGAGGTGGCCGTCCTGGGTGGCAAACACCTGGTAAGGCACCACGTTCATGTGGGCGTTGCCCATGCGCTTGGGCACCAGCCCGCCGACCAGAAAGTTGCTGGCCTGGTTGGCCAGCATGGCCACCTGCACGTCGAGCAGGGCTGCGTCGATGTGCCGCCCCCGCCCAGTGCGGCCACGCTCGATCAACACGGCCAGGATCGCGGTTGTGGCGTACAGGCCGGTGAACAGGTCGGCCACCGCCACGCCCACTTTTTGCGGCTGGCTGCCAGGGGTGCCGTCTTTCTCCCCGGTCACACTCATCAGGCCGCCGGTGGCCTGGATCGCAAAGTCGTAGCCTGCCGCACCCGCCATCGGCCCGGTCTGCCCGTAACCGGTGACCGAGCAGTACACCAGCCTCGGGTTCAGGGCTGACATGCTGGCGTAGTCCAGGCCGTATTTGGCCAGTTGCCCGACCTTGTAGTTCTCCAGCAGCACATCGGCCTCGGCTGCGAGCTGGCGCACCAAAGCGACCCCTTCAGGCGTCGCGATATCGATCGCGATCGACCGCTTGCCGCGGTTGGTGCTGAGGTAATACGCCGACATCCGGTCGGCGGCATCACCCCACCAAGGCGGACCCCAGGTGCGGGTGTCGTCGCCCACCTCGGGCCGCTCGACCTTGATCACGTCGGCGCCGTAATCGGCCAGGATCTGGCTGGACCACGGGCCGGCCAGCACCCGGGACAGATCGAGAACGCGGATGCCCGCCAGCAGTTGGGGAGAGCTCATGCCGATGTCAGGAAAATGCCTGTATGCCAGTGATGGCCCGGCCCAGGATCAGCGCATGCACATCGTGCGTGCCCTCGTAGGTGTTGACCACCTCCAGGTTGACCATGTGGCGGATCACGCCGTATTCGTCCGAGATGCCGTTGCCGCCTAGCATGTCGCGGGCCAGGCGGGCGATGTCCAGCGCCTTGCCGCAAGAGTTGCGCTTGACGATGCTGGTGACTTCGACCGACGCGGTGCCGGCGTCCTTCATCCGCCCCAGTTGCAGACAACCTTGCAGGCCCAGCGAGATCTCGGTCAGCATGTCGGCCAGCTTTTTCTGGATCAGCTGGTTGGCGGCCAGCGGCCGGCCAAACTGCTGGCGGTCCATCACGTACTGGCGGGCACGGTGGTAACAATCCTCGGCCGCGCCCAGCGCGCCCCAGGCGATACCGTAGCGGGCGCTGTTCAGGCAGGTGAACGGGCCTTTCAGGCCGCGCACCTCGGGGAAGGCGTCTTCCTCGGGGCAGAACACGCCGTCCATCACGATCTCGCCGGTGATCGACGCGCGCAGGCCGACCTTGCTGTGGATCGTCGGTGCGCTCAGGCCCTTGGCCCCCTTGTTCAGGATGAAACCCCGGATCGCACCCTCGTCGTCCTTGGCCCAGACCACAAACACGTCGGCAATCGGCGAGTTGCTGATCCACATTTTGGCACCCGACAGGCTGTAGCCGCCGGCCACCTTCTTGGCGCGGGTCACCATGCTGCCCGGGTCCGAGCCGTGGTTGGGCTCGGTCAGGCCAAAGCAACCCACCCACGCGCCGCTTGCCAGCTTGGGCAGGTACTTTTGGCGCTGGCCCTCGGTGCCAAACTCGAAAAT
>JANMXG010000496.1:0-1559 GCA_031394235.1 Betaproteobacteria bacterium
TTGAAACCCCAAGGAGACGAGATGAAAAAAGAACCTGCGTTTGATCTGAACCGTGTTTTCCCGCTGACCGCCGTGGCCGCAGCCAGCCTGCTGCTGGGCGGTTGCCTGTCCTGGAGTGACGAGGGCGACGGCGTCATCAACGCCAAGCCCAGCTACGTGGGCACGGTGGCCAGCATCCGCTACGACGGCAACAGCGACGACCTGCTGACCGCCGGGATGGGCAAGACCGGCTTGGCCGGTGCAGTGGCGCCCACCACCTCGGCCACGCCCACGGCGGCCGAGCTGCGCCGGCTGGCGATCTACAACAACTACCGTGCGCTGCTCGACATGACCAGCGCCGGCGGCTACGGCGTGTTCTACGGCCCCAATGTGGACGCGGCGGGTGTGGCCGGCACGGGCGAGGGCAAGATCGCCGGCACCGAGTACATCGCCTACAGCGACGACGGCACCGGCGGGCGCAACGTGGTGCTGATGGTGCAGGTACCCGACACCTTCAACCCCGCCCAGGCCTGCATCATCACCGCCACCAGCTCGGGCTCGCGCGGCGTCTACGGCGCCATCAGCACGGGAGAGTGGGGCCTCAAGCGCGGCTGCGCGGTGGCCTACACCGACAAGGGCACAGGCGCTGCGCCGCACGACTTGCAAAACGACACCGTGGCGCTGATCGACGGCACCCGCAGCACCGCAGCCGCCGCCGGCACCGGTGCGCACTTCAAGGCCGGCTTGTCGGCCGCCGAGCTGGCTGCCTTCAACGCCGCCACGCCGAACCGCTTTGCCTTCAAGCATGCGCATTCGCAGCGCAACCCCGAGAAGGACTGGGGCCGCTTCACGCTGCAGGCGGTGGAGCTGGCGTACTTTGTGCTGAATGAAAAATACAGCCCGACAAACCCCAGCGGCCAGCACCGCTACGACATCAACCCGGGCAACACCATCGTGATCGCGTCCAGCGTGTCGAACGGCGGCGGCGCAGCCATCGCAGCGGCCGAGCTCGACACCACCGGCCTGATCAACGGCGTGGCCGTGGCCGAGCCGGCCATCGAAATGCCGGCCGCACCCGGTGTGTCGGTGCAGCGCGGCGGTGTGTTGGTGGCCACAACGGCCAAGACCCTGGTCGACTTCACCAGCCTGGCCAACCTGTACCAGGCCTGCGCGTCGCAATCGGCGCAGCTGGCCACGTCGCCGGGCGGCTTCTACGTCGTTGGTGCCTGGGCGGCCAACCGCTGCGCCTCGCTCAAGGCCAAGGGCTTGCTGACCGCAGCCACGCCGGCGCTGCAGGCCGACGAAGCGCTGCAAAAGCTGCGCGACTACGGCTGGGAGGCCGAATCCGACCTGCTGCACGCCTCGCACATTGCTTTTGAAGTGGCGCCGGCCGTCACCGTCACCTTTGCCAATGCACTGGCCCGGGCGAGTGTCAAAGACAACCTCTGCGGCTTCAGTTTCGGTTCGACCACCGCACAGGGCCTGCCCACTGCGCTGGCCGCCGGCCTGCCGACGATGTTTGCCACCGGCAACGGCGTGCCGCCGTCGTCCGGGGTGCAGCTGATCAACAACCTGAGCTT
>JANMXG010000497.1:0-2720 GCA_031394235.1 Betaproteobacteria bacterium
AGCACCGGGCAGAGCGGTGTGCCGTGGTCGCCGCTGTTTCGCAGCTTCAGTGCGCGCTGGGTGGCGGTGGACGGTGTGCCGCTGTGGCCGGCCCCGACCGCGCCGGTCAAAACGCTGCTGGTGCAGCCCGCCGCGCGCTAGATTGCACGGCACGCCAGGTCCAGCCCGGCGCTCGCCGTCAAACTGTGCCGTAGAGCTGCTTGCGCTGCGCGGTGTAGGCCCACCATGGCGCCGGTGCGGCACCGCGCATGAAATCGGTGGCGGCCATGAAGGTGTCCAGCACGCAGGGGTCTTGCCGTTTGCCGCTGTGCGCGCAAAGCGCCTGGTACAGCGAAAACGCGTCGCGGTGCGCCAGTTCACGCGGATGGGTGATGCCCAGCGCCCGCAGATCACCGGCCATCGCCGGGCCGATGTTGGGCAGTTGCTCCAACCGCTGGCAGGTTGCAGCCGAACTGGCCTTGGGTGCCTTGACGGACACCGTGGGCGGGGCGTGCTTGCCTGCGCCGTTGCCCTCGCTGTGACTGGGTTCAGGCTTGAGCGCGCCCATGGCTACATCAGTGGCGTGTTGCGGATCAGCCCCACGGCGATGCCTTCGAGCTCAAACGCATCGTCGGGGCTGACCACGATGGGCTGGAAATCCGGGTTTTCGGGCAGCAACTCGATGCCGTCGGGCTGGCCGGCCTGTCGGGTGAAGCGCAGGCGCTTGACCGTGACGTCGTCGCCCAGCCGCGCCACCACGATCTGGCCGTTGCGCGCGTCCTTGGTTTTTTGCACCGCCAGCAGGTCGCCGTCCAGGATGCCGGCGTCACGCATGCTCATGCCGCGAACCCGCAGCAGGTAGTCGGGCTTGGCGGTAAACAGCGAGGCCTCGACGGCATAGGTTCTGTCGATGTGCTCTTGCGCCAGGATCGGGCTGCCCGCCGCGACCCGGCCCACCAGCGGCAACGTCAGCTGGCTCAGGCCCGGCATCGGCAGCGAGAATTGCCTGTTGCGGGACTCGTGCAGCGCACGCAGCGTGGACGTGCGCAGCCGGATACCGCGTGAAGTGCCCCCGACCAGCTCCAGCACGCCCTTGCGGGCCAACGCCTGCAGGTGTTCTTCCGCTGCGTTGGCGGACTTGAAGCCCAGTTCGGTGGCGATCTCGGCGCGGGTGGGTGGCGCGCCGGTACGCTCGATCGCGCTGTGCACCAGATCGAGAATCTGCTGCTGTCGGGCGGTGAGCTTGGGGCTGATTTCAGAATCCATGTCCATGGCGTGTCCTGACGTTTTATCCAGTCACTGTATTTTTATCCAGACAGGCCCACCATGCCAAGCACTTTGCCAAGCAACCCCACAAATGAACTGCCCGGCAACGTCGTCATCCTGGGCACCGGCGGCACCATCGCGGGCAATGCGGCGTCGGCGCTGGACAACGTTGGCTACACCGCAGCGCAGCGCAGCGTGTCCGACCTGCTGCAAGCCGTGCCGGCGCTGGCGGGCAGCGGCCTGGAGGCCGAGCAGGTGGCCCAGCTCGACAGCAAGGACATGGACAACGCCACCTGGCAGCGCCTGGCGCAGCGTGTGGCGCACCATCTGGCACGGCCGAGCGTGGTGGGCGTGGTGATCACCCACGGCACCGACACGCTGGAAGAAACCGCCTGGCTGCTGCAGCGCGTGCTGGCACCGGTCAAGCCGGTGGTGCTGGTGGCAGCGATGCGGCCGGCTACGGCGCTGGCAGCCGACGGGCCGCAAAACCTGTTGGACGCGGTGACGGTGGCCCGCACCCACGGCGCGCGCGGCGTGTTGGCCGTACTGGCGGGCCAGGTGCACGGCGCGGGCGAGGTGCGCAAGTTGCACACCTACCGGCCGGATGCGTTCGGGTCGGGCGATGCCGGCCCGCTGGCGGTGGTTGAAGAAGGCCGGCTGCGCGGTTTCCGCGACTGGCCGTCGGGCGCGCCCTTGGGGCTGGCGGTGTTGTACACCGATGCCGCCCGCTGGCCCTGGGTCGAGATCGTGGCCAGCCATGCCGGCGCACGCGGCGATGGCGTGCGTGCCCTGCTGGCGGCCGGTGTTCGCGGCCTGGTGGTCGCGGCCACCGGCAACGGCACGGTCAACCTGGCCCTGCAAACGGCCCTGGACGAGGCCAGCGCCGCCGGCCTGCCGGTGTGGCGAGCCTCCCGTTGCGCGGGTGGCGTGCTGGTCGGTCAGGACACCGGGCCGGCCGCGGCGATGACGCCCTGGCAGGCGCGTACCGAATTGATGCTGACGCTATTGGTCAGCGCGCAGCACGGCGGCGGCTGACCGCATCCACCGCCAGCAGGCCGCCCAGCATCAGCGCCCAAGTCTGCGGCTCCGGCACCGGCGCCAGGTAAGCATCGACATTGGCGGTGTAGGCATGCAGCACGCCGGGCAGCAAGGCCTAGCCGCTGCTCAGGCTGGCGGCGTTGCCGGTTTCGGTGAACAGGCAGCCAGTGGTCTGGTTGACCGGACACTGGATCGACTTCAGGTAGGGGTCTGCCAGGCTGAAATTGAAATACACGTCGAACTGCAGGTTGCTGCCGTTCTGGGTCACGCTGTAGTCGTTGTCGGTACCGGCCAGCAGCAGGTATTTGCCACTGCTCAGCTGTAAGCCCACGGCCAGGCCCTCCCACTTCTCGGGCGACTTGTGGCCCAGCGCGGCCAGGGTGTTGGCGTCCAGGTCCATCACCTTGGCCACCTTGCTCACGGCCACGGCGCCGCCG
>JANMXG010000498.1:0-1921 GCA_031394235.1 Betaproteobacteria bacterium
GCTTCGAGCAGGTAGACCTCGCCGGTCTCCATCTCCATCGCCACCACGCCCAGCACGTCGCCGTCGGCGTCGCGGATCAGATCCAGCGCCATCCACTCGACAAAAAACTGGGTGCGGGCCTTGACGTTTTGCTGGTACAGCGTGTGCAGCATCGCGTGGCCGGTACGGTCGGCGGCGGCGCAGGCGCGCTGCACCGGCTTTTCGCCGTAGTTGGCGGTGTGGCCGCCAAAAGGGCGCTGGTAGATCGTGCCGTCGGGATTGCGGTCGAAGGGCATGCCGAAGTGCTCGAGCTCATAGACCACCTTGCCGGCTTCGCGGCACATGAACTCGATCGCGTCCTGGTCGCCCAGCCAATCGGAGCCCTTGATCGTGTCGTAAAAGTGGTAGTGCCAGTTGTCCTCGCTCATGTTGCCCAGCGAGGCGCCGATGCCGCCCTGCGCCGCCACGGTGTGCGAGCGGGTCGGGAACACCTTGGACAGCACTGCCACGTTCAAGCCGGCACGCGCCAGTTGAAGTGATGCACGCATGCCGGAGCCGCCGGCGCCGACGATCACCACGTCGAACTTGCGACGGGGCACGGATGTCTTGGTTGTTGCCATTGAATTCACAGTCTCCACAGCACTTGCACGGCCCAGCCGGCACAGCCGACCAACCAGGCGATCGACGCCACTTGGGCCAGCAGGCGCAGGCCCACGGGCTTGACGTAGTCCATCCACACATCCCGCATGCCGACCCAGGCATGCCAGGCCAACGAGACGATCACGATGAAAGTCAGTACCTTCATCCATTGGCGCGAGAAGATGCCGGCCCAGCTGTCATAGCCGACCGGCCCGCCAAAGATGAATTGCAGCAGCAACGCCAACGTGAACAGCGCCATCACCACCGCGGTGATGCGCTGGCTCAGCCAGTCGCGAAGCCCGTAGTGCGCACCGACGACGATGCGTTTTGATCCGTAATTGACAGCCATGGAAGAGCTTGCCTTTGAGTTGTTGTGCGGGTGGGGGCAGGACAGGTCGGGTCAGAACATGCCAAACAGCTTGGCGCCCAGCACGACGGTCAACCCGATGCTGATCGCGAAGGTGGCCACGGCTGACGAATGCCCGAACTCTTTGGTCACTGCGTGGGTGGCATCCATCCAGAGGTGGCGCAGCCCCGCAACCGCGTGGTGCAGGTAGGCCCAAATCAGCGCCAGCGCTACCAGCTTGATCACAAAGCCGGGCACAAAGCCGATGCCAGCCACAAAAGCGCTGGTGAAGCCGTCGTACGACACTTCAGAGGTGACGCTCGCGTCGAACATCCAGACAATGAACGGCAACAGGAAGAACATCATCATCCCGCTGACCCGGTGCAATATCGACACCACGCCCGCCAGTGGCAACCTGTACTGCAACGCGTCGATCAGACGCATGTTCTCGCCAGGGCGGGGTTTGGACCGGAGTGCGGACCGGGCTTGGGACTGATCTGCCATGGTGTGTGGTCTCGTTGTAATCGGGGATAAACCCGCGGAGTTTATTGCAATGCAGCAGGCTTACCCGGCGCTTATGGCAAGCCCGAGCCCCGCAACATGGCAAAGCGATTCAGCTTCAATTCAACTCGTTGCGGTAGAAGTGTTGCTCGGTGTTGTACAGGCCGCGACGCAGCTCCACCGGCTTGTCGCCATAGGTGAAGGACAGGCGCTCGACGCTGAGCAGCGGCGTGCCCACCGGCAGCGCCAGCAACTCGGCACTCTCAGCATCGGCCGGCAAAGCCCGGATTTTCTCTTCGGCGCGGATCATGCGTACGCCGAATTCAGCCTCGAACATGCCGTACATCGGGCCTTTGTAATCCGCCAGGCGTTCCGCCGTCAGGCCCTTGAAAAGGTTGCCGGGCAGCCAGATCTCGTCGAGCACCACGGGTTTGTATTGCGCCGCCGAACCGCCCG
>JANMXG010000499.1:0-14911 GCA_031394235.1 Betaproteobacteria bacterium
TGATGCTCAGTGAATACTCCCTCGGCACGCCGCCATTGCCAGCCCATTTCCCGCCGCGCAACCGCATCATCGCCGGGCTGGCGCGCGGCACGCTGGTGGTGGAAGCGGCGCTGCAGTCGGGTTCGCTCATCACCGCACGGCTCGCCAGCGAGGCCGGGCGCGATGTGTTCGCGATTCCCGGTTCGATCCACTCGCCGCAGTCGCGCGGCTGCCATGCGTTGATCAAGCAGGGTGCGAAACTGGTGGAAACAGCCCAGGACATCCTTGAGGAGCTGCGCCATCCCGGCAGTGTTTCGAACCCGCTTGTGGACGCTGCGGAAACCGGCCGGGGCGACCCGCTCCTGGCCGCTCTCGGCTTCGACCCCGTCACCCTCGACGCGCTCGTGGCCCGCACCGGTTGCATCGCCGCTGAGTTGAACGTGCGCCTGCTCGACCTGGAATTGGCCGGCCTGATCGGGCGCCTGCCCGGCCAGCGCTTTCAGCGCCTCGGGCGCGGCTGACAGCATCGCCTGCCGGCCACCCGAGCGCCAATTCGGCACGCCGATCAGGGGGCTTCGGCCAGCGCGGGCTGGCGGCTGCGGTATAGTGAATTCATGTTCGATGTGCTCGTGTACCTGTACGAAAACTACTGGCGACCCGACGCCTGCCCTGACCACGACCAGCTCACCCGCAAGCTGTCATCGGTCGGCTTCGAGTCGGACGAAATCCAGGAAGCGTTGTCGTGGCTCGACGGTGTGGCGCTGGCCGCGCAGTCGTATGTGGGCGACCAGGGTGAAAGCAGCATGCGGGTGTATTCACCCGCCGAGCAGGAACACCTCGGCGAAGACTCGATCGGCTTCATCAGCTTCCTCGAATCTGCCGGCGTGTTGCCGCCGCCGATGCGCGAAATGGTCATCGACCGGGCCAGCGCTGTGGGCGCCACGCCGCTGGAGCTGGAAGACCTAAAGATCATCGTGCTCATGGTCTTTTGGAGCCTGGGCCAGGAACCCGACGCGCTGATCCTCGACGAATTGTTCGTCGCGCCCGAAGAGCGTCTGATCCACTAGCTCGGCCGGGTGCCGGCCCGGCCGGCGGCGGCTCACCGCCTGCGCTGGCCCAAGTCAAGCCATCAAGCGTGATGGGTCAGCATCCAACCGCGCCAGCGCATTGCGCGTGGCCTTGACGGTGAGCGACTCGTCTTGCGCCGGCAGCAGCAAACCGGCCTGCAAAAACGCCGCCAGCCGCTGCTGCTGGAACAGCACGCAGCGGCCCTTGGGCGTGACAAACAGCGACAACTGGCGCCGCAGACCGTGCCAGGCCAGCTGCACCGGCTCATGCCGGCCGCGGTACTCCAGCGTGTACCAACTGCCCACCAGCAGCTCGCGTGACCAGGCCACCATCGGCGCCGACGGCATCGTGCCACCGTCTGACACCACCTCCAGCTCGGAGCTTTCGTGGCCCGACAGGTCCAGCACCAGGGATTCGTCGACCTCGATATCTGCAGCGCCAGGCAGCAGCTCTTCCAGCGACTCCAGGCGCTCCATCAGGTCTTGCAGCCGATCGTTGGAGATGACCGCCGTCTTGGCGGTGAAGGCCGCGGCCAGCGCGTTGTTCAGCGCGTTGATGCGTTCGTCCTGGCGCTCGGGCGTCATCTTGGCCGACGCCATGCCTTCGCGCAGGCGCTTGAGCAGCGGCGGCAGCCGGCGGATCACCTCGGCGCGCTCCTCTCGGGTGACCTTGGCGCTGGCCGACCAGATCAGGTCGGCGGCGGCGCGCTTCATCACCTTGGTCTCCGGCCCCTGACCGCCGAAACGCACCGCCGAGGTGGCCAGCACATCGGCCCAGACCTGGAACAAAAACAGGCGCACGCCCTCTTGCACCGGCACCTCGTTGAGCATTCGGCGCAGCTCGATGGTGTACTGGATCGCCAGCGTCTCGCGCTGTTCGACCTGCTGGGCCAGCGAGACCCCCCGCTTGCTGGCCTCGTTTTCGTTCTTGAAAAAATGCTCCAGGAACTTCTCGAACTCGACCAGCACAGTCTGGAACACGCGCCGCCCGGTGTCCGGGTAGGCCTCGACCACCTGCACCACCCGCTTGATCTCTTTCTCCAGCGCATCGCCGATGGTTCGGCTGGCGTTGTCCAAGCCCATCACGCAAGCGCCCATGCGGTCGATCAGGCGGCGCGCCGGGTGGTCCAGCGTGGCAAAGAAGTCAGGCTCGCTGACCGCCACCCGCAGCACTGGCATCTGCAAGCGGGCAAACCAGACCCGCATCGTGGCCGGGATGCGGTCCTCGGTCAGGATGCTCTGGAACATCAGCGCCACGATCTCGATGGTGGCGCGCTCGGCCGGTGTGCGGGCGGCCTGCTTGAGCGCCTGTTTGTTCTGCTGCAACTCGTCGAGCAGCATCGGCCCGGTGAGTGCGATCGCGGCCACCGGCGTGCCTGACGGGCTCAGTGCCGGTGGTGCGCCCTCGGCCGGCGCAAAGCGCTTGCGCAGGTTCTGTTGGGCGTTGGTGATGGCCGCCGACAGCGCGTCGGTCACCGGCCGTGCGTGGGTGGTATCGGCAAAACCGGGCAAATGCCGGCCGACCAGGCGGTTCAGTCGGCCGAGCACCGCCTCGGCATGGTCGCTGCCCCGCGCCATCGGCCCGGCACGCGTCATCATGCGGGTCTCTTCGCCGACGTCCGTCGAGCGCTCGTGCCCCGCCGCTGCCCTCCCACCTGCGCTGCGCCAAGCGCTGTCCTCGGCCGCCGGGCCTCGCCAGGCCGTGGTGGTCTGGCCGGTCCCTGCAGACGTACGCCCAGGCTGCGCATGTGCCGCGCTGAGCCCCGGCGTCGTACCCGCGCCCGCGATGTTGGCATCGGTGGTGCGCCGTATGTAGGGCCGCAGATCGACATCGGGCATCACCCGCTGTTCGATCAACCAGCGGTTGGTCTCGTGGTAGGCCTCTTCGGCCAGCGCAGCAAAGCCTTCGTGCAGCATCGGCTGGGCTTCGCGCCAGTCGGTGGCGGACAGGCCCACCGTGCGCCAGCCGTCCAGCACCACACGCGCCAGGATATGCGCCCGCAGCATGTCGTGAGTGTCGATCTCGGCCCGCCGCTCGAGCATCGCCACCCGCGAGCGCAGGTCGGTGAACTCCCAGCCGGCGCGGTCCATGATGGCCAGCGCCAGACGCGAAGTCAGGATCTCGCGCTCTATCGTGTCGTTGTCGACCAGGCTCAGCGCATCACCCAGCATGGGCGGCAGCCCGGACATCGGCACGGCAGTGGCGCCGTGCTGCAGCACATGACGCAAACCGGTGGCCACGGCATGTTGCCAGGGGCTGGACTGCTTCATCAGGCCCGCCACCAGATCACGCCGGCGCTGGGCGGTCAGGTATTCGGCCGGCTTGTCCAGCAAGTCGCGGGCGCTGACCCCGATCTGGCTGACCAACCCAGGCAGACCGCGCAACAGACCGTCGATGTAGCGCTGCCGGGCTTGGGCGGCGATCTGGTCGTTGTCTGCGGCTTTCGCCATGGTGGGCGGATGGGTGGCGTCGGTCGGCGTGTCAGGCCAATCTACACCACGGCGCCGGCGTTGGGATCGTTGGGGTCTTGCTCTTTACCCCCCGCTTTGACCAAATCTTCGCGCTTGACACCCAGCCACATCGCGATCGCCGCAGCCACAAAGACCGACGAGTAGATGCCAAACAGGATGCCGATGGTCAGCGCCACGGCAAAGTAGTGCAGCGTCGGGCCGCCAAAAAGCAGCATTGACAACACCATCATCTGGGTCGAGCCGTGGGTGATGACGGTGCGGCTGATGGTGCTGGTGATCGCGTGGTCGATGACCTGTGGCGTGCTCAGCTTGCGGTACTTGCGGAAGGCCTCCCGGATCCGGTCGAAGATCACCACAGACTCGTTGACCGAATAACCCAGCACCGCCAGCACGGCGGCCAGCACCGCCAGCGAGAACTCCCACTGGAAGAAAGCGAAAAAGCCGAGGATGATGATCACGTCGTGCAGGTTGGCGATGATGGCCGCGACCGAAAATTTCCACTCGAAACGCATCGCCAAATAGGCCATGATGCCCAGCACCACAAAGGCCAGCGCCTTGGCGCCGTCGCTGGCAAGTTCATCGCCCACCGCCGGGCCGACAAACTCGGTGCGCGACAGTTTGATCGGCTCGACGCCCGCCGGGGTGGTGCAAGACGGCCGGCTGACCTGCTCGCCCTGCGGCGTGGTGTAGGCCTTGGTCGCCACCGTGCCGCCTTCAGCGCTGCACAACGTACCAAACACCAGGGGCGCCACATCGGCCTGCTTGATGCTTGCGCGCACCGGCAGGCGAACCAGCACGTCGTGCGAGCTGCCGAAGTTCTGTACCTGGACCTCGCCAAAGCCGAGCTTGTCGACCGCGGCGCGTGTTTTCTCCAAGTTGGCGGTCTGTGCATATTCGACCTCGAGCACCGTGCCCCCGGTGAACTCGATCGACAGGTGCAGGCCGCGCGTGATCAAGAAAAAGACCGCCAGTGCAAACGTGACGAACGAGATGATGTTGAACACCACCGCATGCCGCATGAACGGGATGTCGCGGCTGATCCGGAAAAATTCCATTTTTTGCTCTCCAATTCAGCGCTTGATGGGCGGCGTGGCCACCGGTGCCTTGGCCGGGGCGACCACTGGAGGATCAGCCAGCAAATCCGCCGACAGGTCGAGCCCGGCTGCTGGCGACCCCACCGGCCGCCAAACCTGGCCGATGGACACGGCCTTGAGCCGCTTCTGGCCGCCATACCAGAGGTTGACCAGACCACGCGAGAACATCACCGACGAAAACATCGAGGTCATGATGCCCAGACAGTGCACCACCGCAAAGCCGCGCACAAAGCCCGAGCCGAAGGCGAGTAACGCCAGGCCGGCAATCAGCGTGGTGATGTTGGAGTCCAGGATGGTGGCAAACGCCCGCTCGTAGCCGGCATTGATCGCCGCTTGCGGCGATGCGCCGCTGCGCAACTCCTCGCGCACCCGCTCGTTGATCAGCACATTGGAGTCGATCGCCATGCCGAGCGTGAGCGCGATGGCCGCAATGCCCGGCAGCGTCAGCGTGGCCTGCAGCATCGACAACACCGCGATCAGCAGCAGCAGGTTCAGCGCCAGTGCCAACGTCGAAAACACGCCAAACAGCAGGTAGTAGCCACACATGAAGACGGCGATCGCCGCAAAGCCGTAGCCCACGCTGGCAAAACCCTTGGCGATGTTGTCGGCGCCCAGGGTCGGGCCGATGGTGCGCTCTTCGATGATCTCCATCGGCGCGGCCAGGCTGCCGGCACGCAGCAGCAGCGCGGTATCGGCGGCCTCGGCGGTGGTCATGCGGCCCGAGATCTGCACCCGTCCGCCGCCGATCTCGGACCGGATCACCGGCGCGGTCACGACCTCGCCCTTGCCTTTTTCGAACAGCAGGATCGCCATGCGCTTGTTGATGTTCTCGCGCGTGACATCCCGGAAGATGCGGGCGCCCTTGGCGTCGAGCGTTAGGTGCACCGCCGCCTCGCCCGGGGTGTCGCCGGCAAAGCCGGGCTGGGCGTCGGTCAGGTTCTCGCCGGTCAGGATGACCTGGCGGAAGACGATGATCGGCGAGCCGTCACGTTCCAGGTATTTTTCGCTGCCAAACGGCACCGGGCCGCTGCCGCGCAATGCCTCCAACGCCTCGGCGCTGGTGTTGGCCAGGCGCACCTCCAGCGTGGCGGTGCGGCCGATGATGTCCTTGGCCTTGGCGGTGTCCTGCACACCCGGCAGTTGCACGACCACCCGATCGCTGCCCTGCTGCTGGATCACCGGCTCGGCCACACCCAGCTCGTTGACGCGGTTGTGCAGCGTGGTGATGTTTTGCTTGATCGCGCCGTCCTGCACGGCGCGGGCGGCCGCCGGTTTCAGGCCACCGGTCAGGCGGAACTCCGCGCCGTCGGGCGTGGCGGTCCAGTCCATGTCGGGCATCACATCGGCCAACAGCTTCTGCGCCTGGGCCAGCAGCGCTTGCTCGCGGAAACGCACCACCACCAGATTGCCGTCGCGGGCAATGCCGGCGTGGCGGATGTTCTTGTCGCGCAGCAGCGTGCGCAGGTCACCGGCGGTGGACTCGGCCTTCTTGGTCAGCGCGGCCTTCATGTCCACCTGCATCAGGAAGTGCACGCCGCCCCGCAGGTCCAGCCCCAGGTACATCGGCAGTGCGTGCAGCGCGGTCAGCCAGTGCGGCGACCGGCTCAGCAGGTTGAGCGCCACGATGTAGGCCGGATCCGCCGGATCGGGGTTGAGCGCCTTGGCGATGGCGTCCTTGGCCTTGATCTGCTCGTCGGTGCTGCGCAGCCGCGCCTTGACGGACCCGGCCTCGTACTGCACAAAGTCGGGCTGCAGGCCGGCAGCAGCCAGCGTCTTCTCGATGCGCGGCACCAGACTGGCATCGACTTTCAGCGTGGCCTTGCCGCTGGACACCTGCACTGCCGGCGCCTCACCGTACAGGTTGGGCAGCGTGTAGAGCAGACCGATCAGCAGCGCAAGCGCCAGGATCGTGTACTTCCACCAGGGATAGCGGTTCATGGTGCATTCCTCAGCCCGGCGGGACGCCGTGGCTTGACAACTGGCAGGTCACCCGGCAGAGCGCACGGCGACAAGAAAGGCCAATGAGTGGCCTGGGCGCGGGCGCCGGCAGGCGGGGCCCAGCAAGGTCCGCGGCGCAGGCCGGACCCACCGACCGATCACTTGCCGAAAGTGCCCTTGGGCAGCACCTGCACCACTGCGCTGCGCTGCACCTGCAACTCGACGCCGTTGGCCACTTCGACCTGCAGCAGGCTTTCGCCCATCTTGGCAACCCGGCCGATCAGGCCGCCGGTGGTGACGATCTCGTCGCCCTTGGCCAGCGCATCGATCATCGCCTTGTGCTCTTTTTGGCGCTTCATCTGCGGCCGGATCATGATGAAGTACAGCACCACGAACATCAGCACCAGCGGCAAAAACTGGCCGAGCGAGCCGAACAACGACTCGATACCACCACCCCCGGTGGCGGCGGGCGCGGTGGCTTGGGCAAAAGCTTGGGATATGAACACGGTAGAGATCCTTGTCTGGGTGCCCGCGCAACGGCGATGCAACTGATTATTGTAGGTGGCACAGCGGGGGCTACCGGCACGGCCTGCTGGGCGCAACAGGCCGGTCCAGGCCGCGCTGCGGGATCAGTTCAGCGCCATGCTGAGCTTGCGGCGGTACTGGTCGATCACCGGGTCGTTGGGCGTCACGGCCGCACGGCCCACCACCTCCAGCGTGCCCTTGGCCGGTTCAGCGCCGGGCGCGGCCTTGGGCACGGGCTTGCTCATCAGCTCCAGGATGGCGACATAGGTCTTGCGGGCCAGTTGCTCGTTCCAGGCCTTGTCGCGCATCACGATCTCCAGCAGTTCGTCCATCGCCTCGGTAAACCGACCGGCGGCCATCAGGCCTTGTGCCAGCTCGTGGCGGGCGTCAAAATCCCGTCGGTTGGCCGCGATGGCCTCGGCCAGCACCTGTGGTGACCGGGCGGCGGGGGCTTTTTCCAGCGCGTCCAGCCACAAGCCCAGCGCCGCGATCCGGGCGTCCACCAAGGCTTGCGGCGCCACCGGCAACCAGGCCTGGCGCGCTAGCGCCGTCTGACCGGTTTCGATCAGCAGCTTGACGTAGTCGGCCCGGGCGCCGGAATTGGCCGGGTCGGTCATCACTGCCTGCTGCAGCCGCTCCAGCGCCGCGTCCAGGTCGCCATCGTCGTCCAGCACCTCGGCCGGCTCACCCTGCTGCTCGGCCCCCGGCGTGTCGGCGCCGGGCACATGGCGGTCCAGAAACTCGCGGATCTGCGCCTCGGGCAATGCCCCGACAAAACCGTCCACCGGCTGACCGTCCTTGAACATCACGCAAAACGGGATCGAGCGCACGCCAAACGCCTGACTCAACTGGGCCGCGATCTCGGGCTGGTCATCGCTGTTGAGTTTGGCCAGCTTGAACCGGCCGGCGTAGGCCGCCTCCACTTTCTCCAACAACGGGCCCAGCGTGCGGCAGGGCCCGCACCAGGGCGCCCAGATGTCGAGCAGCACCGGCTGCAGGGAGGAGGCCTGGATCAGTTCGGCCTCGAAGTTCTGGATCGTGATGTCGCTCATGGTGTCAGCCGGAGCCTCAGGAGGTTGGATGGGGTTGAAATGCACGCAGGCCAGCAGGTAGGGGCCGCGGCCTACAATTCAATGTTTTTGCAGACCTGCCGGAGCCAAGCCTTGCCAGACCTGGAAAACAACCTGTCCGGCTCTGGGGATGTCATCCCCAAAAACGGCCCCGAGGACAACCCCAAGGACAGCGCCACAGCCCCCGTGCCGGCCGTGGTCGGCGTGTTGATGGGGTCCAGCAGTGACTGGGACACGATGCAGCAGGCTGCCAGGATTCTCGCCGAGTTTGACGTGGCCCATGAATGCCTGGTGGTCTCGGCCCACCGCATGCCCGACCAGATGTTCGCCTACGCCGAGGCCGCCGCCGGTCGCGGCCTGCGCGCCATCATCGCGGGTGCGGGCGGCGCGGCCCACCTGCCCGGCATGCTGGCCGCCAAGACCACCGTGCCGGTGCTGGGCGTGCCGGTGGCCAGCAAACACCTGTCGGGCGTGGACTCGCTGCACTCGATCGTGATGATGCCCAAGGGCATCCCGGTGGCCACTTTTGCCATTGGCGCAGCCGGTGCGACCAACGCCGCATTGTTTGCAGTGGCCATGCTGGCCACCGGCGACGACGCGCTGCGCGCCCGGCTAGACGCCTTCCGGGCGCGCCAGACGGCCGCGGCCGTGGCCATGACCGCCGACCTGACCCCCGGCGCTGATCCTTTTGCCATGAGCACAACACGATGAGCGGCAAGACAATCCTCCCGGGTGCCACGCTGGGCGTGATGGGCGGCGGCCAGCTGGGCCGCATGTTTGTACAGGCGGCGCAGTCGCTGGGCTACTTCACGGCCGTGCTCGATGCCGACGCCACCTCGCCTGCCGGGCTGGTGGCGCACTACCACATCGCCGCTGACTACCTGGACGAGCAGGGCCTGGCGCAGCTGATGCAGCGCTGCCAAGCCATCACCACCGAGTTCGAGAACGTGCCGGCCGGCGCGCTGGTCACCCTCGGCGCCCACCGCCGGGTCGCACCCGGGGCCGAATCGGTGGCCGTCTGCCAGAACCGCGCTGCTGAAAAGGCCGAGTTCCTGCGCTGCGGCGTGGCCTGCGCGCCGTTTGCGCTGATCGACACCCCCGAGCGGCTGGACAGCGTGCCGGACGACCTGCTGCCCGGCATCTTGAAAACCGCGCGGCTGGGCTACGACGGCAAGGGCCAGGCCCGCGTGGCCGACCGCGCCGCGCTGGCGACTGCCTGGCACACGCTGGGCCAGGTGCCGTGCGTGCTGGAAAAACTGCTGCCGCTGGCGCTGGAGCTCAGCGTCGTGGTGGCGCGCGGCGCATCGGGCGACTGTGTCGTGCTGCCCGTGCAGCAAAACCTGCACCGCGACGGCATCCTGGCGGTGACCCAGGTGCCCTCGCCCGACGCCACGCCGGCCCAGCAGCAGGCCGCGACCGACGCGGCGCTGGCACTGGCCACCGCGATGGACTACATCGGCGTGCTGTGCGTCGAGTTCTTCGTGCTGGCCGACGGCAGCCTGGTGGCCAACGAGATGGCGCCGCGCCCGCACAACTCGGGCCACTGGTCGATCGACGGCAGCGATATCAGCCAGTTCGAGTTGCAGGTGCGCACGCTCGCCGGCCTGCCGCTCGCCGCACCGCGCCAACATTCGGCCGCGGTGATGCTCAACCTGCTGGGCGACCTGTGGTGGCGCAATCCGGCCTCAGCGTACACCCCGCCCTGGGCCGAGTTGCTGGCCCTGCCGGGTGTGCACCTGCACCTGTACGGCAAGGCCAATGCCCGGCCCGGCCGCAAGATGGGCCACCTGACGGTCACCGCCAACTCGCCAACGGCCGCCCGTGCGGTGGCGCTGCAGGCGGCGGCGTTGCTCGGCCTGCCGGGCTTTTGACCGCCATGGCCTTGCTGCGGGGCGATCAGCTGGCGGACATCGACGCCGCCGCCCGGCGCCTGGCCGACGGCGGTTTGGTGGCGTTTCCGACCGAAACCGTGTACGGCCTGGGCGCCCGCGCCGACAGCGACGCCGCGGTGGCCGCTATTTTTGCCACCAAGGGCCGGCCCGCCGACCACCCGCTGATCGTGCATGTGGCCGACCTGGCGCAGGCCGCCACATTCGCCGCCGACCTGCCCGACACCGCTCGCCGCCTCGCGCAGGCCTTCTGGCCGGGGCCACTGACGCTGATCGTGCGCCGCGCCCCAGGCCAGGCCAGCGCTGCCGCGGGTGGGCAGGACAGCATCGGCCTGCGCTGTCCCGCGCATCCGGTGGCGCAAGCGCTGCTGCGTGCTGCCGCTCTTCTGAGGGTGTCCGGCGTGGCGGGGCCCAGTGCCAACCGCTTTGGCCACGTCAGCCCGACCCGCGCCGCCCATGTGCAGCAGGAGTTGGGGCCCGACCTGTGGGTGCTGGACGGCGGCGACTGCGCACTGGGCATCGAATCCGCCATCGTCGACCTGAGCCGCGCTGCACCCGCACTGCTGCGCCCGGGCGTGCTGACACGGGCGCAGATCGAGGCGGTGCTGGGACAGCCGCTGCGGTCAGCAGACGCCGGGTCGCCGCGCGCACCCGGCACGCTGGCCTCGCACTACGCACCGGCGGCGCGGCTGCGGCTGTGGTCGCCGGCCGCGCTGGACACCGCACTTAACCGGCCAGACACCTTGCCCGCAGGCCTGGCGGTATATTCACGGCGCGCAGCCGGAGCCGGACCGGGCAGGCATTGGCAGTGCATGCCCGACGATCCGGTGCAGGCCGCGCATGAACTGTTTGCCGTGCTGCGCCAATTCGACGACGCCGGCCTGGCTGAGATCTGGGTGGAGCAGCCCGACGACGATCCGGCCTGGGAAGGCGTCGCCGACCGGCTGCGCCGGGCCGCTACACCCTGACCGCAGGCCCGACCGGCCCCGACACCCACCGCAACCGATGCGCCAGCCCAGCAACACCTTGTCCGCCGGCGCCTTGACTGATTGATTGATGGAACCCTGACCGATGACTCTCTCTATTGATGTTCGGCGCCTGGGCGCCCTGGTGCTGGCACCGCTGCTCTTGACGGCCGTGCTGCTGGCGGCCTGTGGCGGTGGCACCGAACAGGTGGTGAAGTTCAAGCCAAACCGCCTGTTTGTGTTTGGCGACGACAACAGCGTGATCGAGAACGACGGCAGCAACGACGGCTTCAAGTACACCGTCAACGACCGCAGCCTGGCCACCGCCGGCAAGTGCCTGGTGCTGCCGACCTTTGTCCAGAGCGTGGCGCTGGTGTACGGCTTTGTCTTCGAGCAGTGCAATCCGCTGGCCGTCACTCCCAAGGCGTTTGTCCGGGCCGCGCCACTCGCCAAGGTTGCAGACGTGGCGTTGCAGGTGGCCAACCAACGTGACCTGAACGCCGGTGACATCGCCACCATCATGGTCGGCATCAACGACCTGATCGAGATTTACGAGCAGATGCCCCAGTCGGCTGGCCTGACCGATGCCAACAAGAAAGCCGCCATCGCCGAGGCCGGCCGCCGTGGCGCACAGGCCGCCGCCATCGTCAACAAATTGCTGGCCACCGGGGCGCGCGGCCTGGTCTTCACCGTGCCCGACATCAGCCTGTCGCCGTACGCCGTCCGGGCCAACCAGACCCTGCCCGGCTCTACCGCGCTGCTGGCCAGCATGAACTACGAGTTCAATGCCAACCTGCGCACCACCATCGATGCCACCGCATTTGATGGCCGCAATTACGGCCTGGTGCTGGCCGACGACATCGTTGCCGCGATGTACCGCCTGCCAACGTCCTACCTGACCGCGCCAGCGATAGCCAACGCCACAGCGTGCAGCGGCGTCGTCGGCGGCGGCACCGGCGCCGACGTCGCCACGCAGGTACTGGCCTGCACCACCACCACCCTGGTGGCCAACGCCACGTCGACCAGCCACCTCTGGGCCAGCGACCGCCACATCGGGCCCAACGCCCACCAGCGCATCGGGGCCCAGGCCGGATCGCGCGCGGCCAACAACCCGTTCTGACCGGCAGGGCCGGGCAAGCACGCGCAACGGCCTGCAGACTGGCGGCACGATGAGCACCCCCTGCCTGCTGGCGCTGGACACCTCGACCGACCTGCTGTGCGTGGCGCTGCTCACACCCGGCGGCGCGCGCTGTGCGGTCGAGCCCGGCGGGCCGCTGGCGTCAGCCCGGCTGATCCCTGCCCTGATGCAGTTGCTGGCAGACGCCGGTACGACGCTGGCCGGGCTGCAGGCCATCGCCTACGGCCAGGGACCCGGCGCTTTCACCGGCTTGCGCACCGCCTGCGCCGTCACCCAGGGTCTGGCGTTGGCCCACGACACGCCGGTGTTGCCGATCGACAGCCTGCTGATCGTGGCCGAAGACGCCCGCGCCCAGGCCGCGGCCGGCGCAGAACCCGGTCCGGCGCCCAACCCGGCACCTGTGCAAGACTGGTGGGTGGCGATGGATGCCCGCATGGACGAGGTCTATGCCGCGGCCTACCACCACGGCCCGCAAGGCTGGCAAACCCGGGTGGCGCCGCAGTTGTGGACCTTGCCCGCGCTGGCCGCGCGCTGGCGCGACGCGCCGCCGCAGCGCCTGGCCGGCAGCGCTATCGGTGCTTTTGCCGGGCGCCTGCCCTGGGGCAGTACCGCCCTGTGGCCCCAGACGCAGAACCGCGCTGCGGCCTTGCTGCGCCTGGCGCAGGCCGCCTGGGCCCAAGGGCGCAGCGTGCCGGCCGACCAGGCACTGCCGCTGTACCTGCGCGACAAGGTGGCCTTCACCAGCGCCGAGCGCCTGGCCCTGGCCAAGTCACCCACCGCGCAAGACCCCGCCGCCGCGCCAGGCGCGGCCCGCGTGCCCGGCGTGGCGGTAGGCCCGTGAACGCCGTGCTGCGGCCGGCCCCCGCTGCATGGCACCAGCCGATGGGCGTGGCCGACCTGGACCGCGTGCTGCTGCTGGAGCAGACCGCCTACAGCCACCCCTGGTCGCGTGGCAACTTCATCGACTCCCTGGCCGCCGGCTACACCGCCGAACTGCGGCTGGACATCAGCGGTGACCTGCTCGGCTACTTCGTCGCCCTGCCGGGTTTCAAGGAGACCCACCTTCTCAATTTGACGGTAGCGCCTGATCGGCAACGTGCCGGACAGGGCAGCGCGATGCTGGATCACCTGCTGCGCCTGTGCCAGCAGCGCGGCGACCAGGCGCTGTGGCTGGAGGTCCGGCCCAGCAACCAGGCGGCGCGGGCGCTCTACTACAGTTTCGGGTTTGTCGAGGTGGGCAACCGGCGCAACTACTACCCGGCCAGCAGCAACCGGCGCGAGGACGCGCTGGTCATGCGCCTGGGTTTGTCCGGGCTGGATGCTGCCCGACCAGCCCTCGCCGGACGCATGACCGAACCCCCAGCAGGAGACCCCGATGCGGTGGTCTGAAGCCCAACAGGCGATGCTGCGCGAAATGGGGCTGCGCCAGGGGCTGCCGATGACCACCCCCAGTGCAGCGGTCCACGCAGCGGCGGTCCATGCAGCGGCGATCCATGCAGCCGCAGCCCCTGCAGCCGCGGTCCATGCCACCGTTGTTGCCAGCCCGCCGGACGCCGCCCCGACCGCCACGCTGACATCCGCCCGTTCGGCCCAGCCGCCACCGAACCCAACGGACCGGCCGGGCCAGGAACGGCAGGCCGTGCCCGTCGTGCGCGCGCCGGCCAGCGGCGTGGCCGGCATGGACTGGCCGGCCCTGCGCCATGCCGTCACCGCCTGCCGCGCCTGCACGTTGTGCGACGGCCGGCGCCAGACCGTGTTCGGCACCGGCCACCCGCGCGCCCACTGGCTGATCGTTGGCGAGGCGCCAGGCGAGCAAGAGGACGCGCTGGGCGAACCGTTCGTCGGCGAGTCGGGCCAGTTGCTGGACCGCATGCTGCGGGCGCTGGGCCTGACGCGCGAGGCCGGCGAAGCGCCCGACCCGGCGCGCCAGGTCTTTATTGCCAACACGCTGAAATGCCGGCCGCCCGGCAACCGCAACCCGACCGCGCAGGAACTGGCGGCCTGCCAGCCCTACCTGGAGCGGCAAGTCACGCTGCTTCAGCCCCGCGTGATCCTCGCGATGGGCCGTTTTGCGGTGCAGGCGCTGCTGGGCAGCAGCGAGCCGCTGGGCCGCCTGCGGGGCCGCGTGCATGACTGGCGAGGCGTGCCGCTGGTGGTCACCTACCACCCCGCCTACCTGTTGCGCCAGCCGGCCGAAAAAGCCCGCGCCTGGGAGGACCTGTGCCTGGCAGCGTCTTGCCTGGTGGCCGACGGCGGCTGACCACCGCCGCCTGCCGCGTTTACCCGCCCTTGGGCGCCTTCACCGGCCGGGACCAGCCGGCCACCGAAACCAGCTTGCCGCGCGCCACCGTGAGCTGCCCGACCGGCGTGTTTTTGCTTATCGTACTGCCGCCGCCCACCGTGCCGCCGGCGCCTATCGTCAGCGGCGCAATCAGCACGCAATTGCTGCCGATGTGCACATCGGCCTCGATCACCGTGCGGTGCTTGTTGGCGCCGTCGTAGTTGGCGGTGATGCTGCCGGCGCCGTAGTTGACCCGCTCGCCCACCGTGGCGTCGCCCAGGTAGGCCAGGTGGTTGGCCTTGGCGCCACGCGCCAGGGTGGAGTTCTTGACCTCGACAAAGTTGCCGATGTGCACCTCCTCGGCCAGGTCCGCCCCAGGCCGCAAGCGGGCAAACGGGCCCACCAGACAGGCCGCGCCCACCGTGGCGCCGTCGATGTGGCTGAACGGCTGGATCTCCGCCCCCGCGCCGATCACCGCATCGCGGATCACGCA
>JANMXG010000500.1:0-2928 GCA_031394235.1 Betaproteobacteria bacterium
GACGCCGCACCCGGTGATTGCGCTGATCGACGAATGGCAGGACGCCGACGGCACCGTGCAAAAGCGCGACGCCAAGAGCGACATGGGCGGCACGATGCGCCTGGGCGCCCAGAGCAGCGACGTCTTGCCCGGCACGCTGGCTTTCGAGATCTACGGCAGCGTGGTGACCGAGCGCCACCGCCACCGCTACGAGGCCAACGAGCACTACCTCGACCGTCTGCAACAGGCCGGGCTGGTGATCTCGGCGATCACCCAGCGCGAGAAACTGACCGAGATGGTGGAGCTGCCGCGCAGTGTGCACCCGTGGTTTGTCGGCGTGCAGTTTCACCCCGAGTTCAAGAGCACGCCCTGGGCCGGGCACCCGCTGTTTTCGAGCTACGTCAAGGCGGCATTGGACCAGCAGGCCCGCACGGTGGCAGCCGCCGCGACTGCGGCAGCCGCCGAGGCGGCGCCAGCGGCTGTCGCCGGTTCGGCTGCGCCGCTGCTTTGATCCCTTGAAGGGCAACCCATGAAACTCTGCGGCTTCGACGTTGGCCTGGACCGGCCTTTTTTTCTGATCGCCGGACCCTGCGTGGTCGAGTCGCTGCAGTTGCAGATCGACGTTGCCGGTCACTTGAAAGAGATCACCAGCGCGCTGGGCATCCCGTTCATCTTCAAGAGCAGCTACGACAAGGCGAACCGGTCCAGCGGCGCCACCTTTCGCGGCCCGGGCATGGAACGCGGGCTGGAAATCCTGGCTTTGGTGAAAAAGCAGCTCGGCGTGCCGCTGCTGACCGACGTGCACAGCGAGGCCGAGATCCCGGCGGTGGCAGCGGTGGTCGATGTGCTGCAGACGCCGGCATTCTTGTGCCGGCAGACCGACTTTATCCACGCCGTGGCGCGCTGTGGCAAGCCGGTCAACATCAAGAAGGGCCAGTTCCTGGCGCCGCACGACATGAAGAATGTCATTGACAAAGCCCGAGCGGCTGCCCGCGACGCCGGCCTGTCAGAAGACCGTTTCATGGCCTGCGAACGGGGTGTGAGCTTTGGCTACAACAACCTGGTCTCGGACATGCGCAGCCTGGCGATCATGCGCGAAACCGGCGCGCCGGTGGTGTTTGATGCCACCCACAGCGTGCAGCTGCCGGGCGGCCAGGGCACCAGCTCAGGCGGTCAGCGCGAGTTTGTGCCGGTGCTGGCGCGTGCAGCGGTAGCGGTGGGCGTGGCGGGCCTGTTCATGGAAACCCACCCTGACCCGGCCCATGCGATGAGCGACGGGCCCAATGCCGTGCCGCTCAAGCACATGAAAGCCTTGCTGGAGCAGTTGCTGGCGCTCGACCGGGTGATCAAGGCCCAGCCGCTGCTGGAGAATGACTTCGGTTGTTGAATTCATGCCGACCGACAGGCCTGGATTCAGGTACCGCGGTCAAGACAACTTCAGCTGCTGAAACAGCCCCAGACGCTCATCTTCCGCCACCCCACCGGAGACCCCCATGCCCTGCGCCTACATCATCGTCGACATGAAGATCAGCGACCCAGAGCAGTACAAGCAGTACATGGCTGTGGCGCCGGCGGCGGTGAAGGCTCACGGCGGCGAGTATCTGGTGCGCGGCGGCCCGCACGAGGTGCTGGAGGGCGGGTGGCAGCCGGCGCGCATCGCGATGCTGCGCTTCCCCAGCCTGGCCGCAGCCAAGACTTTTTACGACGCCGAGTTGTACCGTGCCGCCCGCGCCAAGCGTGCCGGCGCGACCGAATTTTTCAACATGGTCGTGGTCGAGGGCGTGCCAACGCCTGTGGTTTGACTCTGGCGGCCTGACCCGCTGCGGCTCGGAAACAAGGCCAAAGGCCGTGCGGGTTTGCTCCGGACACACACCGCATGCGCACCGGATGCTCCAGGATGAGTACAAACGAGTGAAGCCAGCTTCACCGCCGCAGACCAACCTGCAGCGGCGCGT
The DNA here is from genome assembly GCA_031394235.1 of Betaproteobacteria bacterium. Classification (GTDB taxonomy): domain Bacteria; phylum Pseudomonadota; class Gammaproteobacteria; order Burkholderiales; family Burkholderiaceae_C; genus Pseudaquabacterium. Next base: position 1,935 of record JANMXG010000500.1, read on the forward strand.
TGGGTGGTCCAGCGGGTGCTGGCGGGCGTTGGCCTGCTGGCCGAGCAACCCGGCCTGGGCAGGCCGGGCCGCGTCCCCGGAAGCCCTGAGTCGCTGGTGCCCAAAACCCGCTGCATCGCGCCCTACCGCGTACGCGGCGACACGGCAGAAATCCTCCGGGTCTTCCACACCTCGCGCCAGCCGCCCCGCCAGGGGTGGCGCCATGGCGATGGCCTTGCAGCAAGCCCAAACACGCCCGCTGCACGCTGGGGCCGCGTCACATCCACCACCCGTGTTTGGACGCCATGCAATCGCCCTCTTACACTTGCAAGCTGTTCCGGGTTGACACGTTAGACCGCGCCCCGGATCGCAACCCAAACTGCCAGCGAAAGACCCACTGAACCATGAGCGCCATTGTTGACATCGTCGGCCGCGAGATCCTCGACAGCCGAGGCAACCCCACCGTCGAATGCGACGTGCTGCTGGAGAGTGGCACCATGGGCCGCGCGGCTGTGCCCTCGGGTGCATCCACCGGCAGCCGCGAAGCCATCGAGCTGCGTGACGGCGACAAGAGTCGCTACGGCGGCAAGGGTGTGCTCATGGCGGTCGAGCATGTCAACAGCGAGATCAGCGAGGCGGTGCTGGGGCTGGACGCCAGCGAGCAGGCCTTCCTGGACAAGACCCTGATCGACCTGGACGGCACCGACAACAAGAGCCGTCTCGGCGCCAATGCGACGCTGGCGGTGAGCATGGCGGTGGCGCGTGCCGCCGCTGAAGAATCCGGCCTGCCGCTGTACCGCTACTTTGGCGGCTCGGGCGCGATGAGCCTGCCGGTGCCGATGATGAACGTCATCAACGGCGGCGCCCATGCCAACAACTCGCTCGACCTGCAAGAGCTGATGATCATCCCGGTCGGCGCGCCCAGCTTCCGCGAGGCCGTGCGCTGGGGCGCCGAGACCTTCCATGCGCTGAAAAAAATCCTGCATGACAAGGGCATCAGCACGGCGGTGGGCGA
>JANMXG010000501.1:0-6414 GCA_031394235.1 Betaproteobacteria bacterium
GGCGATTGCGACCAGTTGGTGGACGACGATGTGCAGGCCTTCCGCGAAGCGGCGGTGCGCGCCCTTGGCAGCGGCCGCCCGCTGACCCTGCAATCGCTGCAACGCGAGCAGAGCCTGCTGGCGCAGCGGCTGTTGGACGGCGCGGGCGTCGATGATGCCGTCGGCCTGTGGCGGCAATTGGGCATCGCGCAGGCCGCCGCAGTGCCCGACATGAATGCTGCGCAAGTGCGCGCGCTGCGCCAGGAGGCCGGGACATGAACTGGATCGACGTCGCCAGTCAACTCTTCGGCAGCGCCCACGACATCCGTGCCGATGGCAACTTTCTCAGTGGCAGCGCCAGCTTCGACGGCCAGGTCATCGCGGTTGTCGGCAGCACCGACCACGCGCCCATCGGCTATGCGCTGGCACTTCGCCAGGCCCAGGTGGTGCTGGACACCATGGCCGCACACCCGGGCCGCGCGATCTTCCTGATGATCGACACCCAGGGCCAGCAACTGCGCCGCCACGACGAGTTGCTGGGCATCAACCGGGCGATGGCCCACCTGGGCTGCTGCATCGACCTGGCGCGCCGGCGCGGCCACCGCGTGATCGGGCTGGTGTATGACCAGGCGCTGTCGGGCGGCTTCATCACCTCGGGCCTGATCGCCGACGCCTGCGACGCGCTGCCCGAGGCCGAGATCCGCGTGATGCGCATCCCCGCCATGGCGCGCGTGACCAAGCTGTCGGAAGAGGTGCTGGCCGCCTTGTCGGCCACCAATCCGGTGTTTGCGCAGGGTGTGCAAAACTACCTGCGCATGGGCGGCGTGCGTGCGCTCTGGAATGGCGATCTTGCGGCCTGCCTGCGCGAGGCCTTGGCGCAGGCCCCGGTCGACGACCGCCGGGCCGTGCTCGGCCGTGAGCGCGGCGGCCGCCTGCTGGCCGCCGATGTGGTGGAGCAGGTGCTGGCGGCTTGAGCCGGCCCAGCCTGCGCACCCGATGCAAGCGCTTTGGCGACATCAACTGGTCTGGCTCGACGAGTACGCCTGGCACCGCGTGCTGGCCCAGGCATCGTCGACAGCCCCCGGCTTGCCGGCGCCGTCACCGCAGGTTCAGGATTGCCTGGCGCATTGGGCGCAGCAAGCCTGGCCGCTGGTCGTCACCCGCCAGTCTGCCGAGTCGGCCGTCCGGGCGCCGGACGGCGTGCTGGCGCTGGGCCTGGCCGCGCCGGCACGCTGGGGCCGCCAGCCGATCAGCGTTGCCGCGTCATGGCCGGACGTGGCCCGGCAGGGCGCGTTTCCGCCCGCGGCCGACATCGGGCCCGACCTGCCCGCTGCAGCGCGGGCCGGCTGGCAGCGCCTGTGCCAGGGCCTGGCCCGGCTGGGCCTGCCGGCGCGGGTGTTCGGCAGCTATGGCTGGCAGCGGCTCACGGGCATGAACTATGTCCACGCGGCGTCCGACGTGGACCTGTTGATCGAGGCAGGCACAGCCGCGCAGGCCGATCAGGCCGCGGCGCTGTTGCGGGCTGCCGAGGCAGGCCCGGTGCGCGTCGACGGTGAACTGGCCTTCGCGGACGGTGCCGCCGTGGCCTGGCGCGAATGGCTTCGATTCCGGGCCGGGCAGACCGACCGGATCCTGGTCAAGCGCCTGACCGGGGCGACCCTCGAAGACGCCGGGGCCTGGGCGCTGACCGCATGACGCCAGCGCTGCGCGACAGCCACCGACCGCCGCAGGACGGGCGCCTTGCGGGCCCCTTGCGGGCCATCGGCCGTGCCGCGGTGGCGGCGCTGTATGACGAACTGGCGCTGGTGCCGAAACCCGGGCTGGTGTCTTTTGTCGACAACGGCAGCCATGCGGACATGGACGCGCGCACCTTCATGCGCAGCCTGTTCTCGCTGCGGCTGTACTTTCCGCGGCTGGCGCTGCTGGGTGCGGCGGGGGCGCCGTTCGAAGCGCTTGAACGCGAAGGCCTGGCGGCCGAGGCCCGCATGCTGGCGGCCACGGGCGGCATCAACACCCACCGCGGTGCGGTCTTCTGCCTGGGGCTGCTGTGCGCCAGTGCCGGTGCGCTGGCCGCGCGGGGTGCTGCGCTGGAGGCCGGGGCGCTGCGCCGGGAGCTGCTCAGTGCCTGGGGCCAGCCGCTGGCCGAGCGGGTGCACCGCAGCGGCCAGACCCATGGCGCGGTCGCGGCGCGCCGCTTCGGCCTGCGCAGCGCCGGCGCCGAGGCCATGCTCGGGTTCCCGGTGCTCTTCGAGACCACGCTGCCGGCCCTGCTGGCGGCGCGGCAGGCCGGCGCCACGCCGCGCGAGGCGCGCCTGCAGGCCTTGTTCGAGACCCTGGCCGTGCTCGACGACACCAACCTGGCCCACCGCGGCGGCCTGGCCGGGCTGCGGTATGCGCAAGGCGCGGCGCGCGCCTTTCTGGCCGCCGGTGGCGCACTGCGGCCCGACGCACTGGCGCATGCCGCTGCCGTGCATGCCGATTTCGTCGCCCGCCGGCTGTCGCCAGGCGGCACGGCCGACATGCTGGCGGCGGCCTGCTGGGTGCAGCGGGTCTGTGGCCTGACATGAGCTTGGCACTGCTGTTTGCGGGGCAGGGCACGCAGCACGCGGCCATGCTGCCCTGGCTGGACGCCTGCCCCGAGGCCGGCCCTGTGCTGGCAAGGGTCGAGGCCCAGGTGGGCGCCGATTGGCGCCACCGCCTCGCCGACCCCGACTGGGCCCAGTGCAATGCCGTGGCGCAGCCCCTGCTTACCGGCTTGAGCCTGGCCGCCTGGCACGGCCTGGCACCCAGCCTGCCGGCGCCGGCGGTGGTGGCCGGGTACAGCGTGGGTGAACTGGCGGCTTGCAGCGTGGCCGGCGTGTTTGACGCGGCCGACGCAATGGCGCTGGCGGTTGAGCGCGCTGCCGCGATGGACCGCAGTGCCGCCGGGCTCGATACCGGATTGCTGTCGGTCCAGGGGCTGGACGCCAAGGCACTGCAGGCGGCCTGCGCCCGCTTCGGCTTGACTATGGCCATCCGGCTGGCAGCCGACCGGGCCGTGCTGGGCGGCTTGTCCGACGCGCTGGGGGTGGCAGAGCGGGCGCTGTCGGCTGGCGGTGCACGTTGCAAGCGCCTGGCCGTGCGCGTGGCCTCGCACACGCCGTGGATGGCGGCGGCGGCGGTCGAGTTCGAAGCGCGGCTGGGCACCCTGTCCCTGTCGGCACCGCGCTCGGTCCTGGTCTGCAATCGCACGGGCGCCGCCGAGCGAGACCCCGGCCGCCTGCGCCAGCTGCTGGCCCAGCAAATCGCCAGCACGGTGCTGTGGGACAGCTGCATGGATGCCATCGCCGAGCGGCGGGTGCGCTGCCTGCTGGAGGTGGGCGCCGGGCAGGCCCTGACCCGGCTGTGGCGTGAACGCTACCCCGACATTCCCGCGCGCTCGGTGGACGAGTTCCGCAGCGCCCCCGCCATTGCCCGCTGGGTGCACAGCAGCTTGCGGTGAAGGCGCGGCTTCAGGCCACGCCGCCCGGATGGCGGTCGCGCAGGAAGGCGCCGAAAAAGTCGGCCAGCGCCTGGTGCGCATCCAGCGGCAGCACCTGGGCCACGTACTGGTCGGGCCGCACCACCACCAGCGCCCCCTGCGCCCGGTCGATGCCGCGCAGGTCGAAGATGTCCGGGCCCTGCTTCAGGTCGGGCGTGTAGACCTTCTCGTAGTCGATCAGGCCGAAGGGCCCTTTGCGCGGCAGCAGCAAGGGCGGCAGTGCGTCCACCCGCAGATCGCGGTGGCCTTGCTGGAACACCGCGCGCAGGTCGATCACGCTGTCGGGGTCAGCCCCGGCCGGGGTGTAGCGGCGCAGCGGCGACTGGGCCGATTGCGCCAGGAAATCGACCAGCGCGCGCAGCCGCTGGCCGCTGGCGTCGGCAAAGGCGTAGAGCCGCCAGGCGCCGTCGGCGCGGTGGGCATGGCCCAGCTGCACAGGCTTGGCATCGGCCAGGCGCACCACCGGCGCCGAGTGAAAGCGCATGCCGATGGGCAAGCCCCGGGCCAGGGGCTGATGGGTGGCCTCGCCCGTCAGCGCGGTGCTGGGCGTGTAGCGCGTGGCCACGCCGGCGGTGTAGCGGCCCGACTTGACGAAGTAGGCCTGCAACTCCTGCGGATCGACCCCGCCCAGCTCGGGCCGGCTCGGGTCGCGCGGCGGCGAGGCCATGATCTTGGACCACTCCTTGTCGAAGTCGATCAGGCCCTGGGCAATGGCCTGGCGCTCGGCCGAGTAGGTGCGCAGCAGCGCGGGCCCGGCCCGGCCGTCCAGCACCGCGGCCAGCTTCCAGCCCAGGTTGAAGGCGTCCTGCATCGACACATTCATGCCCTGGCCGGCCTTGGCGCTGTGGGTGTGGCAGGCATCGCCGGCGATGAAGACCCGCGGCAAGCGGCTGGCGGCCTGCTCGGGTGGCACATCGTCGAAGCGGACGGTCACGCGCTGGCCCACCTGGTAGACGGCGAACCAGGCCACGCTCTTCACGTCCAGGGTGTAGGGGTGCAGCACGCGTCGGGCCGTGGCGATCACGGAGTCCTGCGTGTGCTGGTCACGGAAGGCCTCGCGCTGTGTCGGGTCGGTCTCGCCCAGGTCGACATACAGCCGCACCAGGTAGCCGCCCTCGCGCGGGATCAGCAGGATGTTGCCCTGGTCGGCCGACTGGATCGCCGCCTTGAGCCGGATGTCGGGGAAGTCGGTGGTGGCCAGCATGTCCACCACGCCCCAGGCATGGTTGGCAAAGTCGCCGCGCAGTTGCACGCCGATGGCGTCGCGCACGCCGCTGCGGGCGCCGTCGCAGCCCACCACGTAGCGGGCGCGCACGGTCTTGAGTTCACCGCTGGCCACGTCCTTCAGCGTCACGACGACCGGGTGCTCGCCCTCGGGCTCGACCGTCAAGGTGACGAACTCCTGCCCGTAGTCGGGCACCAGCCGCGACGGCTGCTGGCGCATGTGGTCCAGCAGGTACTGCTGCAGTCGGGCCTGGTTGACGATCACATGCGGCATCTCGGACAGGCCGTCCTCGGTGTCCTGCACCCGGCCGGTGCGCACGATGCGGCTGCGGTCCTCGGGTGACGGCCGCCAGAACACGGTCTCGTTGACCCAGTAGGCCTCGCGGATCAGCTTCTGGCCCAGGCCGAAGGCCTCGAACATCTCCACCGTGCGGCAGGCGATGCCGTCGGCCTGGCCCACCTGCAGCGGGCCGTCGCGGCGCTCCACCAGCCGGGTGCTGATGTTGGGGAAGGCCGCCAGCTGGGCCGCCAGCACCGTGCCGGCCGGGCCGCTGCCGATGATCAGCAGGTCCACCGTGTCGGGCAGGCTGGCCGGGCGCGGCTGCGCGCCGGGCGCGGGGGCCTGGAGGTCGGGGTCGCCGGGGGTGTAGCCGTTCAGGTAGAACTGCATCGGGGCTCCTGGTGGGTCAGCGGGTGGGATGCGGCGGGATGCGTGCGGGGCCGGGTCAGTCGAGGCTGATGTTCTTGCGCTTGACCAGCTCAGCGTAGACCTTGCCCTTGGCTTCGGCGGCCTGGGTGATCTGCTCAGGCGTCCAGGTGAGGGTCTCGAAGGCGAAGGTGTCGAACTTGGCCTTGACCTCGGGGTCGGCCAGCACCTTCAGCACGTCGGCATGGATCTTGGCCTTGATCGGCGCCGGCAGGCCCTTGGGCGACAGCAGCGACACGAAGGAGTTGACCTCAAAGCCGGCCGGGCCGCCGGCCTCGGCCATGGTGGGCACCTGGGGCATCTGCGGCAGGCGCCTGGCGGCGGCCACCGCGATGTAGCGCAGCTTGCCGGCCTTGTAGATGCCCTGGCTGGACGGCAGGCTGCCAAAGCTCCACTGCAGCTCGCCGTTGCCCACCGAGGTGAACAGCTGCGACATCTCGCGGAAGGGCACATGGGTCATCTCGGTGCCGGTCAGCAGCTCCAGCTGCTCGCCGCCCAGGTGGCCCGGGCTGCCGATGCCCCAAGACCCGAAGTTGATCTTGTTGGGCTCGGCCTTGGCGGCGGCGACCAGGTCCTTCATGGTTTGCCACTTCGAGTCGGTGGGCACGGCCACGAAAAAAGGCGTGCGGAACAGCGGCGCCACCGGCTCGAAGTTGTTCAGCGTGACATAGCCCTTGGCCTTGTACAGCAGCGGCAGGGCGGCCAGGTGCTCACTGTCGAACTGCACCAGGGTGTAGCCGTCGGCCGGCGCGCGCTGCGCTGCGTCGATGGCGATGAAGCCGCCGCCGCCGGGCTTGTTGTTGATGACGATGGGCTGGCCCCACAGCTTGGACAGCTTCTCGGACACCAGGCGCAGCACCGCGTCCGGGCCGCTGCCGGCCGGGAAGGCGGTGACGACGGTCACCGGCCGGTTCGGGAAGGCGGCGGTCTGGGCTGCGGCGGGCAGGCACAGCGCTGCGGCGGCGGTGGCCAGCAGCAGCGTGGC
>JANMXG010000502.1:0-5134 GCA_031394235.1 Betaproteobacteria bacterium
CCCAGCACGCCGCCGCGGTCGGCGATCTTCTCGAACTCGGCCAGCACCGCTTCTTCCACCAGTTCGGTCAGGTCGTCGATGATGAACGCGCCCTGGTTGGGGTTTTCGTTTTTGGCCAGGCCCCACTCGCGGTTGATGATCAGCTGGATCGCCATCGCCCGGCGCACGCTGTCCTCGGTTGGCGTGGTGATCGCCTCGTCGAACGCGTTGGTGTGCAGGCTGTTGCAGTTGTCGTAGATCGCGATCAGCGCCTGCAGCGTGGTGCGGATGTCGTTGAACTGGATCTCTTGCGCATGCAGTGATCGGCCGCTGGTCTGCACGTGGTATTTCAGCTTTTGCGAGCGCTCGTTGGCGCCGTACTTGTCGCGCATCGCCACCGCCCAGATCCGGCGCGCCACACGGCCGAGCACGGTGTATTCCGGGTCCATGCCGTTCGAGAAGAAGAAGCTCAGGTTGGGCGCAAAGTCATCGATGTGCATGCCGCGCGCCAGATACGCCTCCACAAATGTGAAGCCGTTGGACAGCGTAAACGCCAGCTGGCTGATCGGGTTGGCGCCGGCCTCGGCGATGTGGTAGCCCGAGATCGACACCGAGTAGAAGTTGCGCACGTTGTGGTGCACAAAGTACTGGGCGATGTCGCCCATCACCTTGAGGCTGAATTCGGTCGAGAAGATGCAGGTGTTCTGGCCCTGGTCTTCTTTGAGGATGTCGGCCTGCACCGTGCCGCGCACATTGGCCTGCGCCCATTCGCGAATCTTGGCCGTCTCGGTCTCGGTGGGCTGGCGGCCGTTGTCGGACTCGAACTTCTCGACCTGCTGGTCGATCGCCGCGTTCATGAACATCGCCAGGATCGACGGCGCCGGGCCGTTGATCGTCATGCTCACGCTGGTGGCCGGGTGGCACAAATCGAAGCCGCCGTACAAGACTTTCAGGTCGTCCAGCGTGGCGATGGACACACCCGAGTTGCCGACCTTGCCGTAGATGTCGGGCCGGCGGTCGGGGTCGTTGCCGTAGAGCGTGACCGAATCAAATGCGGTGCTGAGGCGCTTGGCCGGCATGCCCTCGCTGACCAGCTTGAAGCGCCGGTTGGTGCGGAAGGCATCGCCCTCGCCGGCAAACATGCGGGTCGGGTCCTCGCCTTCACGTTTGAACGCAAAGGTGCCGGCGGTGTACGGAAAGCTGCCCGGCACGTTGTCGAGCATCAACCACTTCAGCAACTCACCGTGGCACTCGTAGCCGGGCAGGGCGACCTTGCGGATCTTGTTGCCCGACAGTGTGGTGTGCACCAGCGAGGTCCGGATCTCCTTGTCGCGGATCTTGACCACATACTCGTCGCCAGCGTAGGCGCGCTGCATCTCGGGCCACTGCGCCAGCAGCTTGGCGGCGGCGGGGTCGAACCTGGCGGCGCGCTCGTCGGCCAGGCGCAGCACGGTGTTCTTGGCGCCGTCGCGTGCGCTGTCGTCCTGCTGGAGCATCGCCGCGGTCGACCGCAGTTGCTGCAGCTCACGCGCCAGCCTGGCCTGCGACCGGGCGCGGGCCTTGTAGCCGCGCACCGTGTCGGTGATCTCGGCCAGGTAGCGGGTGCGGGCCGCTGGCACCACGGGGGTCTGGTGGGTGCTGAACCGGGTGTTGACCAGCGGCAAGCGGCTGGCTGTCACTGGCAGGCCCAGTTCGGCCAGCCGGACTTTGAGCGCCTGGTACAGCGCGGTGACGCCGTCGTCATTGAAGCGGCTGGCCATGGTGCCGTAGACCGGCATCTGGTCCGGCATCACGGTGAACGCTTCGCGGTTGCGCTGCACCTGCTTGGCGACGTCGCGCAACGCATCGGCCGCGCCCTTGCGGTCGAACTTGTTGATCGCCACGAACTCGGCGAAGTCGAGCATGTCGATCTTCTCCAGCTGGCTGGCGGCGCCGAATTCGGGCGTCATCACGTACATCGGCACGTCCACCAGCGGCACGATGGCCGCATCGCCCTGGCCGATGCCCGAGGTCTCGACGATGATCAGATCGAACCCCGCCACCTGCACAGCCGCCAGTACATCGGGCAGCGCGGCGCTGACTTCGCTGCCGGTGTCACGGGTGGCCAGGCTGCGCACATAGACCCGCTGGCCCGAGTCGCCGCCGGCAACGTCGGACGGCTTCCGCCACGGCCCGATCGCGTTCATGCGGATGCGGTCGCCCAGCAGCGCGCCACCACTCTTGCGGCGCGACGGGTCGATCGAGATCACCGCGATGCGCAAGCTGTCGTCCTGGTCGAGCCGCAGGCGGCGGATCAGCTCGTCGGTCAGGCTGGACTTGCCGGCGCCGCCGGTGCCGGTGATGCCCAGCACGGGGGTCTTGGCGCCAGGTTTGCGGGTGCTGTCGGCCGAGTTGCTGGACGAGGTGTTGGATGACCGCAACTCAGCCAGCAACTCGGGCGCCACCTGCTTGTTCTCCAGCGCGGTGATCAATTGGGCCAGCGCCCGCCAGGCCGGCTCGGTATGGCCTTGCACGGCGGACAACGTGGTGGGTGCGTAGCCCGACAGGTCGCGGTCGGCGCGCATCACCATCTCGCCGATCATGCCGGCCAGGCCCATGCGCTGGCCGTCCTCGGGGCTGAAGATGCGCACGCCCTGGTCGGCCAGCGCGCGGATCTCGGCCGGCACGATCACGCCGCCGCCGCCGCCAAAGACCTGGATGTGCTCACCGCCGCGCGCCTTGAGCAGCTCGACCATGTAGCTGAAGTACTCGTTGTGGCCACCCTGGTAGCTGCTGACGGCGATGCCCTGCACGTCCTCTTGCAACGCGGCGGTCACCACCTCGTCGACCGAGCGGTTGTGGCCCAGGTGGATGACCTCGGCGCCCATGCCCTGCAGGATGCGCCGCATGATGTTGATGGCGGCGTCGTGGCCGTCAAACAGGCTGGCGGCGGTGACAAAGCGCACCTTGTGCGTTGGGCGGTAATTGGCCAGCGCCTGAAATTCGGCGGACAGATCGGTCATGGGACGGTCTCCTTCGGGGGGCGTCTGGTGCAAATCGGGCAGGGCAGCGCGGCCAACCCTCGGGCCTGCCTCACGCCGGGGTCAAGTCTAGGCCCGTCGCGGCCGGGTTGCGATGGCGCGACTGCTCAGCCGCTTGACGCAATTTGCCAGAATGGACGCATGCCCGCCGTTGCACAGCCCGCCACCACCCGGCCCCTGGCTGCAGCCGTTGCGGGCGACGGCCCCAGCGTGTCGATGGCCTTTGTGCGCAGCGCCGTGCGGGCCCTGGACCCCCACCAGCGTCAAACCGCGCTGGCGGACGCCGGCATCACGGCCGCCTGGCTGGCGCTGCCGGCCGCCCGGGTGCCGGCAGCGGCCTTTGCGCGGCTCTGGATCGGGGTCGCCCGATTGCTCGACGACGAGTTTTTTGGCCTGGACACCCGCCGCATGAAAGTGGGCACATTTGCCATGCTGTGCCACGCGTTGGCCAACCAGACCGCCGTCGGTCCGGCGCTGCGCCTGGCGCTGCGGGGCTTTGGCCTGTGTTTTGACGACATCGCGGTGTCGCTGCGCATCAGCGGCGGCGCGGCCGGCCTGGTGATCGACAACCGCATCCGAGGCCGGCGCGGCCGGGTGGTGCCGGCCGGTCGGGCAGCCGGGGCCGCTGAGGCCGATGAAGCAGGTGAGGGCGATGCGGGCGATGCGGGCGATCAGGCCGAACGCGCCGATGCCCGCCGATTTGCCGACGAAACCTTGCTGGTGATGTTGCACGGCCTGTTGTGCTGGCTGGCCGGGCGGCGCATTGTCTTGACCCGCCTCGACTGGGCCCATCCCCGGCCGGCCCATGCTGACGAGTACCGGCGCATGTTTTCGCCGCTGCAACGGTTTGAGGCCCCAGCCACGGCGGTCTGGTTCGACGCCCGGGTGCTGCAGGCCGCGGTTTTGGTCACGCCAGCCGGGCTGAAGGCGTTTTTGCGGGATGCGCCGCAATCGGTGTTCCTCAAGCAGGTGATCGCGACCGGGCTGAGCGACCAGGCGCGGCGGCTGTGCCGCAGCGCGCTGGACCAGGGCGCTGCTGCGCCCACGCTGGCGATGCTGTCGCGCACGCTCGACCTGTCGGCCGCCACCTTGCGGCGCCGACTGGAAGACGAGGGCGTCAGCTGGGGCCAGCTCAAGGACGAGGTGCGGCGCGACCTGGCGCTGCAGCACCTGGCCGACGGCCGCCTCAGCGTCGGTGAGATCGCCGACCGCCTGGGCTTCAACGATGCCAGCACGTTCTACCGCGCCTTCCGCAAATGGACTGGCAGCTCACCCGGTGCCTGGCGCAGCGCGGCGACAGCCGGGCAGGCCGGCGGCGTGACTGCTGGCATGACTGCTGGCGCGTCTGGCAACGTCACTGCCGGCGGGTCTGGCAACGTGACGGGCGGCGTGTTCGGCGTTCTCGCTGGGTAGACTGCATGCCAACGCCATGAACAAAGCCTTCACCCGCGAACCGGATGCCGACGCCGACGATGACGACGAGGCCAGCCCTGGCACGCCGTCGCTGCCACCGGGCACGCGCAACTACCTGACGCCCGCCGGTTACAAGCGCCTGCGCGACGAGTTGCTGGCGCTGATCGACGACGAGCGGCCCAAGACCGTCGAGATCGTCTCTTGGGCGGCGAAAAACGGCGACCGGTCGGAAAACGGCGACTACCTCTACGGCAAGAAGCGGCTGCGCGAGATCGACCGCCGCATCCGTTTTTTAAGCAAACGGCTCGACATCGCCGAGGTGGCCGACCCGGCGCTGCACTTTGGCAGCGATCAGGTGTTTTTTGGCGCTACCGTGACCTATGCCACCAGCCGGGGCGTGGAGCGCACCATCACGATCAAGGGTGTGGACGAGGCCGACAACCTGGCCGGCGAGGTGAGCTGGATCGCCCCGATTGCCCGCGCACTGCTCAAATCGCGTGAGGGCGATGAGGTCCGGTTGCAGACGCCGGGCGGCAGCGAAACGCTGGAGGTGCTGGCGGTTGTCTACCCCGCGCCTCAGGCCGCGCCCTGAATTCCGGCTGGCATGCCGGGCCCCGGTGAAACCGGCGTTCTGAAAACCAGCCGGCGCCCGCTTGCGTGTGCAGGCGGGCGCCGGTGGTATTTCCCTGAGCTGGTGTCGCGTCTGGCGATCTGTAACCGAC
>JANMXG010000503.1:0-2459 GCA_031394235.1 Betaproteobacteria bacterium
CCGCTCGGCCACCCAGGCCGCCACCCCGGCCAGGGCCCTGGGCAAGCCGCTGGCATCGCTGCCGCCGGCCATCGCCAGATCAGGCTTGCCGCCGCCCTTGCCGCCCACCTGCTGGGCCACAAAGTTGACCAGCTCGCCGGCTTTGAGCCGGTTGCCCGGCGCGGCCAGCACACTGGCTGTGACACCGGCCGCCAACTGCACCTTGCCGCCGTCCACCGTGGCCAGCACGACCACCGCTGACTTGAGCTTGTCCTTGAGCTTGTCCAGCGTGTCGCGCAGCGTCTTGGCGTCGGCGCCGGCCAGCATGGCGGCCAGCACCTGAATGCCGTTGACGCCCACCGCCCGGGCCAGCAGCTCGTCGCCCTGGGCGCTGGCGAGCTTGCCTTTCAGGGCCTCCAGCTCTTTCTCCAGCCCGCGCACCTGGTCCAGCAGCGAGCGCACCCGCACCGGCACGTCGGCTCGCAGCACCTTGAGCGTGCCGGCAATGCCGCCCAAGGCGGTCTCCATGCCCTGCACATAGGCCAGCGCGTTGTCGCCGGTGATCGCCTCGACCCGCCGCACGCCGGCTGCCACGCCGCCCTCGGCAATGATGGTAAACAGGCCGATATCGCCGGTGCGCTGCACATGGGTGCCGCCGCACAGCTCCTTGCTGCTGCCGATGCTCAGCACCCGCACGCTTTCGCCGTACTTCTCGCCAAACAGCATCATCGCACCGCTCTTTTGGGCGTCGTCCAGCGCCATCACCTCGGCTTGGGCGGGGGCGTTGGCCAGGACCTCGGCATTGACCAGGTTCTCGACCCGGCGGATCTGGGCGTCGGTCAGCGGCGCGTTGTGGGCAAAGTCGAAGCGGGTGCGCTCGGCCGTGACCAACGAGCCCTTTTGCGACACATGCTCGCCCAGCACCTCGCGCAGCGCCTTGTGCATCAAATGGGTGGCGCTGTGGTTGCGCACGGTGCGGGCACGCTGCTCGGCGTGGACCTTGGCGGCCACGGTGTCGCCCACGGCCAGCGTGCCCTCCACCACCCGGCCCTGGTGGCCAAACACATCGGCCAAGATCTTGGTGGTGTCCTCGATCAGCACCCGGGCCGCTGCGTTGCGCAGCTCACCCGCGTCGCCGGCCTGGCCGCCGCTCTCGGCGTAAAACGGCGTGTGGTCCAGCACCACCACGCAGTCGTCGCCGGCCTTGACGCTGGCCACCGCGGTGCCGTCCAGGTACAGGCCGGTGATGCGCGAGGTTTCGCACTGCAGGTGCTCGTAGCCGTGGAAGGTGGTGGGCGTGCCGGCATAGACCAGTCCGGCGGCCATTTTGAATTTGGTTGCGGCGCGCGCCATCTCGCGCTGGCGGCCCATCGCTGCATTGAAGCCGGCTTCGTCCACCGTGACGCCGCGCTCGCGGCAGACATCGCCGGTCAGGTCGACCGGAAAGCCGAAGGTGTCGTGCAGCTTGAACGCGGTGTCGCCGTCGATGACCTTCGTCCCCGCCGCGTCCATGTTGGCCAGCGCGGCCTCCAAGATCTCCATGCCGTGGTGGATCGTCAGGAAGAAGCGCTCCTCCTCGGTCTTGAGCACCTCGGTTACCCGCGCAGCGGCGCGGCGCAGCTCGGGGTAGGCTTCGCCCATCTCGGCGTCCAGCGCGGCCACCAGCTTGTGGAAAAACGGCTTGCGGGCGCCCAGCTTGTAGCCGTGGCGGATGGCGCGGCGGGCGATGCGGCGCAGCACATAGCCCCGGCCCTCATTGCCCGGGATCACGCCGTCGGTGACGGTGAAGGCGCAGGCGCGGATGTGGTCGGCGATGACCTTGAGCGACGGCGAATCGGTGTCGCAGCCGCCGGTATCCGCTGATGCCGCCAGACCGCCGGCGGCGTCAACGGCTGCTTTGGCCGCCGCCAGCAGCGACACAAACAAGTCGATCTCGTAGTTGCTGTGCACATGCTGCAGCACCGCAGTCAGGCGCTCCAGCCCCATGCCGGTGTCCACGCTGGGCTTGGGCAGCGGGTGCATCACACCGTCTTCGGTGCGGTTGAACTGCATGAAGACGTTGTTCCAGATCTCGATGTAGCGGTCGCCGTCCTCGTTGGGTGACCCCGGCGGGCCGCCGGCAATCTCGGGGCCGTGGTCGAAGAAGATCTCGGTGCACGGCCCGCAAGGGCCGGTGTCGCCCATCATCCAGAAGTTGTCGGACAGGAACCGGCCGCCCTTGTTGTCGCCGATGCGCACGATGCGCTCGGCGGGAACGCCCACTTGCTTGTTCCAGATCTCGTAGGCCTCGTCGTCCTCGGCATACACGGTGACCCAGAGCTTGTCCTTGGGCAACTTGTAGACCTCGGTCAACAACTCCCACGCGAAGGCAATTGCATCCTTCTTGAAGTAGTCTCCGAAGCTGAAATTACCCAGCATTTCGAAGAAGGTGTGGTGACGTGCGGTGTAGCCGTCGTTCTCCAGGTCGTTGTGCTTGCCGC
>JANMXG010000504.1:0-5388 GCA_031394235.1 Betaproteobacteria bacterium
GTGCCGGTGGCCGGTGCGCGCATGGTCCGAATGGGCGTGGGTGATCACCGCACGGTCCACCGGGCGCCAGGGGTCGATGTAGAAGTCGCCCGGCGGGCAGTACAGCCCCTCGGGTCGGGCGACGACGAGGTCGTGGGGGCCGGGTGTATCCATTCCGCCTGATTGCAGCACAGGCTCGAGCCCGCTGCTGGTCACTGTGCGCATACCCAGGAGTTCGGCTGAGGAAAGGGATTTCAAGCGCTGCTTTTATGGCCGGTGGCCCGGCTGTGCAGCCTCAGTGCTTCGCATCGCTGCGCCTTGGCGATCCACAAGGCCCCAGCATGACTGGCAATTCCGCGTCAACGCCGCGATGGATGCGCCAGCCGACGACCACCTTTCGCGGCAAAGGCCGTTCTTCGGGCGTCCCAAAAATCCCTCAAGAAATCCCTGCGTTGCCAGCGGCCAGCGCCGCACGGGTCGCCAACACCAGCGGTATGCGGGCTGACTCAGGAAAAGGTGAGACGCTGCTGACGTTGACCTCGCACAGCACATAGCGTTCGGCATCAGCGTCCTCGCGTTGACCGGGCAGAAAGTCAGCGTCCCACAGCAGCGGCAAGGCGTCGGGCCTGACGCCAACACGCTTGCACAGCAGGTCCACCCAGCCCTGTTCAAGGCGCTGCCGCAGGTCCTGAAAGCGAGGATCATCCGCACCGCTGTACAGCCGAGGCCCAGGGGCCGGCGCCTTAGCACCATCTGCTGCCGGATACAGCGCGTTCACGGCTTGGTGGCCAAAGCCGGCGACGCGGTCACGGACCAGGTAGGCACGTGTCATGCCTTCGGTCATTCTGGGCTGCCACGCCTGATCGACCATGGTGCCAGCGCCCTCGAAGTACGGGGCCAGCTGCATCAGCACGGTGGCGAAATCGACAACAGCCTCTTCGGCGCCGCGCTGCGCATGCCGAAGTGCGAAGGCGCCCGGGCCGCGCTGCTCAATGCGCCAGACGCCGATACCGCTGTGTCCCCGGTGCTGCTTCAGCACACGGGCACCGCGCGCCAGGCGCCCTGGGAGATCGGACTGCAGCTGCGCAAGGCCTTCAACCCGGTGCACGTCGCTGCCAAAGGGCAGGTCTTGCACCGACAGCAAGACGTCCTTGGTGCCCATTTGCAGCAGGGTGTCGGGGTGCGTGCTGACAAATACGCCGCGCGCGGCCACATCGCGCAGCAAGGCGTCGAGCCGGTCCCGGTTGCGTCCGCCTTCCATCGGGTTGTGCCAGACCAGCACCCCCTGAACCTGCGCCAGCTGGCGCTGCACCTCGTCGGCGAAATCATCGTTGTAAACCGCAGGAACGGCCGCGACACCCGCCGCTGCGAAGGCCTCGAACAGACCCGCAAAGCGGCTCTCGGCAGGATCGGACCGATTTCGGGCGACTCTATCGCCGGGGTACAGGATGGCCAGGCGGGGCCGGTGGGTGGTGCTCATCGTTGACTCCTGGGTCGTGCTGGCAAGGGTGCTTGCGGACCGGACCGGACGTCAACATAAGTCCACCCGCTTTCGATCCAATTGGCCGGCGCGCAGCGCCCAGGCCCGGTTGATCGGGCTCTCCGGCTTCCAGGACAAGCGCTCGGCGATCAAGGCGTCGGCCAGCGCGCGATCACCAAGCCGGACAGCCGCTTCGGTGAGTGTCCAAGAGAACATGTCACGCTGCGCATGGCTGCCGCCCATGCGGTTGGCCTTGCAGCGCAGCGGCATCATGTGTTCGATCGTGCTTGCGTAGTCGCCGCGACCAAACGACGCCAGGGCCTGGCACGCGGGCAGGCCGATCTCTCGGCTCATCATCGCGTGGGTGCCCTGCCCGGCCGCCGCACGCTGGGCGGCTGCGATCAACCGCACTTGCGCACCGGTGCGGCCCGCGCCCACAAAGGCCATCATCGCGCTGACGTCGTTGAACGCGTAGTAGGCATGATCGACCCGCGCTTCCCACGGGTCCGCGACACCCGCCCAACGGCCACCCACATCGTGCCCCAGCAGGGACAAGCGCCACAGCAAGGCTGATCCATCGACAAGCTCAAGCGCCTGGCCGAAGCCGCCGGCCGAGATGTTCTCGTCGAACAGCGTCAATGCGCCGGTCATGTCGTTGGCATCGATATGGAAGAGCGCCTTGTGCCACCACAAGTGGAAGGCAAACAGGCTGTTCGGCGCCCAAGCCTTGGCCGTAGAAGCCAGAAAGTCAGCACCCTCGTTGGCGCGCCCTTCCATTTCCATCACATGGGCCACAGCATGAACCGCCCATCCGTCCTGCGGGTTCAAGTCGATGGCGGCGCGGCCGCGCGCCTCAGCTTGTCGGTAGTCGCCAGACTCCTCAAGCCCGAACGCATACATGCCTTGGATGAAGCCGTAGCCCGGCACGCTGGCGTTCCAGTGCGGCAGCACGCGCGCCACGCGGTCGCGCAGCAGGTGCGAGTGTCCTAACGAGAAGTCGCCGAGGTGGGCGTACTGCAGCGCTACCAGGTCGCGTGGATACTCGATCGAGGCGCGGCCCCAGAGTTCAGTGCCACGTGCCCACTCGCCGTCGAGCCAGCTGCGACAAGCGGCAATGTGCAGGCGCTCGCGGTCGTTGGCCGTGGGGGCGAGCTCTTCTGCCGCCGTCAAGCTCTTGACCAGTTCCGGCTCGAAAGCCCTGTCGGTTGCGGTCGCCAGCGCACCGGCACGAAACAAGTGCGCCATCACAAAATCCGGATGCTCGGCGAGCAGCGCATCTACTTCGGCCAGCGGATCGGCTTGGTAGGCGTGCATCAGGTCGAACACCCGGTCCAGGCGATCAATCGCTTGCTGCGAACGGTATGAAACGGGGTTGCCTCTGTCGTCGAACTTGCTCATCTGCGTCTCCGTTGACAAAACCACAGTGACCCGTGCTGCCATCAGAACCGCCAAGACAGCTTGGGTGCAGCATCAGACTTCAACCCGGCGGCCGTCGATCACGCGCCGCTTGGCCGCACGCGCAGCAATTCGCGCCCAAAGTGCACATAGAGTGAATCTAGCACCTGGCTCATCTCGACCAGCAGCGCGTCGTCGTCCGTCAGACGCTCACGCGCAACGGGCATCACCGCCTCGAAGCCTCTGGCCTCGGGGACAGCCTCACCGCCCACATCGATCTGGTGGACCAAGGCGCCCAGGCGCACCAATTCAGTCGCAACAGGTGCCCTGCGGCCGCTCAGCCGTTTTCAGCCGGCCACAGCCCCGCCAGCTTCAGGTCACGCGCGCACTGCGCGGCATCGGTGAACAGCAGTGCCTGCCAGCCCGCCGCCTGAGCTGCCGCCACGTTGGCCGGCACATCGTCGATGAACACCAACTCGGCCGGCGGCAAATCAAAGCGCTGCACCGCCAGCGCAAAGATCGCCGGGTCGGGCTTGATCAGCTTGACCCGGCTCGAAAACACGCCGTTGTCAAACGCCCGCACAAACGCATGCTCACGCTCCAGTTGCTCGGCGTAGGGCGCCGGCATGTTGGAGAGAAAAAACATCGGCCTGTCCGGCCGGCGCAACTGGTCCATCAAGGCCACCGACGCCGGGATCGGCTGCAGCGATGCGGGCACCGCGTCCACCACCCTCTGCACCTCTTGCGGCAGCAAGCCGGTGCGCGCCGCAATGCGCTGCACCACCTCGGCGGGGCTGACGGTGCCACGGTCAAACTCGCCCCAGTCGCCCTGGTACGACTGAAAAACCAACGACGTCCAGTGCGCCGTGCTGGCGGCATCGAACGCGCGTGCCGGCAGCAAACGCTGCAACAGCCGCTCGGGCTGCCAGTCGAACAGCACCCGACCGAAATCGAAGACAAAAGCGGTCATGCCTTGAGCCTGGCCAGCAGGCCGGCGGTGGACGGGTCCAGCCCGGGTGCTTCAACGGCGCTTGTCGGGCCGGCCAGTCTGGGCAACAGGTCACTGGCCAGTGCCTTGCCCAGCTCCACCCCCCATTGGTCAAAGCTGTTGATGCCCCAGACCGCACCGCTGGTGAACACCCGGTGCTCGTACAGCGCGATCAGCGCACCCAGCGCGTGGGGGGTCAGCCGGTCCAGCAACAGCGTGGTGCTCGGCCGGTTGCCCGGAAAGCTGCGGTGCCGGGCAACGGTGAGCCGGCCCAGCTCGGCCGACGCGGTGGGCGCCTTCTCAGCCATGGCGGCCTCGGTGGTCTTGCCCCCCATCAACGCAGCACTCTGCGCCAGGCAGTTGGCCAGGGCCTTGGCTTGCAGCTCAGGGTACGGGTGGCTGGGGTGTTTGACGGCGATGAACTCGACCGGGATCACGTCGGTGCCCTGGTGCAGCATCTGAAAGTAGGCATGTTGACCGTTGGTGCCCGGTTCGCCCCAGACCACCGGGCTGGTGCCGTAGCCCAGCGGCTGGCCGTCAAGGCCGACCTGCTTGCCGTTGCTTTCCATCTCCAGCTGGTGCAGGTAGGCCGGCAGGCGCTTCAGACCCTGGTGGTAGGGCGCAACAGACCGGCTGGTGTAGCCGTGGAAGTTGCGGTACCAGACGTCGAGCAGGCCGAGCTGCACCGGCAGGTTGGTCTCCAGCGGCGTATCGGCAAAGTGCCGGTCCATCGCATGGGCGCCGGCCAGAAAGGCGCGGAAGTTATCGGCACCGACGGCAATCGCAATCGGCAGCCCGATCGCGCTCCACAGCGAGTAGCGCCCGCCCACCCAGTCCCAGAAGCCGAAGGTGGTGTGGATGCCAAAGGCCGCCGCTGCGGCCAGGTTGGTCGTCACGCCGACAAAGTGGCGGCCGATGTCGGTTCCGCCCTGGGCCAAAAACCAGTCGCGCGCCACCGCCGCGTTGGCCAGGGTTTCTTGGGTGGTGAAGGTTTTGCTGGCGATGATGAACAGCGTCTCTTCGGGCTTGAGCCGACGCAGCACCGGCGTGATGTCGTGGCCGTCGACGTTGCTGACAAAGTGCAGCGTCAGCTTGGGATGGCCATAGGCGTCGAGCGCCGGCACCACCATCTGCGCGCCCAGGTCAGACCCGCCAATGCCGATGTTGACCACATGGCGGATACCGCTGGTGGTGGTGTCGCGCACCGCCTCGGCAAAGGCCAGCAGGCGGTCCAGCACGCCGTGCACCTCGTCGCTGAACAACCCGAAGCCCGGCGGGGCGCGCAAGGCCGTGTGCAGCACCGCCCGGCCCTCGGTGGTGTTGATCGGCTCGCCGGCCAGCATCGCATCGCGGCGGGCCTCCAGCCCGGTTTCTCGGGCCAGCTCGGTCAACAGCTTTTGCGTCGCCCCATCCCAGTGGTTCTTGGACAGGTCGGCAAACACCTCGGGCGCTTGCAGCGAAAAGGCGTCGAAGCGCCGGGGGTCGCGGGCAAAGGCCTCGCGCAAGTCCAGGCCGCGGCCGTGGGCCTGGTAGTGGCCTTGCAACG
>JANMXG010000505.1:0-2290 GCA_031394235.1 Betaproteobacteria bacterium
CCGAGCACCGGGTGGATCGGGCCCTGCACGGCATTGGCCTTGACGATGGGGCTGCCAGCCTGGTGGGCAAACAAGTCCACCGTGTGCGCGGCATGGTGCCACAGCAGGTGGTCGGTCCAGCTGCGGGCCTGGCCCAGCGCGTTCATGTTGCTGCGGCGAAAGAAATAGGTCTGCACATCCATTTGCTGGAGGTTGAACTCGCCGACCGCGATCTTGTGGTGCAACCACTGGTGGCTGGGGTTGAAGCGCCGGGTGTGGCCGCACATCGCCACCAGCCCGCTGCGCTGGGCCAGCTCGGCCACAGCTTGTGCGCCGGCCAGGGTGTCGGCCAGCGGGATCTCGACCTGCACATGCTTGCCTGCGCGCAAGCAGGCCAGGCTTTGCTCGGCATGCATCTGGGTGGGGGTGCACAGGATCACCGCATCCACGCCCGGCAGCGCCAGGCTGTCCGCCAGGTCGGTGGTGACATGGCTGATGCCGTACTGGGCCGCCGTTTCACGGGTTTTGTCGAGCTCGCGGCTGACCAGCGACACCACCTCGACACCGTCGATATTCTTGATGCCGTCCAGGTGCTTGATACCAAATGCACCCGCGCCAGCCAGTGCGACCTTGAGGGTCTTGGTCATGTCAGTTGTTCTCCAGGATCAAGTGGCCGACGGCCGTGTTGCTGGCGGGCACATGGTAAAACCGGTGCTTGAGCGTGGGCGGTGGGCCGCCCTCGATGTCGCTCATGGCGCCACGGGCGATCAACCACATCACCAGCTCGATGCCCTCGCTGCCAGCCTCGCGCACGTAGTCGATGTGTGGCACCGCAGCCTGGCCTGCCGGGTCGGCAATCAAGCGGTCGAGAAAGGCGTTGTCGAACTCGCGGTTGATCAGGCCGGCGCGTTGGCCTTGCAACTGGTGGCTCATACCACCGGTGCCCCAGATCTGCACCTTCAGGTCTTGGTCAAACGACTCGACCGCGCGGCGGATGGCCTGGCCCAGCATGAAGCAGCGCCGGCCCGACGGCACCGGGTACTGCACTACATTGACTGCAAACGGAATCACCGGGCAGGGCCAGGCCTCGGGCTGTCCGCACATCAGGCTCAGCGGCACGGTCAGGCCGTGGTCCACGTCCATCTTGTTGACGATTGTCAGGTCGAAATCCTGCTGGATCACGGACTGCGCGATGTGCGCCGCCAGCTCGGGATGGCCGATCACGGTCGGCACCGGGCGCGGGCCCCAGCCCTCGTCGGCCGGCTGGTAGGACGCCGCCGTGCCGATCGCAAAGGTCGGGATCATCTCCAGGCTGAAGGCGGTGGCGTGGTCGTTGAAGACCAAAATGATCACGTCGGGTGGGTTGTCCCTCAGCCACTGTTTGGAATACCCGTAGCCTTGGAAGACCGGCTGCCAGTAGGGCTCGCTGCTCTTGCCCAGATCAAGCGCGGCGCCGATCGCTGGCACGTGAGAGGTGTAGACGCTGGCGGTGATGCGGGCCATTACGGTTGCTCCGAATTCTGCTCGCCAATGCGGCGGTTGCCCTCGACCGACCGGCCACCCGCCAGCATCATTGCGGCATAGGCGTCCTGCGTCATGCCGGTCATGCTGGCGGCCATGTACTGGAAGCTCTTACCGTCGGTGGCGCCGATCTTGGCCAGGAAGTAGATGTTGCCTCCGGCAGCGATGCAGCGGTTCAGGTCGCGGGTCAGCACGCCCTGCTTCTGCTCTTCGGACATCGGCCATTCATCCAGGTAAGCCCGCTCGTCGGACTTGAAGCGCTCGCGGTTGGCCGCCTTCATCAGTGACATGCAGAACTGGTTCAGGTGGTAGCCTTTGCGCGATTGCTCGGCATCAAAAATGGTCGTGCCGGGCACGTCCAGGTAAGGTTTGTCGAGTGCCATGTTCAGCCTTTCGCCGCTTCAGGCCAGTACAGCCGCATCGGGTTTTCGACCAGCAGCTTGTGCTGCAGGTCAGGTGTTGCCGCGATGTGGGGGATAAAGTCCACCAGCAAGCCGTCGTCGGGCATGTGGTCCTTCAGGTTGGGATGCGGCCAGTCGGTGCCCCACAACACCCGGTCAGGAAACTGCTCGACGATGCGCCGGGCAAACGGGATCACATCCCGGTAGGCGTTCTGCTCACCGTCCAGCGCCTTGGGGCCGGAAACCGACAGCCGCTCGGGGCAGCTGACCTTGCTCCACACATTGCTGTGCTCACGCATGAACTTCTCGAACAGCGCAAATTGCGGCCCGGCCACCGGCAAGCTGACATCTGGCCGGCCCATGTGGTCCACCACCACGACCGTGGGCAG
>JANMXG010000506.1:0-1547 GCA_031394235.1 Betaproteobacteria bacterium
CAGACATAGGCCGGCGCGCCGCCGCAGGTCAGATTGACCCGGCCTTGCTTGATGGCACGGGTCAGCTGCACCGGGTTTTCAGTGACGCCGGCGCGCAGGCTGCCGCCGGCACCGCCCACGAACAGCACGCTGCACAGCGAGGGTTCGCAGTTCTCACCAATGCGCTCGACTATTGCCCGCACCGCTGGCGGCATCACCTCAAGACGGGGCAGCAAAGCTTCATCCAGCACAAACCAGGCGGCGTGCTCGCCGGTGGTGCTGACCATCAATAGCCGCTGGCCCGGCCAGGCCAGGCTGGCATCCCAGCGTTCGACGATGGCCAGCGGATCGACCAGATCGGTGCCGCCCCAGCCGGTGCCCGGGCTGGCGACCTGAAAATAGCGCCCCGGTGTGCTTTTGCGACCGCGAATCTTCAAACCCGACGGCCGCATCGCCAGGCAGCGACCGGCCTGGTGCTCGGTCAGCACGCCGGTGATGTGGTCGTCCACCACCACCACCTCGTCGGCCTGCCCGGCGAACTGCTGGGCGAAGATGCCGATGGTGGCCGACCCGCAACCCACCCGCATGCGGGCCTCGGGCACGCCGTTGACCACCGGCGGCCGGCCGGCCTGCACCCGCACCTGGGCGCCGCCGTCGATGTGCAGGTCCACCGCCTGCAAGTTGCCCAGCGCCAGCATCATCGCCACGGTGCTGCGGCCCTCTTTCTTGCTGCCGCCGGTGATGTGGTGCACACCGCCCAGGCTGAGCATCTGTGAGCCGTATTCGGCGGTGGACACATGGCCCACCACCTCGCCGTCACAGCGCACGTTGGCCTGCTCGGGCCCCAACCAGCGGTCGGTGTCGATCTTTACCTTCAGGCTGCAGTAGCTGAAGATGCCCTCGGTCACCACGGTGACCATGTCCACCCCATCGACCACCGCGGACACGATGAACGGCGCCGGCTTGTAGTCGGGGTAGGTGGTGGACGCGCCGACGGCGGTGACAAAGACCGCAGCCTCGGCGGGCTCGGACTCGGGCGCGGCGCCGGAACCAGCCGGCGCCAAAAACGGCACCAGCCCGCCGTGCTGCGCCGCTGTGTCGCCAGCCAGGTGCCGCCGCAACACCAGCACCGGGTCTACCCGGACCAGCACGCCGCCCTGGTTGGCGTAGCGGTCGCAGGCGCCGACCTTGCCGTCGCTGATCTGGCACAACACCGGGCAGGCGTTGCACTCGATCTTGTGCGCGGCCATGCGCTCATGGCGGGCCGGTGTGGCCCAGCCGACCGACAGGCCGGCGTTGCCCGTGGCACCGGCTTGCGCGTGGCCGCTTGCAGGCTCGGCGCCCACAACCGGCGCCATTTCGCCCAAGCCATCGGTCTTGGTGTGTTCGTGCTCAGACATGCCTGCGTTGCCAGACCGGTCGCTCAGACCCGGACCCCGGGACAACCCGGAGCCTCGGGCACAATCCGACGTTGCACGAAGGGTCTGTTTTTCATGTAGTGTCTGCTAAACCAAGTTGACGGCGATGCTACATTCAGGCCGCCGAACCTGCAAGCCCGCGCCGGCAGG
>JANMXG010000507.1:0-2300 GCA_031394235.1 Betaproteobacteria bacterium
CAAGCGTGCC
Organism: Betaproteobacteria bacterium; assembly: GCA_031394235.1. Taxonomy (GTDB): domain Bacteria; phylum Pseudomonadota; class Gammaproteobacteria; order Burkholderiales; family Burkholderiaceae_C; genus Pseudaquabacterium. The sequence continues at coordinate 11 of JANMXG010000507.1, forward strand.
AAAGGCCATCCGAGCGTGCCGACGATGGCCGAGGAGGGATTCGACGGCTTTGATGCCACGACCTGGTACGGCCTGGCCGGGCCGGGCAAGTTGCCGGCGGCGATCGTTCAAAAAATCAACCGCGATGTCAACACCATCCTGGCGATGCCCGACGTGCAGGAGAAAATGGACACCTACGGCGCCGAGGACGGCGGCGGCACGCCCGAGAAATTTGCCCAGTTCATCCGCAGCGAGCAAGACAAATGGGCCAAGGTGGTGAAGGAGGCCAACGTCAAGCTGGAGACTTGAGGCGGGCTGCGGGGCGCGGGTTGCGGGTTGCGGGCTGCATCTGCGGCGTTGGCCTCGGCCGCCATGCCCCTTGGGTGCGTGAGCTGTGTTGGCAGCTGACCCTCTGTCGCCCCTGCGCCACAGGGGTTGCAGGCCGGGAACAATTCCCGGGGGTGCGTGAGTCCGGTTTGGGCATAGTTTGCGGCTGTCCACCCGAAAAACAAGAATCTGGAGCTGTTTTGATTCACCGCGCGCTTGCCACCCCCACCCCCGCCCCCACCGCCACCGCCACCGCCACTGCCGGCTACCCCCTCACCGCCGTCTGGATTGCGGCCACGCTGCTGGGCCCTGCCGGCGCTGCGCTGGCCCAGCCAGCGCCGCAGCGGGTGGAGGTGGTCGGGGTCACGCCGGTGCCCGGCCAGGACCTGCCCAAGGACTGGCTGCCCGCCAATGTGCAGACGGCGCGCGCCACTGACATCGAGCGCAGCCACGCGATTGACTTGACCGGCTTCATCGCACGCCAGCTTGGCAGCGTGCACCTCAACGAGTTGCAAGGCAACCCATTTCAGCCGGATGTCAACTACCGCGGCTTCACCGCGTCGCCGCTGCTGGGCAGCGCGCAAGGCTTGTCGGTGTACCTGGATGGCGTGCGGCTGAACCAGCCGTTTGGCGATGTGGTCAGCTGGGATTTGATCCCCAAGTCGGCGATTTCCAGCATCACGCTGATGCCGGGATCGAACCCGCTGTTTGGCCTCAACACCCTGGGCGGTGCGCTGGCGGTGCAAACCAAGGACGGGCTCAAGAACCCCGGCAGCGTGGTGCAGTTGCTGGCCGGCAAGCACCAGCGTGCGGCGCTGGAGTTCGAGACCGGCGGCGGCGTTGAAGGGCTGAACTGGTTTGTCACCGGCAACCGTTTTCATGAGCTGGGCTGGCGCAGCCAGTCGCCCAGCGACGTGAGCCAACTGCTGGGCAAGTTCGGCCTGCAGGCCGGCGATACCCGGCTCTGGTTGACCGCCGCTTTGGCCGACAACACCCTCAACGGCAACGGCCTGCAGGAGATGCGCCTGTTGGCGCGTGACCGAAACAGCGTCTATACCCAGCCGGACACCACCCGCAACCGATCCACTCTGCTCAACCTGTCGGCCAGCCGGTCGTTGAGCGAAACGCTGTCGATGACCAGCCAGGTTTACTACCGGCGCATCAAGACCTCGATCCTCAACGGCGATATCAATGCGGGCTCGCTCGACCAGCCGGTTTACCAGCCCTCGGCTGAAGAAATGGCAGCGCTGAAGGCAGCCGGCTACACCGGCTACCCGAGCGCGGGCGAAAACGCCAGCAACACCCCGTTTCCCAAATGGCGCTGCATTGCCAGCGCGCTGCGCTTTGATTCGCCCGCCGAGCAGTGCAACGGCCTGATCAACCGGTCCAACACTGATCAGCACAACGCCGGCATCGCCGCCCAGCTCAACTGGCAGGGCCACTGGGCCGGCGTGCAACACCAGGCGGTGCTGGGTGCAGCCTGGGATACCAGCCGGGTGCGGTTTCAACAGCGCACCGAGCTGGGTTTTCTGAATCCCGATCACAGCGTGACTGGCGTGGCGGCTTTTGGCGACGGCGTGACCGGCGGTGATCTGAACGGCGCGCCCTTTGACACCCGGGTCGACCTGTCGGCCATCACCCGCACTGGCAGCCTGTTTGCGAGCGATACGCTGGCGCTGAGCCCGCAGACCCACGTGACGCTGTCGGGCCGCTACAACCGCAGCACGGTGCACAACCGGGATGCGGTCACGCCCGGTGGTGGCACCGGCTCGCTGGACGGTGACCACGTTTTTGCACGGCTCAACCCGGCGCTCGGCCTCACCCATGCGGTGAACCCGGCGCTGACGGTGTACGCCGGCTTCAACCAGGGCAGCCGGGCGCCGTCAGCGGTGGAGCTGGGCTGTGCTGACCCGGCCAGCCCCTGCAAGCTGCCCAACGCGATGGCGGGCGATCCGCCGCTGCGCCAGGTGCTCACCCGCACGGT
>JANMXG010000508.1:0-2665 GCA_031394235.1 Betaproteobacteria bacterium
CCGGCGATGCGGTCACCACCTTCCAACCCATCACCGGGGGATGACACCATGAGCTTTGCCATCGGGGGCGTCGAGCTCCACAGTCGCTTCTTTCTCGGCACCGCCGGTTACCCGTCGCCGGCCGTGTTGCGCGCGGCCATCGAATCGGCCGGTACCCAGGTGGTCACGGTCAGCCTGCGGCGGCAACTCGCCGGCGGCGGCGAAGCCGGCGATTTCTACCGCCACATCCAAGCGTCCGGCGCCCACCTGCTGCCCAACACGGCGGGCTGCACCACGGCGCGCGAGGCCGTCACGCTGGCGCGCATGGCGCGTGAGATGTTCGGCACCCATTGGATCAAGCTTGAGGTCATCGGCGACGAGTACACCTTGCAGCCCGACCCGTGGGAGCTGGTCGTGGCCGCACGCGAACTGGCCAGCGACGGTTTCGAGGTCTTTCCCTACTGCACCGACGACCTCGTCACCTGCAACCGGCTGCTCGACGCGGGTTGCCGCATCCTGATGCCGTGGGGCGCGCCCATCGGCTCGGGCCAAGGCTTGCTGAACCCGTCGGCCCTGCGCACGCTGCGCGCGCGACTGCCGGGCGTGCCGCTGATCGTCGATGCGGGCATCGGGTCGCCACGCGACGCCGTGCAGGCGATGGAGCTGGGTTACGACGCCGTGCTGGTCAACTCTGCCGTGGCGCTGTCGCAAGACCCGGTCACGATGGCCCGCGCCTTTCGGCTGGCTATCGAGGCCGGGCGGCTGGCCTGGGACGCCGGCGTCATGGCCAAGCAGGAGATGGCGGTTGCGACGACGCTGGTGACGGGCCGGCCCTTTGTCCTGTAGGCGCCTGGTGTGTCGCCGCAGGCTTGGCGAGCCGCAAGATGGCGGATCAAGGCCGTGGGCCGTGGGCCAAGCGCGTCCGGCCAATCTCGACGCCCACCGGCGACCCCGCGCAGCTGGCCGGCAGGGTCGGCAGTCGATCCGGGCTTGACAGCCGCCCGAACCACGCCAGCGCTTTGCCACTATTGGCATCACAACGACACAGGCACGCGGATTTCGCTAGACTTGAAGATGCGTAAAAATCAGCAAAGACTCGACGAGTTGCGCCGCTGCCTGGTCTTGGAGTCCTCGGCAGAGCAGGCTTATGACGACATCACCCGCCTGCTGGCGTCCAGCTTGGGCGTGCCGATGGTGATGGTCAGCCTGCTCGACGAGGAGCGCGACTGGTTCAAATCGGCTGTGGGCACCCCGCTGCACGAATCGCCCGCAAACACCTCGTTTTGCGAAGCCTTCTTCCACAGCGGCGAGGCGGTGATCTTGGCTGAGGACACCCTGTTGGATCCGCGCTTTGCCGGGCACCCGCTGGTGCGGGGCGCACCGCATGTGCGCTTTTATGCCGCGGCCCGGCTGGAGGTCAATGGCCAGACCGTGGGCACGTTGTGCGCGTATGACGTACAGCCGCGCAAGCTCTCGGCGGACCAGATCGCGCACCTCAAGTTACTGGCCGAATCGGCGATGGACCTGCTGCGCCGGCGTTTGCCGATGCCCGCCGACTGAGCGCGCGGGCAGGGTCAAGGCCGCAGGTAGACGAAGCCTTCCTTGGCCTGCAACTTGGCCACCTCGGCCACGCCCGAGGGCACGATGCGGGCCTCCATCGCCACCTTGTCCTTGGCGATGTTGCGCACGGTCAGCGTGTTGTTGCACACCTCAAACTGCACGCCCTTGCCCGCCAGGTCTGCCACCGAGCCCGAGTAGGGCCGGCCTTGGGCGTCCGCCGCGCCGTCGAGCAGAAAGTCGATGCCGGCGCCGTGCGTGACCACCACGATGCGTGTGCCTGGCTCGGCTGCGAGGTGGTTGCGGATGTTGCCGATGGCGCGCGTGGCCTGGGGCAGGCCTTCCATCAGGTGGTAGACCACCTTGACGCCGTCCTGCGCTTGCGCGGCGGCAGCACCGGCCGCCAGAGTGACCGCCACCAGCCACCGTCTGGCCCCCTGTTGAAAAATTGTCATCGTGATCTCCTGCGTGGGTTGGGGAAGGGGGGTGGGTGAGGAAGGCGGCTGGGGCTTACATCAAGGTGTCGGCCCAGATGTTGCGGGCCCAGGCCTCGGCGTACTTTGCCTCCAGTTCGGACCGCGCAGCCGAGACGCCGCCTGATCCGGCGATGGGGCGGAAGGTTTTCTGCGCCGGCACGTACTCATGCACGCTGGCCACGTGGATGACCTGGTTGTCGTCGACATGGCTCATGCAGACATTGGTCAACATCGGCTGCGGGTCGATCTCCAGGCCTTGCAACTCGGCCACGATCGCCGCAGCCGCCGTCTTGGCGTGGCCGTTGGCCATGTGGGCCGACTTGGGCATGCCGGCGGCGACCTGGATCGCGTCGCCCAGCACATGCACATTGGGCGCGGCCGTCGATTCAAAGTTCAGGAAGTTGACATGGCACCAGCGCCCGTTGGCGTTGGCCAGGCCGGTCTGCACCGCCAACTGCCCGGCGCGCATTGCGGGCAATACGTTGAGCACGTCGGCCCGCACGTCGTCCTGCACCTCGAACTTGACGGTGCGGCTGCCGCCGTCCACCGCGATCGCCTTGTGCTGCGGCCGGTACTCGACCATGCCGGGGTACAGATCAGCCCAGGCCTTCTTGAACAACGGCCCCTTGCTGGTGACATCCGGGTTGGCGTCC
>JANMXG010000509.1:0-5806 GCA_031394235.1 Betaproteobacteria bacterium
ATCGGCGAAGACGGCACGATCACCATCGCGTCCACCGACGGCGACAAGGCCGAGCACGCCAAGCGCCGCATCACCGAGATCACCGCCGAGGCCGAAATCGGCAAGGTCTACGAAGGCGCGATCACCAAGATCCTGGACTTCGGCGCACTGGTCAACATCCTGCCGGGCAAGGACGGCCTGCTGCACATCAGCCAGATCGCCCACCAGCGGGTTGAAAACGTCACCGACTTCCTGAAAGAGGGCCAGATCGTCAAGGTCAAGGTCATGGAGACCGACGAGAAGGGCCGCATCAAGTTGTCGATGAAGGCCTTGATCGAGCGTCCGGAAGGCATGGAAGAGGAGCGCTTCGAGCGTGCACCGCGCCGCGAATACGGCGACCGGCCGGACCGTGGGCCGCGCAGCGGTGACCGGGGTGACCGTCCGCCGCGCCGCGAGCGCAGCGACCGTCCGGAGCGCAGCGACGCACCGGCGGCCGATGCGCCGGCCGCAGCAGCACCCGCCGCGCCTGCCAGCGACACGCCGACCAGCCAAGGCTGATCGTTCGACCGTTCGCGACCAACCCGCCCGCCCCACCGCCGAAGCCCCCACCAAGGAGCAAGCCCCATGCGAGCCATTGCCATGACTGCCTTCGGCGGCCCTGAGGTGCTGGTCGAGACCACCCGGCCCGACCCGGTGCCGGCGGCCGGTGAGTTGCTGGTGCGTGTCACCGCATCCGGCATCAACCGGCCAGACGTGTTGCAGCGCAAGGGTGCCTATGCACCACCGCCCGGTGCGTCCGACCTGCCCGGGCTGGAGATCGCCGGCACCATCGCCGGCGGCGATGCCGCTGAACTGGCTGCTGCGGGCTTCAAGCTCGGCGACCGGGTCTGTGCGTTGGTGGCTGGGGGCGGTTATGCCGAGGTGTGCCCGGCGCCCATCGCCCAGTGCCTTCCGGTGCCTGCGGGTTTGAGCGACATCGAGGCGGCCAGCCTGCCCGAAACCTTTTTCACGGTCTGGTCGAATGTGTTTGATCGGGGTCGACTGCAGGCTGGCGAAACCCTGCTGGTGCAGGGTGGGTCCAGCGGTATCGGTGTCACCGCGATCCAGTTGGCCAAAGCGATGGGTGCAGTGGTCATCGTTACCGCCGGCAGCGACAAAAAAGTCGCAGCCTGCGTGGCGCTGGGTGCCGATGTCGGCATCAACTACAAGACCCAGGATTTTGTCGCCGAGGTCAAGGCAGCTACCGGTGGCAACGGTGCTGACGTGGTGCTCGACATGGTGGCCGGCGACTACGTGGCACGTGAGGTGCAGTGCCTGGCCGATGATGGCCGCATCGTGATCATCGCGGTGCAGGGTGGTCTCAACAGTGGCTTCAACGCGGGTGAGTTGCTGCGTCGCCGCCTGTTGATCACCGGATCGACCTTGCGGCCGCGGCCGCTGGCTTTTAAGGCGGCAATCGCCGCCAAGCTGCGGGCAACGGTGTGGCCGCTGATCGAATCGGGCCAGATCAAACCGGTGATCCACCGCGTTTTTCCGGCGGCGCTGGCCGCCCACGCGCACGCCCTGATGGAATCTGGCGAGCACGTTGGCAAGATCATGCTCGACTGGAAAGGCGCTTAAAACACCATGCGACGCAAACTCGTGGCCGGCAACTGGAAGATGCATGGCAACCACAGTGCCAACGCCGAACTTCTGGCCGGCATCAGCAGCGCCCGGCCTTTTGGCTGTGATGTCGCGGTGTGCGTGCCGTACCCCTACCTGTCGGAGACCGCCGTGGCATTGTCAGGCATCGACATCCGCTGGGGCGCGCAAGACTGCTCTGCGCACGCCCAAGGCGCTTACACCGGCGAAGTGTCGGTGGCCATGTTGGCCGAGTTTGGCTGCCGCTATGTGATTGTCGGTCACAGCGAGCGCCGTCAGTACCACGCCGAGAATGATCTGCTGGTGGCCGAAAAGGCCAAGATTGCACTGGCCAAAGGCATAACGCCCATCGTCTGTGTCGGCGAAACCCTGGCCCAACGTGAAGCCGGCGAGACCGAGGCGGTGGTCAAGCGCCAGCTGTCTGCCGTGATCCATGCGCTAGGGCATTGTGCAGGCGAGATGGTGGTGGCCTACGAGCCAGTGTGGGCCATCGGCACCGGCAAGGTGGCCACACCGGAACAGGCGCAAGCCGTGCACGCGTTGTTGCGCGCCCAGCTCAAAGCCGCCACACCGCATGCCGACGAGATGAAGATCCTCTACGGTGGCAGCATGAAACCCGACAACGCGGTTTCGCTGTTGTCACAACCCGATATCGATGGCGGCCTGATCGGCGGCGCTGCCTTGAAGGCAGCCGACTTTGTCGCCATCTGCCGAGCGGCAGGCTGAATCAGCCCGCTGCCTGACCTTGGTTTTTTTGGAGTTTATTGATATGCAGATTTGGACAAACCTGGTGCTGGTGGTGCAGCTGCTGGCCGCCATCACGATGATCGGCCTGGTGCTGGTGCAGCACGGCAAGGGTGCCGATATGGGCGCCTCGTTCGGTAGCGGTGCCTCAGGCAGCCTGTTTGGTGCCACCGGCAGTGCGAACTTCCTGTCACGTTTTACGGCAGTGTGCGCCGGCGTGTTTTTCGTTTGCACGCTGACATTGGCCTACCTGTCGAACAGTGTGGCTTCGCGCGAACCCCGCAGCGGTGGCAGCGTGCTGGACCGGGCCATCACCGCGCCTGTATCGCCAGCCAGTGCCGTCGGGTCGATCCCGGCTGGGGCTGCTGCTGCGCTGCCGGCGCCGGTGGCTGCGCCTGCCGCGTCGGTGGGCACTATCCCGACACGGTGAATGGGTTGCAGCGAATCACCAACAAGGTCAATCGTCCGCTGCGAACCCCCGCACTAACCCGAGGAATCGGGAATTTTCCAAGGTAGAATTCGAGGCTGTTCGGTGAGCTAAACCTCATGCAAATCGAATAAATCTTTGGCCGGTAATCGGCCCCACGCCGTCGTGGTGAAATTGGTAGACACGCTATCTTGAGGGGGTAGTGGCGAAAGCTGTGCGAGTTCGAGTCTCGCCGACGGCACCAAGTTTTTGAGCAAGTCCAGGCACCCTCAGCCTGGGGTTGTGGGCGTTCAGCACGGCCGGGCGCCCGGTGGGTGGCAATCGTCTACGGACCGCTGGCACCTTGCCTCGCTCAGGCTGGATGACCTCACACCACTGCCGCTGACCCCATGGACCTGCAACAGTACCTGCCTGTCATCTTGTTCATTCTGGTGGGTGTAGCTGTAGGCGTAGCGCCCCAGCTGTTGGGCTTTTTGCTAGGCCCCCAGCGGCCCGATGCGGCCAAAAACAGTCCTTACGAGTGCGGTTTCGAGGCCTTCGAAGATGCCCGCATGAAGTTCGACGTACGCTACTACCTCGTAGCCATCCTGTTCATACTTTTCGACCTTGAGATCGCCTTCCTCTTCCCTTGGGCGGTGTCACTGCGTGATATCGGTGCGGCGGGTTTCTGGGCCATGATGATGTTTCTCACCATCCTCGTGGTGGGGTTTGTCTACGAGTGGAAAAAGGGCGCGCTGGACTGGGAATGACGGCGGGCTGCGGTAACGGAACACGAGGATAGTCATGGGCATTGAAGGCGTCTTGAAAGAAGGTTTTGTCACCACCTCGGTAGACAAGCTGATCAATTGGTCCAAGACCGGTTCACTGTGGCCGATGACGTTTGGCCTTGCGTGTTGCGCAGTTGAAATGATGCATGCCGGCGCGGCCCGCTATGACATCGACCGCTTCGGCATGTTGTTTCGACCCAGCCCGCGGCAAAGCGATCTGATGATCGTTGCCGGCACGCTGTGCAACAAGATGGGCCCGGCCCTGCGCAAGGTGTACGACCAGATGGCCGAGCCGCGCTGGGTGCTGAGCATGGGATCCTGCGCCAATGGTGGCGGGTATTACCACTACAGTTACTCGGTTGTGCGCGGCTGTGACCGCATCGTGCCGGTGGATGTCTATGTGCCAGGCTGCCCGCCCACGGCAGAGGCGCTGCTCTACGGCATCCTGCAGTTGCAAGCCAAGATCCGCCGCGAAAACACCATCGCCCGCGCTTGAACGCGCCTGAGATCACAGCCTGACATGACCCAACGACTCGACAAGCTGGAAGCGGCGCTGCACGCGGCGCTGGGCGACAAGATCAAGATGTTCAAGCGCGAACGCGGCGAGATCTCATTGACTGTGGCGGCGGACGATTACCTGGCAGTCGCCAAGACTCTGCGAGACGATCAATCCCTCAGGTTCGAACAGTTGATCGACCTGTGCGGCATCGACTTCAGCACCTGGAAAGACCGTGCCTGCGAGGGTCCGCGCTACTGCGTCGTGTCGCACCTGCTGAGCGTCAGCCTGAACTGGCGCGTTCGTCTCAAGGTGTTTGCACCCAATGACGATATGCCGGTGGTGGCGTCGCTCAATGACCTGTGGTCCTCAGCCAACTGGTTCGAGCGAGAGGCCTTCGACATGATGGGCCTGATTTTTGACGGCCACATCGACCTGCGCCGCATCCTGACCGATTACGGGTTCATCGGCCACCCGTTGCGCAAGGATTTCCCGGTCACGGGTCATGTCGAGATGCGCTACGACGCCGAGAAAAAGCGCGTGATCTACCAACCGGTGACGATCGAGCCACGCGAGATCACCCCGCGCATCATTCGCGAAGATAGCTATGGTGGCCTGCATTGAGCAGCACATCATCAAGAGTCCTCAATGGCTGAAATCAAGAACTACACGCTGAACTTCGGACCCCAGCACCCGGCCGCCCACGGTGTGCTGCGACTGGTGCTGGAGCTGGACGGCGAGATCATCCAGCGCGCCGACCCGCATATCGGCCTGTTGCACCGCGCCACCGAGAAGCTTGCCGAAAGCAAGACCTACATCCAGTCCCTGCCCTACATGGACCGGCTGGACTATGTCTCGATGATGTGCAACGAGCACGCCTACTGTCTGGCCATCGAGCGCCTGATGGGCATCGAAGTGCCCGAGCGTGCCCAGTACATCCGGGTCATGTTCTCCGAGCTGACGCGGCTGCTCAACCACCTGCTGTGGTTGGGTGCGCACGGCATCGACTGCGGCGCGATGAACATCCTGTTCTACTGCTTCCGCGAGCGTGAAGACATCTTCGACATGTACGAAGCGGTCTCGGGTGCGCGCATGCACGCGGCTTATTTCCGTCCAGGAGGTGTCTACCGCGACCTGCCTGACACCATGGCGCAGTACAAGGTGTCGAAGATCCGCAATGCACGCGCAATCAGTGACCTGAACCAGAATCGCCAGGGCTTGCTGCTGGACTTCATCGATGATTTTTGCGCGCGCTTTCCGGGGCGGGTCGATGAATACGAAACCCTGCTGACCGACAACCGGATCTGGAAGCAGCGCACTGTGGGCATTGGCGTTGTCACGCCCGAACGTGCGCTGAACCTGGGCTTCACCGGCCCGATGCTGCGGGGTTCAGGCATCGCCTGGGATCTGCGCAAGACCCAGCCCTACGACGTCTACGACCGGATGGATTTCGACATTCCGCTTGGCGTGAATGGGGACACATACGACCGGTACTTGGTGCGTATCGAGGAGATGCGGCAAGCCAACCGCATCATCTTGCAATGCTCGGCTTGGCTGCGCAACAACCCCGGTCCGGTGATCACCGACAACCACAAGGTGGCACCGCCGCCGCGGGTGGGCATGAAGAGCAACATGGAGGAGTTGATCCACCACTTCAAGCTCTTTACCGAAGGCATGCACGTGCCGGAGGGCGAGACCTACGCCGCCGTCGAGGCGCCAAAAGGCGAGTTCGGCATCTATCTGGTGTCCGAC
>JANMXG010000510.1:0-4541 GCA_031394235.1 Betaproteobacteria bacterium
GGGGTGGTGTTCACGGCACACGTGGGCTGCGACATCACGCCCGGCCTGTGGCAATTTTTTCACCGGTGCTACACGCTGACCTACCGCGCCCACCACTCCACGCCCTACCTGACCGCAGCCTTCTTCGAGGCGATGGCACGCGACATGCCGGAAAACTGGCTGATGTTCGTGGCGCACCGCGAGGGCACGCCGATCGGTGTGTCGCTGGTGGCACTGGACCCGGGTCGGCGCGAGGCTTATGGCCGCTACTGGGGCTGCACCGAGTTTGTGCCCTGCCTGCACTTCGAGGCCTGCTACTACCAGCCGCTGCAGTGGTGCATCGCCAACGGCTACCAGCGCTTCGAAGGCGGCGCCCAGGGCGAGCACAAGATGGCACGTGGCCTGTTGCCGGTGGGCACCCGGTCGGCGCACTGGCTGGCGCATCCCCAGTTCTCGGCCGCGGTGGCCGACTTTCTGCAGCGTGAGGGCCAGGGCATCTCGTCGTATGTGGACGAACTGCGCGAACACAGCCCGTTCAAGGCGGCGCCCTGACACAAGGCAAGTCGCACCCAGCCCTCGCAAGGTGCGCGATGTCTAAAGCGACATTCCGGCGGCGGTCAAACGTGCGCAACCCGCAGCGCGCATCAATGGCGTGACGATCCAGCCGATGGCCAGTCAGCGCCACGGCCGCGAAATCTTCATCGGCCTGACCACCGACGACCCGTTCGGCCCGGTCATCACCTTTGGTGCTGGCGGCACCATGATCGAACTGATCGCCGACCGGGCGATGGAGTTGCCCCCGCTCAGCCAGTTCGTGGCGCGCCGGCTGATCGAGCGCGCCCGCATCGCCGAAACCCTGGGCGAATGGCGCGGCGCGCCGCCCGCCGACATGGACGCGGTGGAGCAGAACTAGTTGCGGGTGTCCGAGACGGTCTGCGAGCTGCCGAGCTGCGCGAAATTGACATCAACCCGATCATCGTGGACGAGACCGGCGCGGTAGCGGTGGACGCCGGGGTGGTGATCGAGCATGCACCGCTTGCCAACCGTGGCTCGGGCGACTACCACCACTTGGCGATCCTGCCCTACCCCAGCGCCTGCGAGCGTGAGTGGCCGACGAAGGGCGGCGACCTGTACACCCTCCGGTCCATCCGGCCCATCCGGCCCGACGACGCCGAGATGTTGCAGGCCATTGTGCGCGGGCTGTCGCTTGAGAGCCGCTACTTCCGCTTTGCCAGCACGATGCCCGAGCTGCCGGCACGCATGCTGGCGCGCTACACCCTGATCGACTGTGACCGCGAGATGGCGCTGGTGGCAGTGCACCGCAACCGCACGGCGGCAGCCGACGGCGGGGTCACCGAGACCGAGCAGATCATTGGCGTATCGCGCTGCATCACCAACCCGGACCAGAGCAGTTGCGAGTTCTCGCTGGCGGTGTCGGACCAGCACAAGGGCCAGGGGCTGGGCTCACGCCTGATGCTGTCAATCATGGAATTTGCCCGCGTCAAAGGCCTTGCCGAGATCGAGGGCCTGGTGCTGGCCAACAACCCCAACATGCTGCGGCTGATGATCGGCCTGGGCTACACCGTGCATCCGTTCCCGGAGGACCCGGACTTCAAGCGGGTACGCAAGGCGCTGTAGGCACCGGCCCCTTCCCAGGGGCGGCGCAGGCAGCCGGGCGGGATTTGGACTGCCCACGCCTGCTGGCCCGGGGAATCATGCCTTGTGCCGGCCTGCCTCGAAGGCAGCCATGCCGTTGACGATCTCCTCGTGGGCACCCTCAACGCCGGTCCAGCCCGTCACCTTGACCCACTTGCCTTCTTCCAGGTCCTTGTAGTGCTCGAAGAAATGCTGGATGGTCTTGATGCGCAGCGGGTTCAGGTCCTCGGGCTTTTTCCATTGGCTGTAGATCGACAGCACCTTGTCGATGGGCACCGCCAGCAACTTGTTGTCGCCGCCGGCCTCGTCTTCCATCTTCATCATGCCGATCGCGCGGCAAGTCACCACCACGCCCGGAATCAGCGGCACCGGGGTGATCACCAGCACATCCACCGGGTCGCCATCATCGGACAGCGTGTTGGGGATGTAGCCGTAGTTGCACGGGTAGTGCATCGCGGTGCTCATGAAGCGGTCGACAAACATGGCGCCGGTCTCGTGGTCCACCTCGTACTTGATCGGGTCCGCGTTCATCGGGATCTCGATGATCACGTTGAACTCCTGGGGCGCATTGGCGCCGGGCGTCACGTTGTGCAGGCTCATGGGGGACTCGCTGGCAAAGGGGAAACCCGCATTCTACGGAGGCCGCTTGCCCTGTCCTGACACGGCAATCTCAATTGCGTTACCGCAGGAAAACACCGTGCCGGGCCGGGCGGGCTTCACTTACAGTTTCCGGGCGACCGCCTGACCCGGCTGCCGATGAGGCTTGCGGGTACCAGAACACCGACGGCGGCGTATTTACCCCAGGGCTTGTACCGAGGAAGGAGATACCTTGATTTCGACAAACATGGCGCTCTACGTAGCGCTTGCATGCGGCCTCGCAGCCGTGCTCTACGGGTTTGTCCAGCGCAGCTGGATCCTGAAGCAGGACGCGGGCAATGCCCGCATGCAGGAGATCGCCGGCGCCATTCAACAGGGTGCGGCGGCCTACTTGGCCCGGCAGTACCGCACCATTGCGATCGTCGGCGTGGTGCTGGCAGTACTGATCGGGGTGTTTCTGGACGGCACCACGGCGGTCGGTTTTGTACTGGGCGCGGTGCTCTCGGGCGCTTGCGGCTTCATCGGCATGAATGTCTCCGTCAAGGCCAATGTGCGCACCGCGCAAGCCGCCACCCGCGGCATCGGCCCGGCACTCGATGTCGCCTTCAAGGGCGGCGCCATCACCGGCATGCTGGTGGTCGGCTTGGGGCTGCTGGGTGTGGGCATCTTCTTCCTGTTCCTCACCGGCAATGGCAACCTGACGCCCGACAAGAGCCTGACCACGGTGCTCAAGCCGCTGTTGGGCTTTGCCTTCGGCTCGTCGCTGATCTCGATCTTTGCGCGGCTGGGTGGCGGCATCTTCACCAAGGGCGCCGACGTGGGCGCTGACCTGGTGGGCAAGGTTGAAGCCGGCATCCCCGAGGACGACCCGCGCAACCCGGCCGTCATTGCCGACAACGTCGGCGACAACGTCGGCGACTGCGCCGGCATGGCCGCCGACCTGTTCGAGACCTACGCTGTCACGCTGATTGCGACGATGGCGCTGGGCGCACTGATGGTGGCCGCAGCGCCGATGGCCGCGGTGATCTACCCGCTGCTGCTGGGCGGGGTGTCGATCATCGCGTCGATCATCGGCTGCAGCTTCGTCAGGGCCAGCCCGGGCATGAAAAACGTGATGCCAGCGCTGTACAAAGGATTGGGCGTAGCGGGTGTGTTGTCGCTGATCGCGTTTTACTTCGTCACCAAGGCGGTGATGCCCGATGACGCGCTGGGTGCCGGCACCCAGATTCGCCTGTGGGGCGCCTGCGCCGTGGGCCTGGTGCTGACGGCCGCGCTGGTCTGGGTCACCGAGTACTACACCGGCACCCAGTACCCGCCGGTCAAGCACATCGCGCAAGCCTCCACCACCGGCCACGGCACCAACATCATTGCCGGCTTGGGCGTGTCGATGCGCTCGACGATGTGGCCGGTGCTGTGCATTTGCGCCGCCATCCTGGCGGCCTACAGCCTGGCGGGCCTGTACGGCATCGCCACCGCCGCCACCGCCATGCTCAGCATGGCCGGCATCGTGGTGGCCCTCGACGCCTACGGCCCGATCACCGACAACGCCGGCGGCATTGCCGAGATGGCCGAGTTGCCCAAATCGGTGCGCGACGTGACCGACCCGCTGGACGCGGTAGGCAACACCACCAAGGCCGTGACCAAGGGCTACGCCATCGGCTCGGCGGGCCTGGCAGCGCTGGTGCTGTTTGCCGACTACACCCACTCGCTGGAAGGCCGGGGCTTCTCGATCTCGTTCGACCTGAGCGATCCCAAGGTCATCATCGGCCTGTTCATCGGCGGGCTGATCCCCTACCTGTTCGGCGCGATGGCGATGGAGGCCGTGGGCCGTGCTGCCGGGTCGGTGGTGGTTGAGGTGCGCCGGCAATTTGCCGACGGCCAGATCATGGCCGGCCAGCGCAAGCCTGACTACAGCGCAGCGGTGGACATGCTGACCAGCGCGGCCATCAAGGAGATGATCGTGCCGTCGCTGCTGCCGGTGGTGGTGCCTGTGGTGGTCGGTTTGACCCTGGGTGCGGCAGCGCTGGGTGGCCTGCTGATGGGCACGATCGTGACCGGCCTGTTCGTGGCGATCAGCATGTGCACCGGCGGCGGCGCCTGGGACAACGCCAAGAAGTACATCGAAGATGGCCACTTCGGCGGCAAGGGCAGCGACACCCACAAGGCCGCCGTCACCGGCGACACCGTGGGCGACCCGTACAAGGACACTGCCGGCCCGGCTGTGAACCCGCTGATCAAGATCATCAACATCGTGGCGCTGCTGATCGTGCCGCTGTTGCCGGTGCCCGCTGGGGGCGTGCACGCTGGTG
>JANMXG010000511.1:0-2046 GCA_031394235.1 Betaproteobacteria bacterium
GTGGTGCCGGCCACCTTGAAGTCCATGTCGCCGAGGTGGTCCTCGTCGCCCAGGATGTCCGTGAGAACGGCGAATCGATTGCCGTCCTTGATCAAGCCCATCGCGATGCCGGCCACATGCGCCTTCATCGGCACGCCGGCATCCATCAGCGCCAGGCAGCCGCCGCAGACCGAGGCCATCGACGACGAGCCGTTGGACTCGGTGATCTCGCTGACCACGCGGATGGTGTACGGAAAGTCTTCCTTGCTCGGCAGCGCGGCGATCAGCGCCCGCTTGGCCAGCCGGCCGTGGCCGATCTCGCGCCGCTTCGGGCTGCCCACCCGCCCGGTTTCGCCGGTGGCAAACGGGGGCATGTTGTAGTGCATCATGAACCGGTCTTCGTAGTCGCCGGACAGCGCATCGATGCGCTGCGCGTCACGGTCGGTGCCGAGCGTGGCGATGACCAGCGCCTGGGTTTCACCCCGGGTGAACAAGGCCGAGCCGTGGGTGCGGGGCAGCACGCCGGTGCGGATCTCGATCGGCCGCACGGTGCGGGTGTCGCGGCCGTCGATGCGCGGCTCGCCGCCCAGGATCTGGCTGCGCACGATCTTGGCTTCGATGTCGAACAGCAGGCCTTCAACGGCCACCTTGTCGAACACCAGGCCTTCGGCCTTCAGGGCCGCCATCACATTGCTGGTGACGGTGCGGCAGGCCTGGGTGCGGGCCTGCTTGCTGCGGATCTGGTACGCCGCGCGCAGCGGCTCTTCGGCCAGCGCACCGACCTTGGCGATGAAGGGCTCGTCCTTGGCCGGCGCTTGCCAGTCCCAGACGGCTTTGCCGGCATCCCGCACCAGTTCATGGATCGCGTTGATCGCGATATTGCCCATCTGGTGGCCAAACACCACACCGCCCAGCATCACTTCTTCGGACAACTGGTCGGCTTCACTTTCCACCATCAGCACGGCAGCCTCGGTGCCGGCGACGATCAGGTCCATCTTGCTGTTGGCGAGAATGGCCTTGCCAGGATTGAGCACGTATTCGCCGTTGACGTAGCCGACGCGGGCAGCGCCGATCGGGCCGTTGAACGGGATGCCAGAAATCGACAGCGCAGCGCTCGACGCGATCAGCGCGGCGATGTCGGCCTGCACCTCGGGGTTCAAGCTCAGCACATGCACCACCACCTGGACTTCGTTGAAGAAGCCCTCAGGGAACAGCGGGCGGATCGGGCGGTCGATCAGGCGGCTGGTCAGGGTCTCGAGCTCGCTCGGACGGCCTTCGCGCTTGAAAAAGCTGCCCGGAATGCGGCCGGCAGCGTAGGTCTTTTCAAGGTAGTCGACGGTCAGCGGGAAGAAGTCTTGCCCGGCCTTGGCTTCGGTGCGGGCCACCACGGTGGCCAGCACCACGGTGCCTTCGATGTCGACGACCACGGCGCCAGACGACTGGCGGGCGATCTCGCCGGTTTCCATCGTGACCTGGTGCTGACCCCAGGTGAAGGTCTTGGTGACTTTGTTGAACAAGCTCATGAGTTGTCTCCGATGGGATGGATGTCAGACGCGGCGCACTCGGGGCGACGCATCAGAAACGACAGGGCGGACAAGGAGCGGTATGGCGTCGCGGGCGGGATGCCATTCCAGTGAGGCCCAAGCTTTCAGGACACCGTTGGAATGACACAGCACTGCCAATGCGGGCCGGACGGCTCCAGACAAGAAAACGTCCAAAAAACAAAGAGCCTGCGCTGGAGGTAACCAGACAGGCTCTCGTGTTCACAGCGTGATTACTTGCGCAGGCCGAGCTTGGCGATGATCGCCGTATAACGCTCGGGCGCCTTGCCCTTCAGGTAGTCGAGCAGCTTGCGGCGGCGGCTGACCATACGCAGCAGGCCACGGCGGCCGTGGTGGTCCTTCAAGTGGGTCTTGAAGTGGGGCGTCAGGTCATTGATGCGCGCCGTCAGCAACGCCACTTGAACTTCAGGGGAGCCGGTGTCGCCGGTGCCACGTGCATTGCTGGCGACGGTCTCGGCCCGGTGGGCTTTGTCTACGGACATGGTGTTTCCTTTGGAAATTGGAA
>JANMXG010000512.1:0-3713 GCA_031394235.1 Betaproteobacteria bacterium
GAGAACGCGATCAAGACGCTGGCGGCGATCGGCGGCAGCACCAATGCGGTGATCCACCTGATCGCGATCGCCGGCCGGCTGGGCGTGCCGCTGGCTATCGATGACTTCGACCGCCTCGCCAGCGAGCTGCCCTGCCTGGTCAACCTGCAGCCCAGCGGCCAGTACCTGATGGAAGATTTCTGCTACGCCGGCGGCCTGCCGGCGGTGATGAAGGAGATTGCCCCGCACCTGCACCTGGGTCTCGTCACCGCCAGCGGCCAGACCGTGGCCGAGAACTTTGCCGACGCACAGAACTACAACCCGGACGTCATCAAGACCCTGGCCGCACCGTTCAAGGACAGGGCCGGCATCGCGATCCTGCGCGGCAACCTGGCGCCGCGCGGCGCCGTGATCAAGCCCAGCGCCGCCACGCCCGCGCTGATGCAGCACACGGGCCGCGCCGTCGTGTTCAAGGACAGCGACGACTTCCACGCCCGCATCGACGACGAAGCGCTCGACATCGACGAGACCTGCATCATGGTGCTGCAGAACTGCGGCCCCAAGGGCTACCCCGGCATGGCCGAGGTCGGCAACATGCCGCTGCCGCCCAAGGTGCTGCGCAAAGGCATCACCGACATGGTGCGCATCAGCGACGCCCGCATGAGCGGCACCGCCTACGGCACGGTGGTGCTGCACACCGCGCCCGAAGCCGCCGCCGGCGGCCCGCTGGCCATCGTGCAAGACGGTGACCTGATCACGCTGGATGTGGCTGGTCGAAACCTGCACCTGCACATCGACGACGCTGAACTGGCGCGCCGCCTGGCCGCCTGGCAGGCGCCGCCACCGGCGATGAGCAGCGGCTACTGGAAGCTTTATATCGACCATGTACTGCAGGCCGACCAGGGCTGTGATCTGGACTTCTTGGTCGGCCAGCGCGGGGCTGCAGTGCCCAAAGACAACCATTGAACCGGACGCTCCATGGCGGCTGAGTGGCGGCCCGATTGCGCACCGCAAGTGGCCTCGGCGGCCGCGCCGGTGCTGCTAGCGGTGGACTGGGGCACCACCGCCCTGCGCGGTGCGCTGCTGGCCGACGGTGGCACGGTGCTGGCTGAACGCACCTCACCGCGCGGTTTGCTCAGCGTGCCGCCGGGTGGCTGGGGTGCCGTCTTCGAGGCTGAATTTGGCGACTGGCTGGCCGCCCATCCCGGCTTGCCTTGCCTCATGGCCGGCATGGTCGGCAGCCGCCAGGGCTGGGCCGAGGCGCCGTATTGCGCTTGCCCGGCCGGGCCGCTGGATCTGGCCGCACAGCTGTTGTGGTTGCAGCCCGGCCGCCTGGCGATCGTGCCCGGCCTGTCCACCGACGCAGGCGGCCTGCCCGACGTGATGCGCGGCGAGGAGACCCAGGTGTTTGGTGCGCTGGCCCTGCTGGGCCTGAGCGACGCCACCCTGGTGCTGCCCGGCACCCACAGCAAATGGGTGACGGTGCAGGGCGGTCGCATCACCAGCTTTGCCACCCACATGACCGGCGAGTGTTTTGCGCTGTTCCGCCAGCATTCGATCCTGGCCCGCACCTTGCCGGCGACCGATCCGTCCGGGGCCGTGGCCGCCGTGGCCGACGCCTGGGACGCCGAAGCCTTTGACCGCGGTGTGCTGCAGGCCCAGACGCCTGGCGGCGTGCTGCACCACCTGTTTTGTGTGCGCAGCCTGTCGTTGTTCGACCGCCTGGACGCTGTCAGCGGCGCCAGCCTGCTGTCGGGCCTGGTGATCGGCGAGGAAC
Organism: Betaproteobacteria bacterium; assembly: GCA_031394235.1. Lineage (GTDB taxonomy): Bacteria > Pseudomonadota > Gammaproteobacteria > Burkholderiales > Burkholderiaceae_C > Pseudaquabacterium. Next base: position 1,757 of record JANMXG010000512.1, read on the forward strand.
TGCGGGCGCAAGCGCTGCCCGTCCAGGTACGGGCCAGCGGGGTGGTGGTCATCGCCAGCGCGGCGTTGAGCCTGCGCTACCAGCGTGCGCTGGGATTGCTGGGTGTGCCAGTGCAAACCGTGGGCGCTGACGCGACCTGGCGCGGTCTGGCTGCGCTGGCGGGCCCTTTGACGGGCACAGGCGCAGGCACACTCGGCGCATGACTTCTATCCCCGCCGCTGCCCCCTTGCCATCCGCAGCCGCCGGCGATTCTGCTGCCCGGCTGGCCCGCGCCCTGCACACCCTGCCCCTGGTGGCGATCCTGCGCGGCATCACGCCCGACGAGGCCGTGCCGGTCGGGCAGGCGCTGGTCGATGCCGGTTGGTCGCTGATCGAGGTGCCGCTAAATTCACCCCGGCCGCTGGACAGCATCCGCGCGCTGGTGCAGGCCTTTCCGCAGGCGCTGGTCGGTGCCGGCACCGTGCTGCGGGCCGACCAGGTGCGGGCCGTGGCTGCGACCGGCGCCGGCCTGATCGTCTCGCCCCACACCCAGCTTGACGTGCTGGCCGAGGGTCTACGGCTCGGCCTGGTCTGCCTGCCCGGCGTGGCCACGCCGACCGAGGCCTTTGCGGCGCTGGCGGCCGGCGCCCACGGGCTCAAGCTGTTTCCGGCGGAGTGGCTGCCACCGGCCGGTCTCAAGGCGATGCGGGCCGTGCTGCCGGCTGGCACGCGGTTGTTGCCGGTGGGCGGCATCACGTCCGACAACATGGCGGCTTACCGCGCTGCCGGTGCGGCGGGCTTTGGCATCGGGTCGGCGTTGTACAAGCCGGGCATGGGCGTGGCCGAGGTCGCGCTGCAGGCCGGGCGTTTCGCTGACGCCTGGCGCAGCGCCGCATGAGCGGAGACGCGGTACCACCGGCGGCAGTGGGCCCCCGGCCCAGCCCACCGGACAACGGCTTGCGCGTGATGCTGCTGCTCACGATGGCGGTCTGGGGCGGCAACCTGTCGGTGGTCAAGTTGCTGGTCGAGCGCTTCGACCCGCTGGTCGTGTCGGCGGTGCGCATGGTGGTGGCATCGTTGGCCTTGCTGGTGGTGCTGCGTTGGCGCGGTCTGGCGCTGCCCCGGCCCAGCGCACGCCAGGCGCTGGCGTTTTTGGCCTGTGCGCTGCTGATGGTCTACCTCAACCAAATGGTGTTCACGCTGGGCGTGCAGCGCACCGCGGCCGCCAACGCTGCGCTGATCATCTCGCTGAATCCACTGGTCTCGGCGCTGGTGGCGGCGATATGGCTGGGCGACCGGCTGACCCCGGCCCGGCTGGCTGGTGTCGTGATCGGCTTTGGCGGCGTGGCGGCAGTGGTGCTGCACCGGCCCGGCGCAGGCTTGGGCCACGGCAGCCTGGGCGACCTGATGGTGTTCGGGTCGGTGGTGACCTGGGTCACCGGCGGCGCGCTGGTGCAACGCCTCGCGCGGCAGTTCGACTCCGCTGTGGTCAGCGCCGTGGTGTTCACGCTGGGTACGCTGATGCTGCTGCTGCATGTGCTGCTGGACCCCGCCACGGTGGCACCCGACCCGTCGCGCCTGACCGTCGGCTTGGGCCTGATGCTGCTGTTCTCCGGCCTGCTGGCCAGCGCCTGGGGTGCGCTGGTCTGGAACCGGGCGCTGGTCACGCTGGGCGTGGCCCGCACCGCGCTCTACGCCTACTGGGTGCCGATCTTCGGCGTGCTGTTCGCGGTGGGGGTGCTGGGTGAGCCGTTGACGGTCTGGCACGGTGTGGGCCTGGCGGGCGTGCTGACCGGTACCTGGCTGGGCACCCGGTCGCACTGAACCGGGAATCTGCCGATGGTGGCGGCCGCAGCGCGACCCGACACTGCGCCCTCTGACACCCTCTCCCACCCATTACCGCTCCCATGGAGTCCACATGCCCATCCGCCCGACCCTGACGATCCTGGCCCGCCTGCTGGCAGGTCTGCTGGTCATG
>JANMXG010000513.1:0-3613 GCA_031394235.1 Betaproteobacteria bacterium
ACGAGGACACGATCGAGCAGTACCGCGCCAACGGCCGCCGGCTGGGAAAATTGCTCTACCAAGGCCGCTGGTTCGACCCGCAGTGCCTGATGCTGCGCGAGACCGCCCAGCGCTGGGTGGCGCGCGCCATCACCGGCGAGGTAACGCTGCAGCTGCGCCGTGGCAATGACTACTCGATCATGGACACCGCCAGCCCCAACCTGACCTACCACCCCGAGCGGCTGACGATGGAGAGCGGAGAAGGCGCGTTCACCCCGGCCGACCGCATCGGCCAACTGACGATGCGCAACCTCGACATCCAGGACACCCGGCAAAAGCTGGGCATCTACAGCCAGGTCGGGCTGCTCGGCGCCAACTCGGACGGCGCGATACCGCTGCTGGCCGGGCCGTTGCGGGACTGATCCGACCCGACCCGGCCGACCTCAGCCGCTGACGCGGTTGCGGCCGCCCCGTTTGGACAGGTACAGGCCCCTGTCGGCCTCGGCCATCAACTGGCTGGCGTCGGTCATCTCGTCCTGCCAGGCGGCCACACCCAGCGAGGCTGTCTGGCGGTGCTGCAACCGGCTGCCGCCGGGCAGTTCGGTCCCGGCACCGGCGGGCAGCACAAATTTGTGCTCTGCCACCGCCGCGCGCAGGCTCTCGGCCAGGGCCAGCGCCGCAGGCAAGCCAGTGTCGGGCAGCAGCACGAGAAATTCCTCACCCCCGATACGGCCCAGCACGCCCGCCCGGCCCACCACTAGGCTGGCGATGGCAGCACATTCGCGCAGCACCAGGTCACCGACGGCATGGCCGTGGCTGTCGTTGACCTGCTTGAAATGGTCCAGGTCCAGCATCACCAGGCACAGCGGGCGGCCGGTCTGGACAGCGGTGCGGCAGCCGCGCTTGAGCGCGTCCATCAGGTAGCGCCGGTTGAACAGGCCGGTGCCGGCGTCCACCGTGGCCAGCCGCAATACCCGGTCGTGCAGTGCGGCGTCCAGGCTCTGGTGGGCATAGAACTTCAGCGCCACGCTGCCCAGGCGCACCAGGTCGCCGTCCTGGAGCAAATGCGGCTGGTCAGTCAACCGGATATCGCCCACAAAACTGCCGTTGGCCGAGCCCAAGTCACGCAGCGTGGCCGAAGATCCCGTAACACAAATCTCGGCATGCAGCCGGCTGATACCCGGGCCGCCGATCTGCAGTTGCGTGACAGCCGAGCGGCCCAGCGTGGACAGCCCCTCGTCCAGCATGATCTGCCGCCCCAGGTCCGGGCCGCTGTAGACCACCAGACAGCAACGCTGTGCATCCGGCCCGTCCAGGCTCTGGAACAGCGTCAGCTCGCTCTTTTCAACGGCGATGGTCGAAGGATCCCACATGGTCACTGGCAGTCGGTTGGGCCTGTTACCCGAGGGTGGACGTCAGGATGGCGCCGACACCGGTACAGGTCACAACCCGCAGGTATACCGCAGCCACGCAGGCTGTGCGCACGGCAGGATCAGGGGCAACCCATAGCTGCGAACTTGTGCGCAGCTATGGCCGGCCGGTGTCACAACCTGCGCGAGTGACACCGACGCTCAACCCAGTTTTAGCAGCGCTTGCGCCAGATCCGCCTGCAGATCGACCACCGCCTCCAACCCGATCGAGAAACGCACCAGGTGGCCGGGCAGTGCCGCGCGGTCGTCACGCATCGCCGCCAGGTCGTAGGGCACGACCAGGCTGACCGGGCCGCCCCAGGAGTAACCGATCTTGAACAGCCGCAACGCGTCAACAAAACCATCGACCTCGGCAGCGCTGAGCCGCTCATCCAGCATCACCGAAAACAGCCCCGCTGCGGCGGTGCAACTGGCCGCCCAATGCGCATGGCCGGGCGCACCGGGCAGCGCTGGGTGCAGCACCTGCGTGACCGCGGCCTGCTGGCCGAGCCAGGCAGCCAGCGCGCGAGCAGCAGCGTCGTGGGCGTGGTAGCGCAGCGCCATTGTCGGCAGGTTGCGCAGGATGAACTCGGCATCGTTGGCGGCCACGCCCAGACCGAGCTGGCCATGCACCTTGAGCATCTTCAGGTGCAGCGCCTCGTCGCGGGTGACGACCGATCCCATCAGCACATCGGCACCGCCCGAGGGGTACTTGGTCAGCGCCTGCATCACGATATCGACCCCAAAATCGAAGGCTCGAAACGCCAGCCCGGCGCCCCAGGTATTGTCCAGCGCCACCAGTACACCTTTGGCGCGCGCAGCGGCCACCAGAGCCGGCAGGTCCGGAAACTCCATCGTCACCGAGCCCGGCGCCTCCACCCAAACCAGCCGGGTGCGCACGTTGATGCGCGCCGCCAGGTCGGCCGGGTTCATCGGGTCGTAGAACTGGTGCGTGATGCCCCAACCCGCCAGCACGCTGGCCGCCAGGTCACTGGACGGGAAGTAGACGTTGTTGGGCAGCAGCAACTCGTCACCCTGCTTGAGCAGGCCCAGGTTGACGTTCATGATCGCCGCCAGCCCGCTGGGCGACAAGATGCAAAACTTGCCGCCCTCCAGCGTGGCCAGGCGTTCTTCCAGCAAGTAGGTGGTGGGCGTGCCGCGCAGGCCGTAGGTGTAGCCGGTCTTGGCGGTGTAGCTGCGCGCCCGCAGCGCTGCCACGCTGGGGAAGATCACCGTCGAGGCCTTGAACACGCCCGGCGGCACGGCGTCCCAGCCGGCCGCTGGCTGGTAGGGGTGGTGGATCAGGCCGGTGATCAGGTCGGTCATGGCGAGGTTGGGTGTGTCGTCATTCAGATCGGCTGGCCGACCAGGTCGTGGCCTTCGGTGGCCACGATGCGGGCGCGGGTGAACTCGCCCACCTTCAAGGTCTTGCTGGCTTTCTCCGGCGGCAGCAGCCGCACCGTGCCGTCGATCTCGGGCGCGTCGGCATAGCTGCGGCCAACGCCGCCCTTGCGGCCCAGCGCAGGGGCGCGGTCGATCAGCACCTGCATCGTGGCGCCGACACGCCGCGCCAGCCTAGCGATTGAGACCTCCTCGGCCACGGCCATGAAGCGGGCCCGACGCTCCTCGCGCAGCTCGGTGGGCAGCGCACCGTCGAGCTCATTGGCCAGTGCGCCCTGCACCGGTGAGTAGGCAAAACAACCGGCGCGGTCGATCTGGGCCTCGCGCACAAAGTCCAGCAGGTGCTGGAACTGGGCCTCGGTCTCGCCCGGGAAACCGGCAATGAAGGTCGAGCGGATCACCAGCTCGGGGCAGTCCTGGCGCCATTTCAGCAGCCGGTCGAGGTTGCGCTCGCCGCTGGCGGGCCGCTTCATGCGGCGCAGCACCTCGGGGTGCGAATGCTGAAACGGCACGTCCAGGTAGGGCAGCACCCGACCTGCGGCCATCATCGGCAGCAGTTCGTCCACATGCGGGTAGGGGTAGACGTAGTGCAAGCGCACCCAGGCACCAAACGGCTTGGCCAGCTCGGCCAGTGCCTCGCAGAGCTCGGTCATGCGGGTCTTGACCGGCCGGCCGTCGAAAAACCCGGTGCGGTACTTGACGTCCACACCGTAGGCGCTGGTGTCCTGGCTGACGATCAGCAACTCCTTGACGCCGGAGACAAACAGCGCCCTGGCCTCGCCCAGCACATCGCCCACCGGCCGCGAGACCAGGTCGCCGCGCAT
>JANMXG010000514.1:0-6099 GCA_031394235.1 Betaproteobacteria bacterium
TTGCCAGTGGCGTTGTTCATGCCAGCCTCAAGCCAGAAGCCAGCGGTCAAGCCGCCGCCCAGATCTTCCGTTCCGCGGAAGCCGAGACGGTTGCTGTTGAGCTGGTTGCTGGCCAAGTACTTGGCGGTCGTCGCGCCGTTCTTGATCTGGTTGGCGCTGAGGTCAACGACACCGAACAGGGTGACCGACGATTGGGCCGAGGCCGCGCCAGCGAAAGCGCCGAGAACGGCGACAGCGAGTAGTGACTTTTTCATGCAGCTATCTCCTAGGTTGAACAAGAGGTCCCGATCCCGTAGAAACCCTCACACCAGGAGCGGTGGGGGCCGGTCAGGCCAACCTCCTCATCGGAAGTTACGGCTATTGCACCAGAGGGGCGCCGCCCATGCAAAGGTTAGCGGCCAAAAAGGCCAAGACCTGTTGTCTTACAACAACGATGCCAGGCTGGCGGGCCTGCGCTATCCTCATCAGATGACCTCCCTGGACGACCTGATCAGCAATGTCGATGTCGCATTGCGCACCCTCAGCCACAGCGCGCATCCAACCCGCGCCATGCCTTTGCCGGCCCAAGCGGCCACGACAGCGGCCCTGTCGATCGAGCAACGGCGCTTGTCGGGCGCGCTGATGCGCATCAATCACGTCGGCGAGGTGTGCGCCCAGGCTTTGTACGCCGCCCAGGCGCTGACAGCCCGCACGCCCGAATTGCGCAGCCAGATGCAAGCCGCCGCCCGCGAGGAGACCGATCACCTGGCCTGGACCGAGCGCCGCCTGACGGAGTTGGGCGGGCGCACCAGCTTGCTCAATCCGCTCTGGTATGCCGGTGCGTTTGCCATTGGCCTGGCCGCCGGACGTGCCGGCGACCGCATCAGCCTGGGTTTTGTGGTCGAGACCGAACGCCAGGTCGAGGCGCATCTGGCCGACCATTTCCAGCGCCTGCCCGAACACGATCTGGCCTCGCGCGCCGTGGTGGCACAGATGAAGGACGACGAGGCGCGCCACGCCGACCTGGCCCTGCAGGCCGGCGCTGCGCCGGTGCCGGCACCGGTGCGCTGGCTGATGCGGGCAGCGGCTCGCGTGATGACGCGGACCGCTCACTACGTCTGACGGCAGCCCTGGCCTGCGCTCTAGGCTGGAAATCGGTCCCGATATCCGACCCTGAGGTCAGGCGCCGACGATGTCGAAACTGGTGCTGATCGCGGCCGTCTTGGCCAGCATGATCGTGGCCGAGCAATACTTTTCATGCGACAACGCGATCGCCCGGGCCACCGCCGCCTCGGCCAGGTTGCGCCCGCTGACCGTGAAATGCAGGTTGATGTGGGTGAACACTTTCGGGTCGGTCTCGGCGCGCTCGGCCTGAACCTTGATGGTGCAGCCGGTCACATCCTGGCGGCCCCGCTTGAGAATCAACACCACGTCATAGGCCGTGCAGGCACCGGCGCCGGCCAGCAGCGTCTCCATCGGCCGGGGCGCCAGGTTTCGGCCGCCGCCATCGGGCGCACCGTCCATCGTCAGCAGGTGGCCACTGCCGGTCTCAGCGACAAAGCCCATGCCCGTGGCGGGCATCCAGTGAATCGTGCATTCCATCGCGGAGTCCTTGAGGCGACGCCGGACGGGACCGCCGGCGTTATCGATTGTCTTGCGATCCGCACCGAAGCTGTGCGTTTGCGCCGCGTCCTCTGGAGCGCACGCTCTAGGCCGGGCGATCGCAATCATATTGCGACGCAACATTTCAGCCGCTAGACTGCTTTTCATGGTTTTGGGTGGCCCGGCATGAACGGGGTCGCCATCGGCAAGTTGTCTCCTCCACCTCCTGGTTGGGTGGATTCAGCCCAGGGCGAAGGCCCTGGGTTTTTTTATGGGCGGCCCGCTATCATGCTGCGCCGCACCATGCGGTGCCCACCCTGAGGCTGCCGACATGGCCCGCGCCAAGACATCCCACCCCGACTACCTCAAGAAGATCCTCACTGCGAAGGTCTACGACGTGGCCGTGGAAACCGGGTTGGACCCGGCCCGCAACCTGTCTCGCCGGCTGGGCAATACCGTGTTGCTCAAACGCGAGGACCAGCAGCCCGTCTTCAGCTTCAAGTTGCGTGGCGCCTACAACAAAATGGTGCATCTCGCGCCCGAGCAACTGGCGCTTGGCGTGATCTGCGCGTCGGCCGGCAACCATGCGCAAGGCGTGGCGCTGTCGGCCAAGAAGCTGGGCTGCCGTGCAGTGATCGTGATGCCGGTGACCACGCCCAAGCTCAAGGTCGACGCCGTGCTGGCGCTGGGCGGCGAGGTGGTGCTGCACGGTGACAGCTTCACCGATGCCCACGGCCATGCGCTGGGCCTGCAAGCCGCCCAAGGGCTGGTTTTTGTGCACCCCTTCGACGATCCGGACGTCATCGCTGGCCAGGGCACGATCGCGATGGAGATCCTGCGCCAGCACCAAGGCGCGATCGACGCCATCTTCGTTGCGATTGGCGGCGGCGGGCTGATCTCGGGCGTGGCGTCCTACATCAAGGCGGTGCGCCCCGAAATCCTCGTGATCGGCGTGCAAACACGCGATTCGGACGCCATGCTGCGGTCGGTGCGGGCCGGCAAACGCGTGACGCTGAGCGACGTGGGCCTGTTTTCCGACGGCACGGCGGTCAAGCTGGTGGGCGAAGAAACCTTCCGGCTGACCAAGAAGCTGGTGGACGATTTTGTGGTGGTCGATACCGACGAGGTCTGTGCTGCGATCAAGGACGTGTTCCAGGACACCCGCAGCATCCTGGAGCCCGCTGGCGCCCTGGGCGTGGCCGCCATCAAGCAGTACGCGGCCCAGCACAAGCTCAAGGGCAAGACGTTTGTCGCCATCACCTGCGGTGCCAACATGAATTTCGACCGCTTGCGCTTTGTGGCCGAGCGGGCCGAGTTTGGCGAGCAACGCGAGGCCTTGTTTGCGGTGACCATTCCCGAGGAGCGCGGCTCCTTCAAGCGCTTCTGCGGTTTGCTGGGTCCACGCGCGGTGACCGAGTTCAACTACCGCATGTCGGACGCCACGGTGGCCCATGTCTTTGTCGGCGTGGCGATTGCCAAGCGCGACGAGGCCGACAAGATCGAACGCAATTTTTTGCGCCACGGCTTTGCTACCGTCAACCTGACTGACGATGAACTGGCCAAAGAACATGTGCGCCATATGGTGGGCGGACGCGTCGGGGGCGCGTCGGGTGTGGCGGCGGACGAACGGCTGTTCCGCTTTGTGTTCCCCGAGCGGCCGGGCGCGCTGATGCGCTTTCTCTCCAGCCTGCACCCAGGCTGGAACATCAGCCTTTTCCACTACCGCAACCAGGGTGCAGACTACGGCCGCATACTCGTCGGCATTCAAGTGCCCCAGGAGGACGATGCTGCGTTCACGGCATTTCTCACCGCTTTGGCTTACCCCTGCACCGAAGAAACCGGCAACCCGGTGTATCAATTGTTCCTGCGCTGAAACGTCCTGCTTACACTGGTTTTCATGTCGCTCATTGCCACCACCTCCAACCCGCTACTTGAACAGGCCCTGCTGCAAAAGCTGCACCGGCGCGATCACGTGCAGGGCGGACTGGGCGAGCTGGACCCGGTGGCTGTGCGCCTAGGCCTGCTGCAGCACTCGCTCAAACCGCGCTTCCGAGAGCCGCAACTGGTGCTGTTTGCGGCGGACCACGGCCTGGCGGTGGATGGCATCCACGCCGGCCCGGGTCGCCAGACCGAAGAAATGGTGCAGCAGGTGCTGGCCGGGCGGTTGCCGGTGGCGGTTTTTGCCCGCCTGCAGGATGTTGCGCTGTCGGTTGTCGATTGCGGCGTGGCCGTCAAGCTGCCGGCGCATGAGCGCCTGATCCAGCGCAAGATCGCGCACGGCACCCGCAATGCCCGGGTCGGCAACGCCATGAGCCTGGAGCAGGCCCATGCTGCCATCCGCGCCGGCATGGAGATCGGTGACAACCTGCGCGGCAACCTGATCGCTTGTGCCGGGCTGGGTGTCGGGTCGCACGAGAGTGCAGCATTGGTGCTGTCGCGTCTGACCGACACCCCGGTGCGCGAGCTGATGGTCAGTGGCCCGCAGATGAATCCCGACCTGCTGGCGCACCTGATGATCGTGGTGCAAGGCGCCCAAGGCAGGCACCGCGACGTCACTGACGCCGTCGAGGTGCTGGCCGCCTTTGGTGGTTTTGAGACTGCCGTGATGGTGGGCGCGATGCTGGTGGCCGCCAGCAAACGCCACCTGATCATGGTCGACGGCATCGCTGCTTGTGCAGCGCTGATGGTGGCGTCGCGCATTGCCGAATCGGTGGTTGATTACTGCGTGTTTTGCCGCAGCCACACCCACCACGGTCTGGACCGGGCGCTGTCGCTGTTTCAGGCCAGCGCGCTGCTGGAACTGGGGCTGGACACCACCGACGGCGCCGGCGCTTGCCTGTCCTGGCCGCTGGTCAACAGTGCAAGCGCCCTGCTGACCGAGCTGGGTGAGGCCGATGACGTTCAGTCGCAACCGGCCGGCATCGACCCTCCAGTGATCCATAGCCTGTACGACGCCAGCAACCCGACGGTGCCAGGCCTGTCCTGACGTCCTGTTGCAGCACGGCACAACGGCCGCCAGAGGGCGACCGTTGTGCTGTTCAAGCCCGCGCTACCGGGCGTGCGATGGGCAGGTCAAGCCGAAAAACTGGACCCGCAGCCGCAGGTGGTGGTGGCGTTGGGGTTCTTGATCACAAACTGCGCACCCTGCAGGTCTTCCTTGTAGTCGATCTCAGCACCGGCCAGGTACTGCAGGCTCATCGCATCAATCAGCAGCGTGACACCGTTTTTGCTCATCTGGGTGTCGTCCTCGTTGACAACCTCGTCGAAGGTGAAGCCGTACTGAAAGCCGGAGCAACCACCGCCCTGGACAAAAACACGCAGCTTGAGTTCGGGGTTGCCTTCTTCTGCCACCAGGTCAGCGACTTTGGCGGCAGCGCTGTCGGTAAAAACCAGCGGTGGCGGCATGTCGATATCGGCAAAGTCTTGGGCGTGGGTTTCAGCAACAGCGTTCATGGTCACTCCAGCAGGTAGGGCAGCACCTGGACATTCCAGGCAGGCCAAGCATCAAAAATCAAGACAGCACCACTGAGATGCGGCCAAAGGTCGCAAACCCAAGCCAATTTGCCACGGATAGTCCCATGGTGGGGCTTGACCTTGCGGCCGGTCCGGTCTTGTAAGCCGTCAAACCAGAAAAAAGGCCGCTCAAGAGCGGCCTCTGGCGGGCGGCGCTCGCCCGATCCAGCTTTAGCGCTTGCTGAACTGTTTCCGACGACGCGCGCCGTGCAGGCCAACCTTCTTGCGCTCGACCTCGCGGGCGTCGCGCGTGACAAAACCAGCGCGGCTCAAGTCGGGCTTGAGCGTTGCGTCGTAGTCGATCAGGGCGCGGGTGATGCCGTGACGCACTGCGCCGGCCTGACCCGATTCACCACCACCGCGCACGTTGACCTTGATGTCGAACGCCATCTCGTTGTTCGTCAGCAGCAGGGGCTGCTTGACGATCATGATCGAGGTCTGGCGGCCGAAATAGTCGGTCACCGGCTTGCCGTTGACCATGATCAGGCCTTCGCCGCGCTTCATGAAGACACGGGCCACCGACGATTTGCGGCGGCCGGTGCCGTAGTTCCAATTACCGATCATCACCGCTCCTTAAATTTCCAGCGCTTTGGGCTGCTGGGCGGTGTGCGGATGCACTGCACCGGCATACACCTTCAGCTTCTTGATCATCGCGTAGCCCAGCGGCCCCTTGGGCAGCATGCCCTTGACAGCCTTCTCGATCGCGCGGCCGGGGTGCTTGGCCTGCATGTCCTTGAAGGTGGTGGCATGGATACCGCCCGGGTAGCCCGAGTGGCGGTAGTAGATCTTGTCTTCGGCTTTGTTGCCGGTGACGCGGATCTTGTCGGCGTTGACGATGATGATGAAGTCACCGGTATCGACGTGAGGCGTGTAAATGGCTTTGTGCTTGCCACGCAAACGGAGTGCCACTTCGCTGGCAACACGTCCGAGCACCTTGTCGGTGGCGTCAAGCACAAACCACTCGTGCGTCACTTCGGCCGGTTTGGCGCTGAAGGTCTTCATGAG
>JANMXG010000515.1:0-15040 GCA_031394235.1 Betaproteobacteria bacterium
AAAAATTCCACCAAACCGCACTCGGTTCCCCAGCCTTTGAACCCGCAGCAGTTCCCGTTGCACGCGCAGACGGATTCGACCGCAGGTCGTGACAAGGTTCGCGAGGTGGTGCCTGTGCGTGCACCGCGTCAATCGAAGCGCCCCGTCCGATAGGCCGCCGGTGGCCGTCAAATTCGCGCGAAGCGAGGCCCAGCAGTGGCCTCGCTCATTTCGAATTTTTCAGCATCTGTCCCAGAGCCAACATGCCGCAAAAGTCTTGGAGCGCTAAGCGCGAACGCCAGTACGCGCACATCAAAGACGGTCTGCTCGAACGCGGCAAGGGAGAAGCAGTTGCCGCGGAGATTGCGGCCCGCACCTTCAACAAGGAGCGGGCACAACACGGTGAGTCCGAGCAGGCGAGCGCCTCGTCGATCAACGATATATCGGCAAGCCGGCGTGGCGGTCTGCGATCGCATCAAGGTGCCTGCTTGCTGAAGCCGATCCGCCCGGCCGGCGCGCCGCATCGCCAAGGCCACTGCCCGATTGAGCACTGCGGCGATCTTGCCGCCGATGCTCAGCCAATGTGCGACAACCGCCATCACCGCTGTGCACGCCGCATCCACCATGTTCGCCATGGGCGCGATCCTCAGCCCGCTCGTGGCTCAACTCAAGATGCCACGGCCAGACGCATACCCATGGGTTTCGGGTCGGTCTCCTTGAGGCACGCTGTCGCGCACTCCAGGCAGGCCGCTGCACACTCGTTGCATGCTGGCAGGCATGCATCCTCGATCTGGCTGGACATGGAATTCCCCTCAAGCGACCGCACGTTTCGTGCTGCGCGAGCCTCGCAGCGTCGGAACCGTCTGACTGTCCGACAGCGAACGCATAGTCCTGGCAGTTTTCAGCTTCAGCTTCGGCCGACCTCACCATGTCGACCATCAGTTGTCGCTCGCGACAGACAGCTTTGAGCCGTCACCCTATGCGGCCAAATGCAACGATGCTCATGCACGCCAACGGTGGGCGTTCATCCGCTGCGCGCGTACATTGACATACTTGCTGCCGCTGTCGTGCCAGTGCTCGATGTCGCGTTGTGCGGGTTCCCTGAAACGCGCTTTCCGCTCAAGGTAGAAAGACTACAGAAGGCAGTGCGCTGAACACTACCGCCGCCGTCGCCATGGCGGAAGCCCCTCGCGCAAAGCGGTAGCTCCAGCCCGAGAGGCCGCCATCGGCGTGTTGAGCCTTCAATCGACCGTAGTGCACGCCCACGGCCAGCAGCGCAATCGCAGTGACGCCCCACGCCAACACGTTGGCGGTCCACTGGTGTGGCCAGATTTCGCCCGCGGCCCAGAGCACCATGAAGTGCAAAAACCAGATCATGAAGGCCGTGACGATCGGTCGCCCGCTCGACTGCTTCAGCGCGTTCACATGCCGCCCCAAGGCAGCAAGCGCGGCAGCAGCAGGCCGGCCGCACCCTCGAGCGCGGCGTACATGAAGAGGATGCGCAGCGCTTCCAGAGTCTTGTTGGCCGGGCCCGGCGCCAGGCCGCGCATCCACCGTGCCAGGTAGTAGAAGGCCGACAGCGCGACCGCCACCACAACGGTGCCGTGCCACGCCAACATGGCGTAGATCGTCGCGCCTTGCCCGCTGGCGTCCCCGCGCAGCACGGCGTGCCACCAGTCGAGACCGTCCATCGCAATCGCGGCGACCAGGCACACCATGCTCAGCGTCATCGCCCCGGCGCTGAGCCCGCTGCCGCGCTTCAGCCTCGCCATCAACGGCAGAGCCGCGTAGGCCAGGCCCCCCGATGCGCCGAGCAGCAGCAGGCCGGGAATCAGCGCGCCACGCGGCGCAGCGACCTTCCACCAGTCGGGGTGGGCGCCGAACAGGTAGAGGTACGAAAACATCGCCATCAGGTAAATCATGCCCAGCACGATGACCAGTAGCACCGCTGCCCACCAGCCATGCGATTGCGGGCCGGTCACATAGGTCGGCAGCAGGATGCCCGCGCCTGCGTCGACCTGCTTCTGCGACAGGTGGCGGTCGTTGCTCCAGACCCAGCGCATCAGGCAGAAGACCGTCAGCACACCGCAGACAACGCTCAGTGTCACGGCCTTCACCGTCAGCAGCAGGAAGAAGCCCGCCGTGAAGAGCGCCGCCAGCAGTGGCCACCAGGAGGGCCCCGGCATTATCTGCACGTATTGCGGCTCTGCGCGCGAACTGCTCGTGATCAGCGTCTCACGCGCGCCGGTGGCGGTGCCGGGCAGGAAGTAGCGACCGGCCTCGACATCCTCGCGCAGCCGGGCATCGGCCCACAGCGGCTCGAGTGCGGTGACGACGGGGATGGAACGCACTGCGTAGTTGCCGGTGGCCAGCCACTCCAGCGTGCCGCCGTTGTACACGTTGCGGGCGATCCCCTCATCACTTCCCTTGCGACCATAGCAGCGGATGGCGTCGATCAGGAACAGCAGCACCCCAGTGGCCATGATGAAGGCGCCCACGGTCGAGACCAGGTTCGGCAGGTCCCATGCCCGGCCCGGCAGGTAGGTGTCGACGCGCCTGGGCATGCCCATCAGACCGGTCAGGTGCATGGGCAGGAAGCAGACGTGCACACCGACGAAGCTGAGCCAGAAGACCCAGCGACCTACGCGCTCCGAAAGCTGCCGGCCGTTGATCATCGGCGTCCAGTAGTAGAACCCGGCGAACAGCGGGAACACCATGCTGCCGATCAGCACGTAGTGAAAGTGCGCGACGACGAAGTAGGTGTCGTGGGCCTGGCCGTCGAAAGCGACCATGCCCACCATCACGCCCGTGAGGCCACCCATCACGAAGATGAGGATGCCACCGACGAGAAACAGCGACGGCACGTTGCGCTGCACCTTGCCTGAAGCGAGCGTGGCGATCCACGCGAACACCTGGGCGCCCGCCGGGATCGCCACCGCCATCGACGCGGCCGAGAAGTAGCCGGTAGAAAGCCCGGGCAAGCCCACCGTGAACATGTGGTGGGCCCAGACACCGAAGCTGATGAAGCCGGTGGCGATCAGCGCCAGCACGACGATCTCGTGGCCGACCAGTGGCTTGCCCGCCACCGTGACGATCATCGTCGACACCATCGCCGAGGCCGGGATGAAGATGATGTAGACGTCCGGGTGGCCGAAGAACCAGAACAGGTGCTGGTACAGCAGCGGGTCGCCGCCGCGCGTGGCGTCGAACAGCGGCCAGTTGAACGCGCGCTCGAGTTCCAGCAGGAAGGTCACCATGATCATCGCCGGGAAGGCCAGGATGATCATCACGCCGAAGATCAGCACCGCCCAGGCGTAGACCGGCATCTTCGCCAGCGTCATGCCGGGGGCGCGCGTGCGCAACACGCCGACGATGAGTTCGATGGCCCCGGCAATGGCACTGATCTCGATGAATCCAATGCCCAGCAGCCAGAAGTCGGCGTTGATGCCCTTGGCGTAGACCCCCGAGCTCAGCGGCGGGTACATGAACCAGCCACCGCTGGGTGCCAGGCTGAAGAAGATCGAGCAGAAGAAGACGACCCCGCCGATCAGGTAGGCCCAGTACGAATACGCCGACAGCCGCGGGAACGGCAGGTCGCGGGCAGCAATCATCTGCGGCAGCAGCATCACTGCGATGGCCTCGACAGCCGGCACGGCAAACAGGAACATCATCACCGAGCCGTGCATCGTGAACAGCTGGTTGTAGGTCTCCTGCGGCACGATGCCCGCCATGGGCGCGGCCAGCTGCACGCGCATCACCAGCGACAGGACACCCGCAGCGACGAAGAAGCCGAAGGCCGTGACGACAAACAGGAAGCCGATGAAGTTGTTGTTGACGGCGCTGAAGGCTCGCCACCCGGTCGGCGTTTCCCAGACCTTCTTCAGGGCCTCGAGTTCGCCGGGTGGCCTGTCGCCTTGCGTCGGGAAACGCTCGTAGAGCCGCGCGTCGAAGCCGGTCTCCGACGGTGCAGCCGCGGCATCGCGAACCGCACCCGCCACGCCGGGTGGAGCGCTGCGCGTCACTTCAACGACTCCATGTAGGCGGCCAGCGCGTTGAGCTCAGCGGCCTGCAGCGAGCGGTAGGCGGGCATGCGGTTGTTCGGCTTGATCGACTGGCTGTCGCCGATCCAGCCGATCAGCGTGCCCCGGGTGTTGGGCAGGATGCCGGCGCCCAGCGACTGACGCGAACCGACGTGCGTCAGGTCGGGGCCCGACAAGCCTTGCGCGGTGGTGCCGGCGACGCGGTGGCACGCGGCGCAGCCGACCTCGCCGAAGAGCTGCGCGCCGCGCAGCACCTCGGCGCTGGCGGGTGCCGCGCCCGGGGCGGGTGGTGAACTCTGCGAAAGCGCCGAGGGCTGTGACCGTGCGAGCCGCGCATCGAGCCAGCGCTGCCACTCGGCGGGCACGTGCGCCACGACCACGAACCCCATCAGCGAATGCGCGCCGCCGCAGAACTCGGCGCACTGCCCGCCGAAGATGCCCGCCTTGTCGGCCTGCAGCTTGAGCCGGTTGGTGCGGCCCGGGATCATGTCCATCTTGCCGCCGAGCTTGGGCACCCAGAAGCTGTGGATCACGTCCTCGGAGACCATTTCGACGACCACCGGGCGGCCGACCGGGATGTGCAGTTCGTTGGCATCGGCATGCACTTCCTTGCCTGCCGCATCGAGGTAGGACACACGCCACCAGTAGATGTTGCCGGACACCCGCATGCGCAGCTCGTCGCCCTTGATCGCGGTCATCCCCGCGACCATCGTCGTGCCCCAGGCCAGCAGCAGGAACAGCACGCCAGTCGGGACGATCAGCCCGAACCACTTGACGACGCCTTCGCCGCCGATCTTGGCGCGCAGTTCGTCGCTGCCGTACAGCGCCACCCACAGGGCCACGCAGACCAGCACGAAGATCAGCGTGACGAGCGCGATCAGCACCCAGGCCAGCGTGCTGACCGTGTTCGAGAAGGGGCCGTGCGGGTCGAGCACCGGCGGTGGCCAGCCGCTGATCGCCGCACTGAAGGACTCAGCGGGGCTTGAGCGTGAGGAGGTAGGCTGTGACATCACGGGCTTCCTGGTCAGTCATGGGTATGGCAGGCATGGCTGTGCCGGGCACCAGCGCGGGGGCGTTCCTGACGAACTGCATCAGCACGCCGGGCTGGTTCGGCAGCCGCCCGGCGATCAGGCCCTGTCGCCCGAAATCCTGCAGTGAAGGGCCCAGCCCGCCGCGCGGCCACTTTACGTCGGGGAAGGTGTGACAGGCCACGCAGCCCTTGTCGGCGACGAGCTGCCGACCGGCTGCGGCATTGGCATCGCCCAAGGTCGGTGTGCGGTCCGGCGGGCCGTCGCATGCCATGAGGTGAAGGCAGGCCAGCATCAGCCAGAGGCCGGGTGTGCCTCGGCGTACAGCGGCGAAGCTCTGCATGAACGATGATCTAGCCTCCATGCGTCATCCACCATCGCTGCACGAGCACCGGTCCACGAACTTCGGCGGCCTGTTGCTGGCCCTGTTCGCCACCGTGCTGTCGACGGCGTGTACCGATCGCATGAGCATCAGCGACGACCGCTGGAGTGCTGGCGGCGAACTCATCGCGATGAGCGGTGGCGAAGGAGGCGCGCGCTACGCCTGCGTGACCTGCCACGGCGCGCGTGGCGAGGGCAACGGTTTCGACGCGCCGCGCCTGGCCGGCCTGCCCGCGGGCTACCTGCAGAAGCAGATGGAAGACTACGCTACGGGCCTGCGCGCGCACGAGGTGATGCGCGACGCGGCGCGCTTTCTCGACAGCCATGAACGTGTGCGGGTGGCCAACCATTACGCCGCGCTGCCGCCGCAGGCCTTGTCGCCCGCCACCGACGAAGCCCTCGCCGCGGCGACCCCGGAGCTGTATGCCAGTGCGTGTCAGCAGTGCCATGGCGTCGAAGGGATCGGCACCGTGAACGGGCCGCCGCTGAACGCCCAGCCTGCCTTCTACCTGACCCAGCAATTGCAGGACTGGCGGGTTTCGAAAAGGCGCAATGACGGCAATCATGTGATGTTGAAGGTGGCGCAGCAGCTCGAGGCCGAGGAGGTCAGGCAGCTGAGCCTTTATCTGGCGCAGATCCCGCCACGCCCGGCATCTCCGGCCCGTTGAGGTCGAACATCGAAGGCAGGACGCGGTCCCGCTTGATCACGTAGTGCAGTACCGCCGCCCCGGCGTGGCCGGGAATGAGGAGCGCCGTGATCCAGACCATCCAGAAGTGCGCCGCAGCAGCCCACTGCATCAGGCGGTGCTGCAGGCCCTCCGACAACTGGTCGAAGGGCAGGTTGGGAAACGGGATCACGCCCGCGATGGACAGTGGCAGGTCGCTGGGCAGCGTGGACCACATGACCCAGCCGCTGATCGGCAATGCGAAGAAGCTGACATAGAACCAGGCTTGCAGCAGGCGGCTGGCCCGGCCCGCGAACGACGCCTCGTCGACGTTCCCGGGGCCGCTGAGCTGGCTGTGCCAAAGGAAGCGCAACGTGCCCAGCAGCATGATCGTCAGGCCGACCTCCGTGTGGGTCTGGTAACCGAGGTACTTGTCCCCACCCACGGGTTGCCAGCCCAGGTACCAGCCATATGCCAGCTGGAAAATCATCAAGGCGGCCATGACCCAATGGAAGGCGACGCCGATGGGCGAATACAGGCCGCGCCGGTGGTAGCCCTCGGCCCACTCGATGGCGGCAATCAGATTCATGCCGGCTCGGTGCGCGGGCCACGATTGCGCTCGGCGTCCATCCAGCGCCAGCCGATCCACATCGCTGCGGCCAGGTAGGCGATGCTGCCCGGCGCCCACATCGTGATGCCGGCGAGTTGCTGGTCCTCTAGCGGCGAGACACCCCAGCTCAGCGTCGATGCGAAGTGCGGTTCATACAGCGCCCGCCCGGCAAAGGTGATCAAGGCGCCCAGCAGTCCCATCGACACTGTCGTGGCCAGGATGGCGCCCATCGCAGCGGTCGCGCCAGACCTCCGGACCGCGATCCAGAAGGCCATCGCGCTGGCCAGCAGCGTGAACTGCATCAGCGCGTAAAGCCAGTCCGACGACAGGGCTGCGGCGTAGGGCGCCGGCGCATGCCAGGCCCAGAAGACCGCCGCAGCGATGGCCGTGGAACTCCAAAGCGAAGTTGGCAATCGACGCAGCCAGGGCTCCAAGCCGAACGCGAGCAACGGCGCCATCACCAGCACCAGCGCGATGTGATGGATCACTCGGACGGTGAAGAAGGCCGAACTCATGGCACACAGCGGTGAGACGTAGAGCAGGACCGTCAGGGCCCACGCGCTGCGCAGGCTCAGGAGCCGCCTGGGCGTGACGTCCTGACCCACCGACACGCGCCACAGCGCCAGCGCAAGCAGCAGCAGAACCGCGCCGAGCACCGGGTCGAGATTCCAGCGGCTCAGCCAGATCTCGGGGCCAGGAGCCTCCCCGCAGTAGGGTGCCCAAGTCCTTGGTTCGTCCATGCTGTGGTCCTCCGCTTTGGGCGCAAGCCCAGTCCGAGGCGGCGATTCCCATCTGCATCACACCACGGCCAGCCATCGCGCACTGTTCGGTGTCGAACGGACGCCCGCCCTGAAATAGGCGAACGTGATCGCCACCATGCATGCCGTCATCGCCTTCTCCTCCGTGCCGCTGTTCCTCGGCGCCCTCCTCAGCGACTGGGCCTACTTAAGCAGCCACCAGATCCAGTGGGTCAACTTTGCCGCGTGGTTGATCGCGGGAGGCCTGCTGATTGCGGGCCCGGCGCTGCTGTGGGGTGCAGTGGATCTGCTGCGTTCGCCTGCTATGCGCCATCGCCGAGGTCTTATCTATCTGACCTTGCTGCTGGCAACCTTCGTCGTCGGCCTCATCAATGCCCTGGTCCACGGCAAGGACGGCTGGGCAGCGATGCCGACCGGACTGATCCTGTCGGCCGTGGTGGTGGTGCTCGCCGCGACGGCCAGCGCGGTCGGGCTCGCAAGTGCTTGGCGGAGGACGGCATGACGACCCGGAACCTGCGCATCGCAGCGGCCCTCGCTGCAGTCGTAATGCTTGGCACCACACTGACCTTTGGCGTCGCAGCGGCTGAACCGAGCGGCGTGCAACACGGCAGCCCGGACCTGCCGCCACCGCAGCGGGGTCTGCTGCCGAGCATGCGCATCGCAGAACCGGCAGGCTGGGGCGACCGCAGTCCCGCGGTGCCGCAAGGCTGGACGATCAAGGCCATCGCCACCGACCTGAAAGTCCCGCGGCAGACGCTGCTTCTGCCCAATGGCGACATCCTGGTGGCCGAGGGCAAGGGCGGGGGCGCACCCGTTCTGAGACCCAAGGACTACATCGCCGGCTTCTTCAAGTCCAAGGGCACCACGTCCGTCAAAGGCGGCAACCAACTGACCTTGCTTCGCGATGCCGATGGCGATGGCACCTACGAAGGACGGTGGGTTTACGCGGAAAACCTCAATGCGCCCTACGGCCTGGCGCTGGTTGGAAGCAACCTGTATGTCGCCAACCAGGATGCACTGGTGCGGTTCGCGTACGTCGTCGGGCAGACACACGCCACCGCGGCGCCTGTGACGGTGGCCAAGTTGCCTTCAGCGATCAATCACCACTGGACGAAGTCCCTGGCGGCCGATGCCGACGGTCGCTTTCTCTACGTCGGCATCGGCTCCAACAGCAACATCGGAGAGCGCGGCATGGCGGTGGAAGAGCACCGCGCCGTGGTTTGGCAGGTCGACGCCAGCAGTGGCGCCACGCGGACGTTCGCGACCGGTCTGCGCAATCCCACGGCACTGACCTTCGAGCCCGTAAGCCGGCAACTCTGGGCGGTGGTGAACGAGCGCGACGAACTGGGCCCCGACCTCGTGCCGGACTACCTCACCTCCGTGAAAGAAGGCGCGTTCTACGGCTGGCCCTATGCGTACTGGGGCTCCAACGTCGACCGCCGCGTGCAGCCCCAGAACGACGGAAAAGTCCAGGCTGCGATACGCCCGGACTTCGCCTTGCCGTCGCACTCGGCGCCCCTGGGCCTGGCCTTCGTGCAGCCAGGGTTCGCGGCCCCATTTGTCGAAGGCGCCTTCATCGGTTTGCACGGCAGCTGGAACCGGGACGTGCCTGTCGGCTACAAGGTGATCTTCGTGCCCTTCGCCAACGGGCGCCCAAGCGGGCCGCCGGTCGACTTCGTCAGTGGCTTCCAGGTTGACGGCAAGACCATGGGCCGCCCGGTCGGCGTGACCGTGGACCCCAAGGGCGCATTGATCGTGGCCGACGATCTGTCCAATACCGTCTGGCGGGTGACGCCGGCCCGCTGAGCAGCAGTCAGTCACCCCACGTCTGCCGCGTTGGTCTTCATCGCGGCCCGGATGTTCAAGGCAGCCAGACAGAACTGCATGACCACCAACGCCGTCGCGTTGATATGCGCGCCCCAGGCCACCCACAGCACGTTGCTCAGCAAGAAGATCCAGAAGGAGAGCCTGCGTCGGCCCGGTCGGGTCGATGCCACCAGCCACGACGCCACCACCGTCAACACCATTGCAGGCCATCGCAGAAGCGCCAGCACCTCATCCATCCGGACTCTCCCGAAATTGCGGGGCAGCTAGACGCAGCCGCGAACGACGTGAACCGCCGCTATGCGTGGCGGGTTGGGGGATCTTGTTCAGCCAGTGCATCCAGGGCCTGGCGCATCGCCGCGACGATCAACCGCTGCGACAAGGCTTCATCGATCTCCGGCACGTCCCATCCGAAGATCGCGCGGTACTTGTCGACCAGATGCCGGACATCCGATTCCAGCGCCGCGAGGTGCGCATTCATCTCAAGCTCTTCGATCTGAACCATTGAAAGACTCCTTTGCGGTTTGCATCGGACTACGGGAACAACTCGCCAACACCGATGGTGACGACATCACAGTACAGCGCCTGGGCGGTCGCCGTCGTTGACGCGGGCAGGCCTGCCTGCTGGGCCACCAGCAGCGCCGGGCCGCCACCGAACCAGGGCAGCAGCGCGTCTTCTCCCACCCATGCGGTCACGCGCGCACAAGCGAAAGGCGCCGGGTTTCGCACGTAGGCGGCCGCCATCAGATCGAAGGGGTAGAAACCATCGAGCCCGGCTTCGCTGCGCCAGAACTCGAGCCACACGCGGCTGCGCTCGGCGACCCATGCCCCCGCCGGGCCGTTGCGGGCGATGCGGTCGAGGGCGCTGCCGGTCATCAACACATGCCGCGCCGCGGTGTAAGGAACGAGGATCACAGGAACGCCCGAGGCCAGGACGACCGCGACCGCCTGGGGGTCGAGCACGGCGTTGAGATCCCGAAAGATCGGCCCGTGACCGAACAGCATGGCACCGGTGGCGCGGTTCTCACTGGGATGGAAACGTTGGCCAGGCCGGCGCCCCAGGACGGCAATGACGCGGGTCACCCGAGCGTCTAATGCGGGTTCGCGGGCAAGCACGGCCGCCAGGTTGGTCAGCGGTCCGAGCGCCACGACATCCAGGCTGCCTTGTTGCAGCGCCTGCTGCAGTGCGCCCTGGGCGTCGAGGCTGCCGCCATCTTCGAGACACTTCGACGCCGCAGCACCGCAACCCTTGAAAACCGGCACGGTTGCGGAACCGGCCCGCCCGGGGCGCCCTGCGCCGCCGCCCAGTGTCTGCACCAGCGCGCGAGTCACTTGGTCAGCGTCGGCAACCGGCGCGTTGCCGAAGACTGTAGAGATGCCCGCGATGTCGATGTGGGCTGCACCCGCCAATAGCAGCAACGCCAGGCAATCGTCAGGGTCCCGTCTCCGGCCGGTGACACAGGCGGCATCGGTATCGACCCACACGCGCCTGGACTTCACGGCGTCAGGAGCCGGTGGCAGGTGCTGGAGTTCGGGTTGGGGCACTTCGCCGGTGCGCCACAGTTTGACCGGCAGAGCCAGGGCGATCATGACCCCGATCGCGAAGATGCCGATCACGATCAGTACCCGCTTCAACACAGTCTTGGCCATCGTGTGGAAGGGTGGCGTTGTCGGAAATGGAGCGGGGCTACCAACTGACAGGCAGAGAGGCAAATGCTCGTGATAGCCAGCATCTGCACAGGCTTGCAGCTTGCCGTGATCTCACTGGCGCAACCGTGCGGTGCAGAACAGACAGGCCGCGCCTTGCAGCAGACATTCAGTCGCCCGCGAACAGGACTTGCGGCCTGTTCGGTTCGAGAACCGGAGGATCCGTCATGCCACAGAAGAGCTGGAGTGCGAAGCGCGAACGCCAGTACGTGCACATCAAGGACAGCCTGCTCGACCAGGGCAAGCCCCAGCCCCTGGCCGAGGAGATTGCGGCACGTGTCGTCAATAAGGAGCGTGCGCAACACGGCGAGTCCGTGGAAGCCAGCCCTTCGTCAATCAACGACATGTCGGCAGGCCGGCGCGGCGGCCTGAGCTCGCACCTGGGGCCAGTCGGTCGGACTTTGCTTCAGCTGCGCAACGAGGCCCGACAGCGTGGTTTGAAGGGGCGCTCCACGATGAACAAGGCGCAGCTCGAGGCAGCGCTCAAGCCGTGAACGCACAACCCCCAGTAGAGGGCGGGCGTGCGTCTCTCCAACCCCGCACGGAAACCGACAGCTTCGGGCCCATCGAGGTGCCGGGCGATGCCCTGTGGGGTGCGCAGACCGCACGCAGCCTTCGCTTCTTCGCCATCGGGGAGCAGCGCATGCCCTTGGACATCGTGCATGCGCTGGCACAGGTCAAGCGCGCCGCAGCGGAGGTGAATGGCGATCTCGGCTTGCTGGAGCCCGACCGGGCCACGGCCATCGCCGCAGCCGCGACGCGCATTGCCGCCGGCGAGTTGGACGAGCAGTTCCCGTTGTCGGTCTGGCAGACCGGTTCCGGCACGCAGAGCAACATGAACGTCAACGAGGTCATTGCCCGTCTCGCGTCCAACGCAATCAGCGGCGGGCCGGGCGCGGAGCGCCGCGTACACCCGAACGACGACGTGAACCTGGGGCAGTCGTCGAACGACGCGTTCCCGACGGCCATGCACATTGCCGCGGTCTTGCGTGCGCGGCCGCTTCTGGCATCGCTGGCGGGCTTGCGTGCTGCGCTGCGCGCGAAGGCCGAGGCATTCAGTGGCCTGCTGAAGGTCGGCCGCACCCACCTGCAGGACGCCACGCCGGTCACCTTCGGTCAGGAATTCGGCGGTTACGACGCCCAGCTTGCACTCGCCGAAGCGGCCATCCAACGGGCGCTGCCCGATGTGCATGCGCTGGCCATCGGAGGCACGGCCGTCGGCACGGGACTCAACACGCACGCCGAATTCGGCACCCGTGTTGCTGCGGTGCTGGCCCGTCGGTTGGACGCGTCCTTTGTAGTGGCCCCCAACTTGTTCGCCGCGATGGCCGGGCACGAGACCCTGGTGGGTCTCCACAGTTCGCTCAGGACGCTCGCGGTCTCGCTCAACAAGATCGCCAACGACATCCGCCTCATGGGCAGCGGGCCGCGTGCCGGGCTGGGCGAATTGAAGCTGCCGGCCAACGAGCCGGGCAGTTCGATGATGCCGGGCAAGGTCAACCCGACGCAGGTGGAGGCGCTGACGATGGTGTGCGCCCAGGTGATGGGCCACGACGTGGCGATCGGCATCGCCGCGAGCCAGGGGCAGTTCGAACTCAACGTCTACAAGCCGCTGATCGCGTTGAACCTGCAGGGCAGCCTGCGCCTGTTGACAGACGCGATGGAGAGCTTCCGGGCCCATTGCATCGAGGGCATCGAGGTCGATGCCCGGCGTGCCGAGTCCATGGTCGCGAACTCGCTGATGGGCGTGACCGCGCTGGTGCCGCACATCGGGTACGACCGGGCCAGCCGGGTTGCCCACCATGCGCATGCCCACGGCATTGCCCTGAGGCGGGCGGCGCTCGAAGCCGGCGGTGTCAGCGCGGCCGAGTACGACACCTGGGTGGACATGCGTCGCATGTCGATGCCGGGATGAGACGCGTGTACCGACTGCTCGCTCTGGTGCCGTCGATCGACGCCGATGTCCTACGTCGTCTTGGCCTGAAGGCGGACAGGACCCATTCAGGGCAGGCCGTACAAGAGCTTTTTCCACTCATCGACTCTCGTGCTCGCTTCGAGGTCAACTTCCGGAGGAATACCCCATGAACGAATCCACTCTGCAGGCGCCGCACGCTGCACCTGTTGATCCAGACCTTGCCGAGCAGGCTCAGCCTGGGCACGGCATTCCGTCGCAAGACCCGAGTGCCGGGGCGCAGGTTGCGCTGGCGCCCGAGGAGGCCAAGCGCGAGGCCAAGTCGGTGATGGTGGGAGGGGGCATGGTGGCCGGCATGGCCACAGGAGCCGCCATCGGCGTCGCGGTGGCGGGTCCGGTGGGGGTGCTGGTGGGCGCCACGCTGGGCGCAGCGGCAGGCGCTCTGGGTGGTGCTGCTGCCGGAGCCACTGCGGACCCGGATCAGTCGAGCACGGCCGACGCGGTGCACGCAGACACCGTTGGCCTGCACATCGAGGACAGTGGCGGCAGTGGTCGACCGGTGGTGCTGATCCACGGCTGGCCCCTGTCGGCCCAGGCCTGGGAACCTCAGGTCTCGGTGCTGCGTGAAGCCGGCTATCGCGTCGTGGCCTATGACCGCCGCGGCTTCGGCCACTCTGACAAACCGGAATCGGGTTACGGCTACGACACGCTGGCCGACGACCTGCAGCGCGTCATGGACCAGTGCGATCTGCACGATGTGACCCTGGTGGGCTTCTCGATGGGCGGCGGCGAAGTGGCGCGCTACATCGCACGGCATGGCGAGTCGCGCCTGCGCAGCGTGGTGTTCGCCTCGGCCGTGCCGCCGTACCTGATGAAGACCGCCGACAACCCCGACGGCCCGCTCACGCCCGAGAAGGCGAAAGAGAAATCGGCGGCATTCGAACGCGACCGCAGTGCCTACTTCGATCAGTTCACGACGGCCTTCTTCTCAGCCGACGGTGTGTTGCAGGTCAGCGAGTCTCAGCGCCGCGAGGCGATCGTATTGTGCGAACAGTCGGCGCAGCATGCGGCATTGGCCTGCATGGAGTCCTTCGCCACCACCGACTTTCGCGAAGACTTGAAGAAGCTGACACTGCCGACCCTGGTGATTCACGGCGCGGCAGACGCCATCGTGCCGATCGAAGGGTCAGGCCAGCGCACCCACCGTGCGGTGCCCCACAGCAAGCTGATCGTCGTGAATGGCGCGCCGCACGGGTTGAATGTGTCTCACGCGTCGGCATTCAACGACGCCCTGCTGTCCTTCCTTCAGGACTGATTCATCGGTCGAGTGAGCGCGCACAGCATGTTCATGGCCGCGCCATGGTGCCGCAGCGGCAGTATCCACGTCGAGCAACTCCGAAAGACACACATGGACCAAGAAGAGCACACAAGTTTCGGTGTCTTCAAGCCAGTAGGGCACACCGTCATCTCGTTTCCCAGCGCCGATCAGGCTGCCGAGGCCCGCACGGCATTGCGCCGCCTGGGGGTCGCCGGCGACGCGATCCTCAGCTATACGGACCGAGAGATGCTGTCGCAAATCGACCGCGACATCCAGGCGGCCAGTCCGCTCGCGTCCATCGGCCAGGAGATGAACCTGGTACTGGCACACAAGGCGCTCGCCGAAGAGGGCTACCACTGGCTGATCGTGCACACGCCCGAAGACGAACTGGCGCGGCAGGTTGCTGCGTGCGTCAAGCCGCTGGGGGCCGAACGCGCACAACTGTATGGCCACTTCATCATCGAAGAGCTGATCACACATGCCGGTGCACCACCCCAGGTGGCCGAATCGCCTGACCGTAAGCTGGATTCGGGGACGCCATCGGGGCGCGAGGAAGAGCGCGCCGAACTGCGGCCGGCGACGGCAACGCAACAGGATCCGCACTCAGCCTGAAGGCCGCGATGCCAGGATCGTCGCGGAACCGCCGCCGGACGGTTGGCTGCCACGGGCCGCCAGGAATGACAACCATCGCGACCTCGCATCGTGAATCTCAGTGATCCTCGATCATGCCGTGCCGGTCGAGGCGTCACACAAAGTGCGTAAGACCCGACTTTGCTTCGGTCTACGCATGGGGGCCGAACGCCGGATCGAGGGCGACC
>JANMXG010000516.1:0-20641 GCA_031394235.1 Betaproteobacteria bacterium
TGGTCGATCAAGTGTGTAACCAGCGACGACCCGTCTGAACAGATTCGAATGTAGGTACGCGCTTCGTAATTGCTTTTTTGGTAGGCGCCTGCCGGCAGGCGGGCAACCGACCATTCAGGGCGAAAACCCATCGGCGACCACACGCCGCAGCCTCAATCGAATATCGACACCCGTGCGTTCGACGTCCTCGAACCGCCAATCTGCGGCCTGTGACAAATCGGCCAATGCCGGCAATGCGGCCATGTCCCGGCCTGGCCCCAACAGCCTGGGTGCGAGGTAGACGAGCAACTCGTCAACGAGGTCTGCTTGAAGCATCGCCGCGTTGAGCGTGGCGCCGGCTTCCACATGCAATTCATTGATACCGTCAGCGCTCAGTTTGTCGATCAACCTCGGCAGATCCACACGACCGGCTTGCCCAGGCAGTATCCACACGTCAGCGCCAGCAGCTTGTAGCGCGGCCATGCGGTCAGTGTTTGTAGCGGCGCCAACCACCACCGTACGTCCGGGCACCTGCAGCAGGCGGGCTGACGGTGGCGTATTGAATCCCGAATCTACGACCACCCGCAGCGGCGGATGTGCCACCGGCGTCGCCCGCACATCCAGACGCGGATCGTCATCGCGCACGGTGCCGATACCCGTCAAAATCGCACCCGCGCGTCGGCGCCAGGATTGACCATCGGCGCGGGCAGCGTCGCCGGTGATCCACTGACTGGTGCCATTGGCCAGTGCAGTGCATCCGTCCAGCGACGCGGCGATCTTCATGCGGACCCACGGACGCCGCCGCAGCACCCGTGAGAAAAAGCCGATGTTGATCTCATGCGCCGCCTTGCTGACCGCGCCAAACTCGGCCATGTCGACGGTCAGACCTGCGGCGCGTAGCCGCGCTATGCCGCGACCGGCCACCTCGGCATACGGATCGGTCAGGGCGACCACGACCCTGGTCAGACCGGTGGCGATGAGCGCGTCGGCACAAGGGGGTGTGCGACCATAGTGGGCGCAGGGCTCCAAGCTGACCCAGGCAGTGCCGCCAGCCACTGAGCGGCCAACGCTTGCGGCTTGGCGCATGGCCATGACTTCGGCGTGGGGCCCGCCGGCTTGCTGTGTCCAGCCCTCTCCGGCCAGGTGGCCCGAAGCGTCGTGGATCACACAACCCACGCGAGGATTGGGCTCGGACAAGCCAATTGACTGGTGGGCCAGCTCTATGGCGCGCAGTAGCAGGGCGTTGTCGTCCGGTCCCAGCGGCATGTCAGGGCTGGTGCTGCAAGGTGTTGCTGTTGACGTAGTTGCCGTTGGCGGGATCTGCGGGGATATCGGTCGGGCAGCTTTGCGCCGCCGCAATCACCAGAAAATTCTGGTTGATCAGGTTCGCGCTGAGACGCCGGCCATTGCAGGGAAGTTGGAGCGAGGGCAGTGGCGATGATTTCTCAACGCAATAGCTGCGCGGATGGTCAGCGTTGATCGTGAAGTCCGTTGCCGCGGTGGTGTAGCGGCATACCTTGTAGTCGTTAGGCGTGGTGGTGCCGGGAAGCGCGTTGCCGTTCGGGTAATTGGCAGCCAACACTACATCCAGCCTGCCGCCCCATCCTCCTGCCGTCGATGGGTAGACCAGACAGTAGTAGGTAATGGCATAGCCGCGGGCGTTTTGCAGGGTGGCTGCGGTGGCGGACGGGGGTGTATCGGACACGCATTCTGCTGAAGTCCTCTGGTCCACCGGCGAAAAAGCAGACGCCGGAAATACCACTGGCGCTGTGGCAGAAAGCGGCAACATTTGCGGCCCTGCAGGTGTCTCCGACGCGCTGGCGGGTAGCGGCGTGGGTGTCAGTCGAAGGTCGAAAAACACCAGCCCCCCCAGCAGGCGGGCAGCGATGACCGGGCAGCCCGTGACGTCTGCCAGCGCTAGAGCCGCCTGAGCAGTGGTGATGCCGGGGCAGCGACCCACAACCTCCCCGGTGACGTTATTGAACAGCCAGACCACCGACCCGCGGTCAAACGGTTTGAAGGCGCTTCGTCCATCGCTGTCGCCGAAATTGACCGCTTCGACCGGAATCGTTGCATTCCGGCCGCCAATCTGGTTGTTGACGGACGAGCGTTTGGACGCCAACACGCCTGAAAGCAACGGGTCGATACCGGCGATGACAGTGTCCACCGTGACCGATTGGGCGGCTCCGGTCCTGTCAATCCAATTGACTTGCACTGAAACCACTTTGCGCAGCGTGCCAGCGACAGTGTTGACCGTGCGTAAAACCTGGTAACTGGTGTTGCCAACATTGCCCGGCGGGACATACGAAGCCACTACATTACTGGCAATCTCCGCCCAAGATACGCCAGGCTGTCCATTGACGGGATTCAAGGCGGTAAACAGGCGCAACCCCTCGATATCTTCAGTGGCAATCCGCGTAGCCTCGGTGCGCTGCTTGGCAAGGTCACTGTTGAGCCTCAATGTCGCTTGCACACCCACCAACGACAACATGCCGAAAGCCATCACGGCCAGCGCGACCAGCGCTTCGATCAGGGATACGCCAAGGCGTCGGCAATGTGATTTCTGCATGATCAAGAAATGGTGTTCAGCTGTTTCCAGGTGCCTGGTACGCGGACAAACGAGCCGTAATACAGACGTATGACCTCCAACACCTGGGCGTTGTATGTCAAATTGCCGCCGGTTGTCGCGGTAAAGTCATTGGGTGTCATCATTGCGCCCTCCAGGCTGGCGCCTGCAGCTGCCCATATGATATTGGTGGCGTGAATGAATCCAACCATCGACACGTCAGCCGAAACCGTCAGTGTGCCGTTCACGACAAGCATTATGGGTTGCCAGCCGGTGATATTTCCAACTCTTGTCCCTAAAGCGCCGCTGGCGTTAATGTTCAAGTTTCCTTCTACCCAAATTGGATTGCGTGGAAATCGTGCGCGGATGTCGGCTAAATTGGTCGAATCACAACCGGTCGCGCAATTGATGGCAATCACCGCTGGCTGATTCTTGAAGGTTGCAATATCCACACCAAACCTGGACTTGAACCAATTGTCAAACGGAGCGGTGTCATTTGGCGCGGCCACAAGCCTGGAAGACGTGACGTCCTGGACTGGATTCAGCAAGGGTGGCGCCAGTGGTGCAGTGATGTTTCTGCCAGCAACCACTGTGGACTTTCCATTGCTGCTCGACCCGCTGTTTATAACGGTCAGGGCGCCTGCGCCATTGACGTCCCTGCCGACAGTCAGCGTAGCCTCTGGCACGACCGGTAAAGCCTGGACCAAACCTATGCCTGCCCGAACACCGGATTTGGAATCTGAAATAACTTCAAATTGCGAGGATTGATTGTAGCAAGCACTTGCGCCGGCACCAATGCTTGCGCAACCCAGTGCATCAATATTAAATGTACCAGGCTGTAATTCATTCGTGGGGGTGCGCAACAACACATTGAACGCGGTGCCAATAGCATCGGTAGGCACGGCCAATGGCGGCGTGCGGGCGGTCAAAGTTGGGCAGATACAACTCAGCGCACCGTTTTTGCTGATACAGGAAGGAAACATTGTCTTGGTGGGGTCCAACTTCCAGACTGTTTCATAGCGCCCTGGATTCTTCGGATCATTGGAATCTACCAAGTTGAGGTAGTTGCCCCGAAAATCGTTGTCGTTGGTGGAGTTGCTCGACACGCAACTGGTATCGATACGCCCACCGTTGAGCATGCTCAAGGTCCAGTCGATAGCGGCCTCCGATGCATCCAGTGCCCTGGCAGAACGGTAAGAGTTGGCCGATATCCGCTGCTCAAAAACCAGATTGCGGTTGGTGTAGGCCGCCACCAAAGCCATGACGAAGAACAGTATCATCACCACCGTCAAGGCAGCAACGCCGCGGCTCGGGATGGTTTGATGGGGTGGCATTGCGTTCTGCATCATGTGCACGCCTCCATCACAACGTCGTTGCGCAGGCGGATCCGGTTGCTGATGCTGCGCTTGACAGCGGCGTCGTGAACGGCTTGCACCACAATCGTCAACACCACATCCCGGGCACATTGTTGAAGTGGCAAGCCCGCTGGGCTTTGTTTGCAGTCTGACCCGCAGGGCACTGCCCGGGCAACGTTGTTCACGACCAAACTGAACTGCCGGATGGACATGACCGCGGGGTCGGTGAGTTGCTGCCAGTTGCCGCTGCCGAGTTGCATGTCAATGGCGCCTGTGTTCGCATTCAACCGAAAGCCGCCGTGCTCGTTGTCGTTGATGACGTCGTTTTCGACGCCACCCACCGGGTCCTCGTCGAGTGACCGGAAATAGACCAGGCTGCTATTGCCCGCAGTAGCGGCCAACGGTGTACCGGAATAGGGATTGATCACCTTGACTGACCACACCTGCTGGTAGGCATTACCCCAGTAGCCAGCCGCACGGATTTCGCGCGAAATCAGATCTGAGGCTGCGCGCAGATCCTGTTGCACCTGCGCTTCAAGCAGCAGCCGGCGGTTGTCGCCGAGTTGGGTGGTCAATACCAAGGAGGCACCCGCAAGAATGAACAGACCTATTGTGATACCCACCATCAATTCGACGATGGACAAGCCCCGCTGTAATTTACGACAATAGTTGGGTGATTTCATTGATGACATGGCGATGCTCATCAACAGATGGGGAAATTACTTTCCTGGCCCAAAAGCGAGCAGGCAAAAGGCCGTCCCGCCGCATTGGTCAGCACTTTGACCGATCCACCCATGCTGCTGCTTACGATGGCCGTGATCGTTACGCCGTTGATGGGAAGGCTGTTGGGTCCGGCGAACGCGGCGTGCGTCAAGTTGTTACTGACGGCTACCGTGATACCACCTGAGATCGGGACAGTTACCGATTTCACGATCTTGGGTGCGCCTGAATTGCCGTCACAGGTGGCAGGGTTGTTGCAATCGCAGGCGCCGAAAGAGTAAGGGTCCGTCGACAGGGCATAGCAGGTTGCTGCGGCATTGGCGCCAAAATCGATTTGCACTTGCGCGGCTGTTTGTACGCCCATTGACCGCAGGTATCGAATATCACTGGCCAACTCGGCAGCCACACCGGCCACCCGCTTGCGTGCGATCAATTTCTGCATGGACGGCACAGCAATCGCGATCAGGATGGCGACGATCGCCACCGTCACCATGGTCTCGATGATCGTGAACCCTCGGCGTGGGGTGCCGACTCCTGCTGGGTGTTGAGGGATTGCGTGGCTCATCGCACCCAACACGGGTCAGGGGTTTTGTTGCCGACGCCTGAATCGGGCCCAGAGCGGTACGTGATGTTGCCCAGAGACATTTGCACCTGCATCACCTGACACAGCGTATCTGACGTCTGGGGCGACTTGCCGCGCACGGTAGCGTTGGCTTTGTAGCCCGTGCTTGACACACTGTTGGCCACCATGACCAGGTCGTAATGCCCGGCCGGTGACACCCTGTTGGTGGCGCCGCTCAACAGCGTCAGGTCATCCTGAAAACTTGGGTTGTTGGCGCGCCAACGTTCTTGGGCTTGGGTGATGTTGGCCAGCGCAGCCATCGCGTCCGACCGTCGGCTTTTGTTCATGGCGCTCTTGAACGAGGGCCAGGCCAGCGCAGCCAATATGGCGACGATCGCCAGCACGACCATGACTTCAATCAGCGTGAATCCGCGTGGCAGGGAGGGACGAAAAAACATGCGTTGATTATCCCCAGCCAATTTGAACTGCTTGCGGACTGCCTGAGCCGCCGGTCGGTTTCGCAGCACCGCTGGTCGGCGTACCCCCCGGACAGAGGGCATCCAACCCGCCATTCCTGACACGTTACAAGTCCGTCAAATGACGGGCGCAGCACCCGCGGCTTCAGCAAGGCTTCAGACCGCCGAAACCGCGGTTGGGCGTGCAGGTTCGGACGCGTCCCATGATGTTGATGATCTGATGAATGGCGCGGCCGTCCCGGTCCGTGACCTTGATTGTTGCGGTGGGCGTCACGGTGCCTTTGCCACCGTCGAACAAGATCGACCGCTGCACCGGACTCAACGAGATGGTGTCGGCGCCGGGCTGTTCTGCCAGTCGCAACAAGCGCGCACCAGCGTCACACTGCGCCTGACCGCCGCCCTGGCAGCGGCAAGCCTGCGCGGCACCGGTGTGCACTGTGTAGCAGCTGCCGCCACCGGTCAGGCTTTGGATCGACAAGCGAACCGGCATACTGCCGGCCGCAGCTTCTGACTTGGCCAGCTGGATGTCAGTCTCCAACAGCGCTGCGGTGGCTTGCAAGGCTTGCCCGGCACGCAAGTCACGCACCATCGGCAGGGATCCGCTCAGCAAGACCAGCGTGATGGTCAATGCGCACATCATTTCAACCGCTGAAAGACCGCGACACTTTTGGGTCTGAAGACAGTGGCGTTGGATGAATGACTTCATGGTGTGCTCCGGTGGGGATGGGATGAGCACACTGTAGAAATCTGACGCCCGCGGCGCGTCGCCCTTGCGGGGGTGGTGGCGCCAGAATCTGGTGGCCCCCCCGGCCGTGGGATTCACCCCCCCCCCGATGGGTGTGAGGAAGCGCCGGTGACCCGGCCGCGCACAACTGCCCAGGGGCAAGGCGCGTTCAGATGTCCCGGATCAGTTGCCGAAACTCGTCCACGTCTTCGAAGCTGCGGTAGACCGACGCAAAACGCACGTAGGCCACCTTGTCGATGCGCTTGAGCTCGCGCATCACCAATTCGCCCAAGCGGGCGCTGGGCAGTTCACGGGCACCGGTCGCCAGCAGCTTGTCCTGGATGCGCTCGATCGCGGCATCCAGCTGCTCGACGCTGACTGGCCGTTTGCGCAGCGCCAGCATCATCGAGGCACGCAGCTTGGCGGGATCGAACTCGACCCGTGCGCCGTCCTTCTTGACCACCGCGGGCAGCGCGATCTCAGCGCGTTCATAGGTGGTGAAGCGTTTGTCGCACTTCAGGCAGCGGCGGCGCCGGCGCACGACATCGCCCTCGTCGGACTCGCGTGTCTCGACGACCTGGGTTTCCTCGTGACTGCAGTAGGGGCAGCGCATCGCGGATGACCTGCCAGAATCTCAGCCAGCCAATGCTCAGCGATAAACCGGGAAGTCGCGCGTCAACGCCGCCACCTTGGCCCGCACGGCATCGATATTGGCGCCGTCGTGTGGGTTGTCCAACACGTCGGCAATCAAATTGGCGGTCAATCGGGCTTGGGCCTCGCCAAATCCGCGTGTGGTCATGGCGGGCGATCCCAAGCGGATACCGCTGGTCACCATCGGCTTTTGCGGGTCGTTGGGAATGGCGTTCTTGTTGCAGGTCATGTGGGCCTGGCCGAGCACGTTTTCGGCCTCTTTGCCGGTGATGCCCTTGGCGCGCAGGTCTACCAGCATCACATGGCTTTCGGTACGGCCCGAGACAATGCGCAGGCCGCGTTTCACCAAAGTCTCAGCCATTGATGCTGCGTTTTTCACGACCTGCTGCTGGTAGACCTTGAACTCGGGCGCCAACGCCTCTTTGAGGGCCACAGCCGTGGCACCGATCACGTGCATCAGCGGTCCACCCTGAATGCCCGGGAAGATCGCACTGTTGATCTGCTTGGCATAGGCGTCCTTCATCAGGATCAGGCCACCGCGGGGGCCGCGCAGGGTCTTGTGCGTGGTGGTGGTCACGACATCGGCAAATGGCACCGGGTTGGGGTACACCCCGGCCGCAATCAAGCCAGCGTAGTGCGCCATGTCGACCATGAAATAGGCGCCAACCGCCTTGGCGACCTTGGCAAAGCGCTCGAAATCGATGCGCAGCGAATAGGCCGACGCGCCGGCGATGATCAGCTTGGGCTTGTTCTCGTGGGCCATGCGCTCCATCGCGTCGTAGTCGATGGCCTCATTCGCGTCCAGTCCGTAACTCACCACCTTGAACCACTTGCCCGACATGTTCAGCGGCATGCCGTGTGTCAGATGACCGCCTTCGGCCAGGCTCATGCCCATGATGGTGTCGCCCGGCTGCAGCAGACCAAAAAAGACCGCTTGGTTGGCCTGGGAGCCGGAGTTGGGTTGCACATTGGCGTTTTCGGCGCCGAACAGCGCCTTCGCCCGGTCGATGGCCAATTGCTCGACCACATCGACGTGCTCGCAACCGCCGTAGTAGCGCTTGCCGGGATAGCCTTCGGCGTATTTGTTGGTCAGCTGAGAGCCTTGCGCCTGCATCACGGCGGGCGACGCGTAGTTCTCGCTGGCGATCAGCTCGATGTGGTCTTCCTGGCGAGCGTTCTCCAGGCCGATGGTGGCCCAGAGCTCGGGATCGACGAGGGCAACGGTAGATTGGGTGCGGTCGAACATGGGGCAGTCCTGTGAGGCTTGTGGACCCGCCGATGCGCAGGCGGGCGGCATGCGCTGCGTTGCGGCATCGAGGGCTGCCCAGGCGAACGGCTGTTTCGGCGGGGGCCTGAATGGACCTCCCATTTGCAGGGCCGCCTTGCGCTCCCCGGTGGTGGTCCACCTCGGGCCAGGAGGCCCTATCGCCAGTCGCGCAAGTCCCTAGAGTGTAGCGGAGCGAAGGCGCTCAGCGCAGCATCGCCACCTGCTCGACCGGCACTGTTGCACTGGCTGCCGCTGCAGGTGCCTGCACCGGAACGAGAGCCGGCGCGGATTGGGCAGCTGTTGACGACGCCGCCTGATTGGACGCGTTGACCGCCACGGTTCGGCCCTGAGCCACATGGCGCAAATGACCTTGCTCGTTCAGGACTTTGCCCACATAGCCGCCGTCTTCGCCTGTACCCGTAACGCCGAGGTAGGACCGAAGCCCGGCCTCCAAGCTGCCACCACGGCCAATGCATTCCTTGAGCACTTGCACGCCAACCCTCAGATTGGCCACCGGGTCGAAGGCGGCACGCACACCACCAAACGCCACGTACTTGTCGTCATGCACACGGGTCATGACTTGCATCAGACCTTGGGCGCCCATGGCACTCTGTGCGAACGGGTTGAAGCTGGACTCAACGGCCATCACGGCCAGGATCAAGGTCGGGTCCAGGCCCAGGCGCTGGCCGACCGACCAGGCTTCCATGACCAGACGGCTGACGGGCTCAGGCGCCACCTTGTAACGCCGAGACAGCCAGTGCGCCACAGCCGCCTGTTGGCGGGGTAGGGATTTGGGATCGGCGGCGGTCGCGCGGGCCACTGCATCGGGTTCGGCCTCAGGCACGGTTTCTTCACGTGCTGGTTCTCGCGCCTCCTGGCGTGCCTGCAGCCAGTCCAGTGCGTGGCGCTCGGCCAGGGCGCGCAGTTCCTCGCGGCCGCCGGCAAACAGTGCCACGCCGACCACGCACAGGCCCAGCAGCGCCAGTGAGTTGTGACTGAATTCAAGCAAGCCTGCGCCCACATCGCGCAAAAACACCCGCGTCGATTCAGCACATCCTCTACCTGCAGCGCGCAAATTAGCTATCGCCGTCATGGTTTAACCTTTCCTGGAGACCACGGGACGCCCTGTCCGACAACGCCGGGATGTGGGTACCGCGGACCGATAATGGGCCGCAAGCTGCAAGAGCCACTGCAATCAGCGGTGGCAGCTGCGGTCGGGGACTGTGTTGCGCCCAGTCCTTACCATGAGGCTGTGCGCGGGTAAACCCTGTAAATCCAAGGATTGCTGGATTCTAGGAAGCTCGGTAATAACCGGTCAAGTATATCAAATGACTTTTTAATGCATTGGAAGCATGAAATATCGCGATTTGCGGGACTTTGCCTCACAACTTGAACGCATGGGCGAATTGCGCCGGGTTGCCGACCCGGTATCGCCTCAACTGGAGATGACCGCCCTCGCTGACCGGGTGTTGCGGGCGGCCGGGCCGGCGCTGTGGTTCGAGCAGCCGACCGGTCATTCCGTGCCGGTGTTGGCCAACCTGTTCGGCACGCCACGGAGGGTGGCACTGGGCATGGGAGCGAGCGAGGTGTCGGAGTTGCGCGAGATCGGCACGCTGCTGGCCCGGCTGAAAGAGCCCGAGCCGCCGCAGGGCCTGAAGGATGCCGGCCGGCTGGTGCAGATGGTCAAGGCCGTTTGGGACATGAAGCCGGTGCGCAAGCGCGACGGGCCGTGCCGCGAAGTGCAACTGGAGGGTTGCGAGGTCGACCTGTCCCGTTGGCCGATCCAGACTTGTTGGCCGGGCGACGCCGCGCCGCTGATCACCTGGGGCTTGGTGGTAACCCGCGGGCCGCAGGCCATCGAGCGCCCCCGCCTGCGGCAGAACATCGGCATCTACCGCCAGCAGGTGATCGGCCCGCGTGAAGTGATCATGCGCTGGCTGGCACACCGGGGGGGCGCGCTGGATTTCCGGGATTTCGCTCGGGCCAACCCGGGTCAGCCGTTTCCGATGGCAGTGGCGCTGGGCTGCGACCCCGCCACCACGCTGGGCGCGGTGACGCCGGTGCCCGACACCTTGTCGGAGTACCAGTTCGCTGGCCTGTTGCGGGGCAGTGCCACCGAACTGGTGGACTGTGCTGTGGGCGAGGCCGGCCGATTCCTGCAGGTGCCCGCCACGGCAGAGGTCGTGCTGGAAGGCCACATCCCCCCCGCCGAGCCTGGGTTTGCGGGCCACAGTGCGCATGGTGTGCCGGTCAAGGAGATCGGCGGCTACCTGCATGCGCTGGAAGGCCCGTACGGCGACCACACCGGCTACTACAACGAGCAGGACTGGTTTCCGGTGTTCCGCATCAACCGGTTGACGCACCGGCGTGATCCGGTCTACCACTCGACCTACACCGGCAAGCCGCCCGATGAGCCGGCGGTGCTGGGCGTGGCGCTCAATGAAGTGTTTGTGCCGATCCTGCAGAAGCAGTTTCCCGAGATCGTCGATTTCTACCTGCCGCCCGAGGGTTGCAGCTACCGGATGGCGATCGTCTCGATCAAGAAGGCCTACCCCGGCCATGCCAAGCGCTTGATGTTCGGCATCTGGAGCTTCCTGCGCCAGTTCATGTACACCAAATTCATCGTGGTCACCGACGAGGACGTCAACATCCGTGACTGGCAGGACGTGATCTGGGCCATCACCACCCGGATGGACCCGGTACGCGACACCACGCTGGTGGCGCAGACGCCGATCGACTACCTGGATTTTGCGTCGCCAGTATCCGGCCTGGGCGGCAAGATGGGCATGGACGCCACCCACAAATGGCCCGGCGAGACCGCGCGGGAATGGGGACGGGTGATCACCATGCCGGCCGACATCACGCGCCGGGTGGAGGGCCTGTTCGACGCCGTGATGAAGGGTTGAATGGCGCGAACCGGCGTGCAGTGGCAGGCCGCGGGGGAGGGCATGCAGGCACGGCAATTTCCGCTTGCCGAACCCGCCGGGTTGCAGTATCTTTTACGTGCCTCCCTTGGGATGGCACCAAAGTTCATGCAGTCGCTGCATGAAACGGAGCCCCGGACACCCTTTCTCCGGAGCTCCACATGGAGGCCATCGGCCTCCCGCCCCTCCGGATCGAAAGGTCCGGAGGGGTTTCGCTTTTCTGGGCCAACCTGGTCAACCGGAGATAGCTGTCCGGGACTCAAGCGCCAGACACCCGACCCAGCAGTTCACGAAGCACCCGGTGCACCCGCCGGTAGCCTTCGGGCGACGGCATCCATCGCATCACAGGTGTGCTCAAACTCTCGGCCAGCCCCACTGGCGCAGGCACGATGCGGGCGACAAAACCGATACGCGCCGCCTCTTCTTGAAAGGCGCGCAGCGAACGTGCCATGTGCCAACCATGGGTGACCAGCAACAGGTCAGTTATGCCCTCCTTGCGCAGCATCAACAAGCTGAAACGGGCATTTTCGCGGGTGTCGCGGGACGCGGTCTCCTGCCAGCGCAAGGTCGCACCGTAATCTCGCTGTGCAATGCGGTTGGCCACGGCTGCCTCGGTTGGCCCACCGACTTGGCCGTAGCCCAGGCCGCCGGACACCATGACGGGCGCCTGCAACTGGCGCGACAGCCACATCCCGTAGTGCAGCCGTTGGAATGTGCTGTCCGACAGGTGGGGCTCTCCGTACTCGGGCGCCAGCGCCTGCACGCCACCACCCAGCACCAGGATCACCGGTCTGCGGCCCGGTAATGCGCGTTTGAGTTCGGCCACCTGTGCCTCACTCAAGGCGTTGGCGGGCGACACCAACGTTTCCAAGTACTGGCCGACCGCCTGGCAGTGGCTGAGCCAGCCTCCCACCAGCGCCAGCGCCAGCAGCCAGCCGCCGAACCAATGGCGGCGCCCTACCAACCGCATGGCCATGACCGCCATCACCAGCCAAGGGACTGGCGGCAGCAGCAAGGCTGCAATGATCGGCTTCCAGCCAAGCAGGCCAAGGGCGGCAAATGTCTCGTTCACAGGCAGGGGCAATCGGGTCCAGTCGGAAAACGCCAGCAAGATTGTGCACCGGTCCGCGCGGTTAGCCTTGCCGGTGACACAGGGCAGCAGGCGCAGCCACAATCTGCCGATCGCGCGAGTCGCAACGATTGGAGATCAACCATGTATGCTGACGTCATCACCCTGGGTGGGGGTTGTTTTTGGTGCATCGAAGCCGTCTTCGAGCAGGTGGATGGTGTGCTGTCGGTGCAGTCCGGGTACTGCAATGGCCAGACCCAGGATCCGAGCTATGAACAGGTCTGCGACGGCGTCACCGGCCATGCCGAGGTGGTTCGGGTTCAGTTCGACCGGGATTGCATCAGCCTGCGCGAGGTGCTGGAGATATTCTTCGTGGTGCACGACCCCAGCACCCTGAATCGGCAGGGCAACGATGTGGGCACGCAGTACCGGTCAGGCATCTACTGGCACAGCCCCGGCCAGGAAGCGGTGGTGCGTGAGGTCGTGGCCGAAGTCGACGCTGTGCTGGGCGGCAGCGTGGTGACCGAACTGGCCGCCGAGACCAACTACTGGCCGGCCGAGGACTACCACCAACACTACTTTGCCAACCATCCCGGCCAAGGCTATTGCGCCTATGTGGTGGCACCCAAGGTCGAGAAGTTCAAGAAGACCTTTGCCAGCCGGGTGCGCCGCTGAAGCGCTGTGCTGACCGGCCGGCCTGGCGGGCTGCTTACGGCGCCAGGCGCTCTCGCAGCCACTGGCCATCTTGCATCCGGTAGCGCAGCCGGTCATGCAGCCGGCTCTTGCGGCCTTGCCAGAACTCCCAGCGGTCGGGCACCAGCCGGAAACCGCCCCAGTGCGGCGGCCGCGGTGGTGACAGCGCAAACTGCGCGGCATAACGCGCTGCCTGCGCTACCAATACGGCGCGCGACTTGATGACCTGGCTTTGCGGTGAGGCCCAGGCGCCAACGCGCGAATCCAGCGGCCGTGTCGCAAAGTAGGCATCAGCTTCGGCGTCGGACACCTGTTGGACCTTGCCTTCGATGCGCACCACACGCTCAAGCTCCACCCAATGGAATTGGAGTGCCGCCACGGGATTGGCCGCCAGCTCCTGACCCTTGCGGCTGTTGAAGTTGGTGTACCAGACAATACCCCGCGCATCGACGCCCTTGATCAGCACGATCCGGGTCGAGGGCCGACCATCGGCCGCGACCGTGGCCAGCGTCATGGCATTGGGTTCGGGCAACTGCGCGTCGATCGCCTGCTTGAGCCAGCCCTCAAACTGCACCATCGGCTGGCTGTCGGCTGCGGCCTCATCCAGCTCAGCACGCTCATAACTTTTTCGCAGATCGGCAATACGGGTGTCCATGGCGCCAGTATGCCGCCGCGCGAGCGGGCGCATGGTGTTGCACCCTAAGTGGAAGGCCTTAGGTGATCCTCCGACTGTTGATTAGGCTGCGCCACCCCCATGCTAAACAGCCCGCGGTGCCTCGGGTTCATTGAAGTTACCGGGAGCAAAACACATTGAAATCTCAACCTGTCGTGATCGTGCTGGCTGCCGGGCTGGGCAGCCGCTTTCTCGGGCCACTGCACAAGCTGGCCCAGCCATTGGGCTCGACCACGGTCCTGGGCAAGACCATCGCCCACGCCATTGAAAGCGGCCTGGCGGTGGTGGTCGTGACGACCGAGCGTTTGGCAGCCGAGGCGGCGCGGTGGGTGGCCCGGCGTGATGTTGTGGTGTTGCCAGAGGTCGGCAGTGCCGGGGCCGGATCGTTGGGCATGGGTCATTCGATTGCGGCGGGTGTGGCCGCGCGGCCGCAGGCGGGCGGCTGGCTGGTGCTGCCCGGCGACATGCCGCTGGTGACGCCGGCCAGCTTGAAGGCGGTTGCGGCCGGCCTGGCCCAGCATGCTGTGGTGTACGCCCAGCATCAGGGGCGGCGCGGCCATCCTGTCGGGTTTTCCGCCGAGCTGTTTTCTGAACTGGTGCAACTCGGCGGCGACGACGGTGCGCGCCGTGTCGCCGCACGCTACCCGTCGGTCGGACTGGAACTGCCTGACCCTGGGGTGCTGATTGATGTCGATACCGAGGCCGACCTGGCCCTCCTGCGGTCGGGCACCGTGCCGGCTGTGCGCCCGGTGGGGCAGGTCGGTTAGATGGGCTAGGTCAGCCCCTGCTGCTTTGCCAAAGCCAACAGGCGTTCGCTCTCGCGGTCACCCATGCGGTGACCGCGCAAGGCCTCTACGGTTTGCACCAGGTAGTCCAGTGTGCTGCCATAACGGCCACGGGCATGCCGCAGGATGTGCAGCATCTCGGCGTCGTCCAGCCTGCCTGTGAAGTTGGGGCTGCGGCGGCTGAGCGTGAACCCCAGCGCATTGACCGCGCCTGCTG
Source organism: Betaproteobacteria bacterium (assembly GCA_031394235.1). Lineage (GTDB taxonomy): Bacteria > Pseudomonadota > Gammaproteobacteria > Burkholderiales > Burkholderiaceae_C > Pseudaquabacterium. Next base: position 14,662 of record JANMXG010000516.1, read on the forward strand.
CCGTCTGGCACCGCAGCCAGCGCGGATCGTAGACACCGTTGGGCATCTCGCGCAGCCACAGCCGCTGCAACTCGTCGGCCGCGTGCTGTTGGGCCACGCGAAACACCATGCCGCGGCACATCCCGCCCGACACCAGCGCGTAAACCAGGCCCGGCTGCTCGGGTGTGCCGCGATTGACCCGTGACCGCATCTGGAACGCGCGGTGCCAGCCACGCACCACCGCGGGGCGATGTTCGACCGCATCGAACTCCGGCCGCCAGATCAGCGATGCGTAACCAAAGATCCACAGGTCGCGCTGGCCACCCCACTGCTGGTGGACGTGTTGCAGCATGGTGTGCGGGTCTCGGTGAAGCTTGGAAAGCATGGGTGAGAGCATGCCAGAGCCGGGCCCCGCCGGTGCTGCTCCGCTGGCTTCGCATCTTGCGCGTCCAGGCGTTGACGATGTAACCGGGTTACATGATAATTTACCCATCAGTTACCTGGACGCCGCATGAACAACCGCATAACCGACGTGACCGGCCGCATCCGCGAGCGCAGTGCAGCGTTGCGCGCAGCCTATCTGGGTCGGATCTCCCGGTTGATGGACCGGCCGCCGGGCGCCGAGCGCATGGGCTGTGCCAACGTGGCGCATGCTTTTGCCGCATTGCCAGGCGACCAGCGCCTGCGTGTGGTGGCCGAGCGAGCACCCAATCTGGCGGTGGTGACGGCCTACAACGACATGCTGTCGGCACACCAGCCTTATGAAGGCTACCCGGCGCTGATCCGCGACGAAGCGGCCCGGCGCGGCGCCACCGTGCAAGTGGCGGGCGGCGTGCCGGCGATGTGCGATGGTGTCACGCAAGGTCTGCCGGGCATGGAGTTGTCGCTGTTCTCGCGCGACGCCATCGCGATGGGCACAGCAGTGGCGTTGACCCACGACGTCTTTGACGGCGCCTTGCTGCTGGGGGTTTGCGACAAGATCGTGCCCGGGCTGCTGATCGGCGCCTTGCACTTTGGTCATCTGCCCTGCGTGTTCGTGCCCGCCGGGCCGATGAGCACCGGCCTGTCGAATGGTGAAAAATCCAAGGTGCGCGAGCGCTTTGCGCTAGGCCAAGTGGGTCGGGATCAGTTGCTCGCTGCCGAACAGGCCGCTTACCACGGGCCCGGCACCTGCACTTTTTACGGCACGGCCAACAGCAACCAGATGCTGCTGGAGGCCATGGGCCTGCATGTGCCCGGCGCAGCGTTTGTGCATCCGCACGACGGCCTGCGTAACGCGCTGACCCGAGAGGCGGTGGCCACGCTGCTGGGCATCACACGGCTTGCCCGCTACACGCCGATCGGCCAATTGGTGGACGAGCGGGTGATCGTCAACGCGATGGTCGCGTTGTTGGCCACCGGCGGATCCACCAACCACCTCATCCACTGGGTGGCCGTTGCAAGAGCCGCTGGCATCTTGATCGATTGGAACGATTTTGCCGATCTGTCCGCCGCGGTGCCGCTACTGGCCCGGGTGTATCCCAACGGCAGTGCCGATGTGAACCAGTTCCAGGCGGTCGGCGGGCCGGGCTATGTGCTGCGTGAATTGTTGGACGCCGGCCTGATGCATGGCGACGTGATGACCGTGGCAGCCGGCGGTATCGCGGCTTATGGCCAGATTCCCCACCTGCAGGCCGGTAACGCCGGTATTGCGCCCACGCTGGCCTGGGCGCCGACGTCCGCCAGCGGTGATGACAGCGTCCTGAGGCCAGTGGTCGCACCGTTTTCAGACAGTGGCGGCCTGAAGTTGCTGGTCGGTAATCTGGGCCGGGCGGTGATCAAGGTGTCTGCCGTGCCCGACGACCGGCATGTGATCGAGGCGCCGGCCCGGGTGTTTGATGGCCAGGAGGCGCTGCACCGCGCCTTCCAGGCCGGCGAACTCGACCGAGATGTGGTGGCTGTGGTGCGATTTCAGGGGCCTCAAGCCAATGGCATGCCGGAACTGCACAAGCTGACGCCGCCGCTGGCGGTGCTGCAGGGCAAGGGCTTTCGGGTGGCGCTGGTGACCGACGGTCGCATGAGCGGCGCGTCGGGCAAGGTACCGGCAGCCATCCATGTCAGCCCGGAGGCCCTGGCCGGTGGCCCGTTGGCGCGGGTGCGTGACGGCGACGTGATCCGGCTGGATGCCAACGCCGGCACGCTGGCTGCGTTGGTCGACGAGACCGAATGGCTGGCGCGCACACCAGCGCTGATCAGCCCAGAGCAGGCCGAGGACAACGCCTACGGCCTGGGCCGGGAGCTTTTTGGTGGGCTGCGCCGCACCGTGCGCAGCGCCGAAGAGGGCGCCATCACCTGGGTTTGAGCCTTCAAGAACGCTGCGATGCAGCGACCGTGCTCGTCCAGCGAGGGGCAACGAGCCGCAGAAGGCTCGCCGTACTCTGGCGCGCTCGTGCACCTGACCCAGCCAGGCTGGCCACAATTTCAATCCAAACTGCAAGGACATGACCATGATCAATACCCTCAGCCTGGCCAGCCACGGGCCGGTGATTCCGGTGATCGTGCTGCAGCGTGTCGAGGACGCTGTGCCGCTGGCCGAGGCCTTGCTGGCCGGTGGCGTCAAGGTGCTGGAGGTGACCTTGCGCACGCCGGTTGCACTGCGCTGCATCGAGGCTATCGCCAAGGCACTGCCCGAGGCCCTGGTGGGCGCGGGCACCATACGCTCGGCGGCCGATGCCCAGGCGGCGCTCGATGCCGGCAGCCGGTTTGCGGTCAGCCCGGGTTACACCGCAGAGATTGGCGCTGCATGTCGCCGTATCGGCCTGCCCTTGCTGCCGGGCGTGGCAACTGCCAGTGAGGTGATGGCGGCAAGTGCCGACGGGCTGGACTTTCTCAAATTCTTCCCGGCCGTGCAGGCGGGTGGTCTGGCCATGCTCAAGGCGTTGGGTGGGCCGTTCCCCGACATCGTGTTCTGCCCCACCGGCGGCATCACGGTCGACTCGGCACCTCAGTTTCTGGCGCTGTCGAGTGTCAAGGTCTGCGGCGGGTCCTGGTTGACACCGGCCGACGCCGTGGCGGCCGGCGACTGGGCCCGCATCACCCGGTTGGCGCGAGAGGCACGTGCCCTGCGCGGCTGACGGCCAGAACTGTCGCGCCGGTCAGGCGGCGCGACGCTCGATCAACTCGATCTTGTAGCCGTCCGGGTCGGTGACAAACGCGATCATCGTCGTGCCGCCCTTGACTGGCCCGGGCTCGCGGGTCACGGCGCCACCGAGCGCCGCGGCCTTGTCGCGCAGCGCCGTGCAGGTGCCGACCACATCAGCCACGCCGATGGCGATATGGCCATAGGCGGTGCCCAGGTCGTAGTGGTCGATGCCGTAGTTGTAGGTCAGCTCGATCTCGGCCTGGCCCGGGTTGCCGCCGTAGCCGACAAAGGCCAGGTCGTACTGCTGCTCGGGCCGCAGCGTGGTGCGCAACAAGTCCATGCCCAGCACCTGGGTGTAGAAATCGATGGCGCGCTGCAAGTTACCTACGCGCAGCATGGTGTGCAACATCAGCATGGGGTGTCCTGTGGTGATTGATGCATCGAGTGTGCCCGATACCACTGGGCACGCAGTCAGTCAGGCCGGCGCGCGGTCCAGCCAGATGCCCAGGCCCTGTGCGTTGAGCTCGATGTCCAGCGCCAGACCAGCGATCCCGGCGTCGATGTTCTGCAGGCCATGCCGCTCGAGTTGCTCGCGGCAGCGTTGTGTCAGGCCCGCCTTCAGCGCAGCATGGCGTCCGGATGCGCCGCGCTGGGCCAATGCCAGGGTCACCATCGCGTCGATCTGCTCGAACAACAACCCGGCCAGGCGCCGGACGTCGCCCACACGGCCGTAGTGCGTGAGGTACATCCAGTCCGGCTCGCGCGCCAGCAGGCGCTGGATGGAATTTCGCAGCGGTTCGGGCTCGAACTGCACTGGCGTCGAGGTGGGCATGATCCACGCGCCCTGGGCCGTGTCGAACTCCCGGTAACTGAGCCCGAAGGTGTCGCCGGTGAACCATCCCCGGCTGCGTTCGTCCCAGATGCAATGGTGGTGACGTGCATGCCCGGGCGTGTCGATGATCAGCAGCGGCCGGCCCCCCAAATGCACCGTCATGCCATCGGCGGTGGCTTGCACCCGCTCGGCGGGCACTGCCACCAGGCTGCCGTAAGCGCTGTCCATCTCGGCTTGCCCGTAGACCGCCAACGCACCCTGGTAGAGCGCCTGCGGATCGATCATGTGGCGTGCGCCGCGCGGGTGCACCAGCAACGTGGCGTTGGGCAGCGACTGCATCAGCAGGCCGGCGCCGCCCGCATGGTCCAGGTGCACGTGGGTGGGGATGACGTAGTCCACCGCAGATGGCGCCAGCCCCAGGTTGGCCAGCGTGGCGAGCAGGCGCGGCACGGCAAAGTTGGTGCCGGTGTCGATGAAGGCTGCGCGGCCGCTTTCGACCAGCAGGAATGAGGCATCGAACATCGGCCGGTGAAAGCCGGTATCGATCACGAACACGCCATCAGACAACGATTGAACAAAGGGCAGGGCCATGGCGTGGGGGCTCAATTCAGCAGGCCATGCTGGCCGGGCATGTACGAGGGCATGAAAAAAGGCTGAGGGATACCCTGACCAGGTTCAGCGCTGACGTGTCGCCCAGGGGCAGGATCGACCCTTCAACCCTGGGAGTTGGCGTACAGCGCCCACAGCCGCCCCAAATCAGCCGATCCATCGTTGCCCTGCACGCTGCGCAGCGTCTGCACGGCCTTGGCCTTGTGTTTTCCAGTCTGCAAGAGGGCCATGCCGAGACGAAGCTTGGCATCGTCGGGGCGCTTCAGGCCACCCTTGGCGATCCCTTGCTCAATCAAGGACACGCCCTTGTCCGCCTGGCCCATGGTGGCGTAGGCATAGCCGATCTGCACCAACTCGCCACCGTCCTTGTTGCTCGCAGCGGACATGGCCCGTTGCTCGATCGACGCCTTGCCCTCGGTCTCTTGCTTGTTGGCCAAGTCCCGCAGGCGCTTGTGGCGTTCGGCCTCAGCGCCGGTGCCCAGTGCGCCGGCAGCAAAGCCCTTGTCGACGATGGCTTTGCCTTCTGCCGGGTAGCCCGCCTGCAATGCCAGCTGGGCCATCTCCATGAACTCGTCAGTCTTGCCGAGTGAGCCGGTAGCCAGCTTCAGGCGCATCACGTCGAGCGAGAAACGTTGCGAGAAGCCGCTCTTGTTGGGCAGCCTGCCCAAGTAAATAGCCCAATAGTCCTTCTTGGGGTAGTTGAAGAGCAGCTTTTCCAGCGTCGCAGCCTGCCCGGCGGTGCTGCCGGTCCGCTGCTGGGCATCGGCCAGGCGAAGCAGGTCAGCCTCCTCGGGCTTACGTCCGCCTTGTTCTGCGGCGGACACCGCCGCCGCGGCGTCTCTGGCAATCGCGCCAAAGTCGCCGCTGTTGGCTTGCAGGTAGGCCTGCAATTGCTTGAGCGACGCGCTGTTGTTACCGGCGGCATGGGCCTTCTGCACCCACTGGTTGGCTTTGGCGATGTCTTTGGACGCGGCATAGGCCGACGCGATCTGCTCTGCAATCAACCCCTGCTCGTTGCCTGACACCTTGCCGTGGATCGACTCCAGCGACTGGATTGCCGTGGCGTTGTCGCCGGCCCGTTGTGCGGCGGCAGCTCGCATGCGGTCAATCTGCAGGGTCTCGGCCGGTGTCTTGTTGGACACGCCGTCGGCTTCGCGCACCTTGCCCAACGCTTCCTTGCCCTTGCCGGCCTTGATCAACTCGTACGCTTGCTGCAGCGGCTTGCCCACCTCGGGGCGCACGGACTGCGCAATGGCCACACCTGGCTGGCTGAGTACGCCGGCAAGCAGCACGGCCGCGGCAACCGTTTGAAGCATCTTCATCGTCACGCTCAATTCATGAACTGTTCGTTGCCGACCAGGCCGATCTTGGTCACACCCAGGCGCTGGGCGCTGGCCATCACCATCGCCACGACCTTGTAGCTGACCAGCTTGTTGGGG
>JANMXG010000517.1:0-9520 GCA_031394235.1 Betaproteobacteria bacterium
GGGTGATCACCTCGTTCGCGGTGGCGAACGCAATCTCGGTGCCGCTGACCGGCTGGCTGACGCAGCGTTTCGGCCAGGTGCGTTTGTTCACCGCCAGCGTGGTGCTGTTCGTCATTGCGTCCTGGCTGTGCGGCCTTGCCGGCAGCCTCGAATCCCTGATCGCGTTCCGCATCCTGCAGGGCGCGGTTGCCGGGCCGATGATCCCGCTGTCGCAGACGCTGCTGCTGTCGAGCTATCCGCGCGCCCAGGCCGGCCGCGCGCTGGCCTTCTGGGGCATGACCACGCTGGTCGCACCGGTGGTGGGGCCGCTTTTGGGCGGCTGGATCACCGACCGCCTGTCGTGGCCCTGGATCTTCTACATCAACATCCCCGTCGGGCTGGGCGCGGCGCTGGCCACCTGGCGGCTGTACCGCGAGCGCGACACCCCCATCCACAAGTTGCCGATCGACCGGGTTGGTCTGGGCCTGCTGGTGTTGTGGGTGGGCTCGCTGCAGCTGATGCTGGACAAGGGCAAGGAACTGGACTGGTTTGCCTCGCCGGTGATCATCGGGCTGGCGCTGGCGGCGGTGGTGGGCTTGGCAGTGTTCCTGGTCTGGGAGCTGACCGACGCGCATCCGGTGGTCGACCTGCGCCTGTTCGGCCGGCGCAACTTTGCCTTTGGCGTGCTGGTCACCTCGGTCGGCTACGGCCTGTTTTTTGGCAATGTGGTGCTGCTGCCGCTGTGGCTGCAGCAGTGGATGGGCTACACCGCCACCAGCGCCGGCATGGCGCTGGCGCCGGTGGGGCTGCTGGCCATCGTGCTGACGCCGCTGGTGGGCAAGAAGGTGGCGGTGTGGGACCCGCGCTGGATGGCCACTGTCGCCTTCCTGATCTTTGGCGCTGTGCTGTGGATGCGTGCCGGCTTCACGCCGCAGACCGACTTTGCCCACATCATGGTGCCCACGCTGCTGCAGGGCGCGGGCATGGCGCTGTTTTTCATCCCGCTGACCACCGTCAGCCTGTCGGGCCTGGACCTCAAGCGCCTGCCGGCCGCCGCCGGCTTGAGCAACTTCGTCCGTATCACGGCCGGGGCGATGGGCGCGTCAATTGCCACCACGCTGTGGGAGAGCCGCGCCGTCATGCACCATGCCCACCTGGTCGAGCGGCTGCAGCAGGGCGATCCGGCGCTGACTGCCGCGCTGGGCGGCCTGACCGGCGCCGGCCTGAGCGAGCCCGCCGCGCTGGCGCAGGTCACGCGGATGATCGAGCAGCAGGCCTACACCCGCGCCGCCGACGACATCTTCCTGGCGTCAGCGCTGATGTTCCTGCTGCTGATTGGCCTGATCTGGCTGACCACCCGGCCGCCACGCGCCGCAGCCGCCGGCGCTGCGGCGGTTGACGCGGGGGGCGCGCACTGATCGCTTTTGGGTTCGGCCGCACGGTACGCCGGCCAGGCCTGGGTCGATCCGCATAAACATCGCGCGCGGCCTGATAAAAACGACAATCACTGTGCCAATCCAACTGCCCAACCCACGCCGCAACCGGCTGTCCACTGTGCCTTCTGCCCTGGTACCTGCCTGCCCGCAATGCCTGCACTGCCCGCCAAGCCCGGCGGCGGCCGTGGGCTGCCCTTGCCGCGGGGGCTGCCGTGTGGGCTGACCTGGCGGCACTGCCGGCGCGGGCTTGGGCCGAGGGTGCGGCGTTTTTGGCGGGGGTGATGACCTCGCCGGCGCAAATCGTGGCCCATGGTGCGGCGGCGGCGGGTGTTGCGCTGGTGGCGGCCGGCGCGCTGGCGCGCACCATGATGCCGTTGCGCTGGCTGGCGGTGGGCAGCAATTTGGGCTTGCTGGTCTACGGTGTGCTGCACCCGTCACCGATCACGCTGACCATCGCCGCCACGCTGCTGCCGATCAACATCTACCGCGCGATCGAGGTTACCCGGCTGTCGCGCCGCGTGCACCGCGCTGCCGCTGCGGCCGAGCTGGCCACGCTGTGGATCCGGCCGCACATGGTGTCGCGCCGGCTCAAGCCGGGTCAGGTGCTTTTTTTCAAGGACGATACCGCCGAACACCTGTTCCTGCTGGCCGATGGCCACATGGAGCTGGCCGACATAGGCGAGCCGCTGGGCCTGGGCCACATCTTTGGCGAGGTGGCGCTGTTTTCGCCCGACGGCCTGCGCACCCACACCGTGCGTTGTGTCACCGCCTGCACCGTGCTGGAGATCCACGTCAGCACGGTGCGCCAGTTGTTCTACCAGCACCCGGCGTTCGGCTTTCACCTGATCGAGCTGCTGGCCGCCAACTACAGCCGCAACTTGCACCGGGCCGAGCGCCGGATCGCGGGGCTGCAGGCGATGGTGGCGGGCGGGTTGCCGCTGGACAAGCCGCCACACCCGCCACACCCGCCACACCCACAAGACCCGCCACACCCGCCACACCCGCCGGTCTGAGCGCATCTGGCGCAGGCGCTCAGTCTGTCGCACCCGCTACGGCGGCACCCTCGGCATGCCAGCGCAGCATCCCGCCGGCCAGGTTGGCGACGTTGGCAAAGCCGGCTTTTTGCAGCAGTACCGTGGCCTGGGCCGACCGGGCGCCGGACCGGCAGACGGTAACCACCGGCCGGTCGCGGTCCAGTGCGGCGCAGCGCTGGGCCACGTCGTGCAGGGGCATCAGCACGGCGCCGGGCACATGGCCCAGCGCCCCGTTGAACTCGGCGGGCTCGCGCACATCCACGATCTGCAGCCGGGGCGCCAGCTCTTCCAGCGTGTGCGGCTGGATCTCCCAGACCCCGCCGAAGGTCAGTGTCAGCGGCGCCCAGGTGGGTTCGGGCGGCGCCGGGCTGTCCTGGGCCGGTTGGCCACAGCGCAGGTTGGCCGGCACCGCGATGTCGATCAATTTGGGGTGGGGCAGGCCCAGGTTGTTCATGTAGCCGGTGAAGTCGTCCTCGTTGACCTGGCCGCCCAGGCGCGGGTTGTAGCGCAGCTCCTCGGCGACGCTGGTGACGGTCAGGCCGCGGTAGTCGTGCGCGGGGTACAGCAGGCACGACGGCGGCAGCGACAGGATCTGCTCACGCACCGACCGGTACAACCGGCCCGGGCTGCCTTGCTGGAAGTCGGTGCGGCCACAGCCGCGGATCAGCAGCGCATCACCGGTGAATGCCATGCTGCGGTCGTCCAGCACACAGGTCAGGCAGCCGTTGGTGTGGCCGGGCGTGGACCGCACCTCCAGATGACGTGCGCCGAACGACACCCGGTCGCCGTGGCGCAGCAGACGGTCCGCCAGGCTGGCGCCGGCCGCCTCGGACAGGGCAATCTGGCTGCCGCAGGCTTGCTTGAGCCGCCAGGCGCCGGTGACATGGTCGGCATGCACATGGGTGTCTAGCGTGGCGACCAGCCGCAGGCCCAGCTCGCGCAGCAGCGCGGTGTCGCGCGGGGCATGCTCGAACACCGGATCGATGATGACCGCCTCGCCGCTGCCACCGTCGCCCAGCAGGTAGGAGTAGGTCGAGGACGCGGCGTCGAAGAGTTGCCGGAAGACGAGCATGGTCAGCGCCTGGGTTGGGGGACCGTTTGGTTCGTACGCCAACCGCTCAACGCGGGCCCTGCGCTGGGGCAAAAAAGTGGTCGTGCAGCAGCATGCCGGCCAGCATGGCCGCCACAAATATGCCGGCCGACCCCAGCCCGCCGCCCAGCGCCACCAGCGCCGGTCCTGGACAAAAGCCCGCAATGCCCCAGCCGATGCCAAACAGCACACCGCCGCCGACCAGCCGGCGGTCGATGGCGGTGACGCTGGGGATTTCCATGGCATCGCCGGTCCAGGCCGTGCGGCGGCGGCGCGCTGCGGCAAAGGCCAGCACGCCCACCGCGATCGCGCCACCCATCACCAGCGCCAGGCTGGGGTCCCAGGCGCCGAACACATCAAGAAAACCCTTGATCTTGGCCGGGTCGGTCATGCCGCCAGCGATCAGACCCAGGCCAAAAACCAGGCCACTGATCAAGGCCAACAGGTTACGCCGCATGGTTTTCTCCGCTCACAGCAGGTGGCGCATCACAAACACGGTGGCCACGCCCGCGCCCATGAAGACCCCCACGTTGACCAGCGAGCGCAGCGAGAACCGGCTCAGCCCGCACACGCCGTGGCCGCTGGTGCAGCCGTTGGCCAGCCGAGCGCCAAAGCCCACCAGCAGCCCGGCCGCCAGCAGGCCGGGCGTGCCCACGTCCAGCGTGGCGGCGGGTAACGGCGCAAACAGCCGCCAGGCCCAGGGTGCAGCCAGCAGACCGGCGATGAACACGAGCCGGGTCTGCTCGGGCGCCAGGCGGCTGCGCAATACCAGCGCCCGCAGCGGGCTGGCGACGATGCCGGCGATGCCCGCAATCCGGCCATTGCCCAGCAGGTACAGCGCCGACGCCAGGCCGATCAGCAAGCCACCGGCCACGGCATGGCCCGGGGTGAAGTGGGTCCAGTCGATGTCCATGGTGTTGTGTCCTGGATGGGATAGATTGGCCGGCAAGCCGGCACAGCGCGGCAGGGCTTGGCGTGAAGCACTTTACCGTGCAGCGCGGGCCCGGCCCGACAATTCACGCCGCAGCGTCCGGCCCGCCGGCCCGCGCCACCCCCTTCAACCCTATTGGAGCCGCCATGAACCCCACTCTCTTGCAAGGCCGTACCGCCCTGGTCACCGGCGCATTCAGCGGCCTCGGCCTGCACTTTGCCCGCGTGCTGGCCGGGCACGGCGCCAAGGTGGCGCTGGTGGGCCGGCGTGTTGACCTGGGGCAGCGCATGGCGGCCGAGATCGGCGAGGCCGTGGGCCGGCCCGCCGATGTGCGCGCTTTTTCGATGGACGTGACCGACGCCGCCAGCGTGGGCGCCGGCTTCGATCAGTCCGGCGCCGCGCTGGGTGTGGCGACGATCGTCGTCAACAACGCCGGGTCGGTAATCCGCCAACCCAGTCTGGATGTGGCCGAGCAGGACTGGCACAGCGTGGTCGACCTGAATTTGTCGGGTGTGTTCCGAGTTGCCCAGGCCGCAGCGCGAGAGCTCGTGCGCACCGGTCAGCGAGGCAGCCTGATCAACATCGCGTCGATCCTGGGCCTGCGGGTGCGTGCCCAGGTGGCCTCGTATGCCGCCACCAAGGCCGCGGTGGTGCAGCTGACCCGGGCGCTGGCGCTGGAGTGGGCCGAACACGGCATCCGCGTCAATGCGCTGGCGCCTGGCTATTTCGAGACCGACATCAACCGCGATTTCCTGCAGTCCGACGCCGGTCGGGCGCTCGTTGCCCGCATCCCGCAGGCGCGGGTCGGGCAGTTGGCCGAGCTCGACGGCCCGTTGCTGCTGCTGGCGTCCGAGGCGTCGGCCTACATGACTGGCGTGGTGATCCCAGTGGACGGCGGGCACCTGGTGAACACACTCTGAAGCCGGCCTGGGCCGCGGGCCGGCTGCGGCCGGTGGCGGTGGCCACGGCTAGACCCCGGCCCGGCCGGGCGGTGTGTCACTGGGCGGGCGGGTTACGGGCAAGCGGGGCATGGCGGATCCCTGTGAAGATGCCCGACGCTAGGGTCAGTCCGCAGGGACAGCCATCCGCCGACATGCCGTCTGGCGGTAGGACAGACGGCCGGCTTGAGCGCCTGACTCGACCGGCTGTGCAAGCTTGGCGGGCTTTGCAAGCTCGGCATGATCAGCAGGCTTGGCTGCACGGGCGTTCCCCGGACTAGAGGTTGCCCGCAAACAGCCGCCGGAGGAACATCGTCTTGAAGCTGGAGGCGTCGTCCAGCCCCAGCCGCTCCAGGTAGGCATGCGGCGCGTCCTTGCCGTCCCACAGGCTTTTGACGGCCATCGTCACCAGCTCGACCGGGTGCTGGGTGATGCGCTTCATGCGCTTGAGCGCGGTCACGATGTGCAGCTCGTCGACCGTCATGTCGGTGCCAAACGGGAACGCCGGCAACAGTCCGGCTTGACTCCAGGGGTGCAGTTTGGCGTCCAGCGCCTCGGGCAGGTTCTCGCAGTAGCGCGCCGGCAGCCGGTAGTCGGCCGGCAGCTTGCCGTGGGCCTGGGCGTCTTTGATGAGTTGCGGCTGGAAGCGCGAGTCGGCCACGGCGATCAGCCGCCGCACCACCTCTGCGTCGGCCTGGCCGCGCAGGTCGGCCACGCCATATTCGGTGACGACGATGTCGCGCAGGTGGCGCGGGATGGTGACGTTGCCGTAGTTCCAGACGATGCTGCTGTGCAAGCCGTTCTTGTTGTCGTGGGTGGCGCGCAACATCAGGATCGACCGCGCGTCCGGAATGGCATGGCCCATCGCGACGAAGTTGTACTGCCCGCCCACGCCCGAGACGACCTGGCCCGACTCCAGCGCATCACTGGCTGCAGCGCCCAGCAGCGTCACGATCATCGTCGTGTTCATGAAACGCGCCTGGTGGCGCTGGGCTTTTTTCAGCGCGCTGTCGCCGGACTTCTCGCTGTCGAGCTGGTTGATGAAGTCGATGCGCGTCATGTCGATACGCGCCAGCTCTTGCGGCGGCATGCTGCGCAGCCGCTCATAAAAATCATTCGGCCCGAGGAAAAACCCGCCGGTCATGACGATGCCGCCGGCCAGCCGCGTGCCCAGCAGTTGCTGGGCAATGGCGTCGAACGGCGCCTCGTCCGCCAGGTCGTTGGCCAGCGGCACGCCGTCATGCACGAGGGTGTTGCCGTCCAGCGTGACACCGGGCTTGAAGATGCCAAAGCGGATCAGAAAATCAAGGTCGTCCGCGGTGATCGGGCTGTGAATGCGGCCGGCATCCCACAAGGTGTGCAGCATCAGCGGGGTGACGGTCGCATCGGCGATCACGCCGCGGTTGAGCAACTGCTGCAGCACGGTGTCGGCAAACACCTCGCGCCGGACGATGCCTGCCTCGATCAGCTTGAGGAAGCCGTTGACGAACATCTCCGAGCAGCCGTACAGGCCGCGGTCGAAACGGCCCAACTCGCGTCGGACTGCGGCGCCGCCCGGCGCCCGGTGGGCATCACCCAGGCCGTCCGGGCACAGGCTGGTCAGGATGGTCCGGTACTCGGGCCCGTGCCGATCCCGCACGATCAAGGCCTGCGCAATCGCGTCGCCGAGCGAGCCGATGCCGATCTGCAGCGTGCCGCCATCGACCACCAGGCTGCTGGCGTGCAGGCCGATGGCGTAGTCGGCGGTGCTGACCTTTGCGTTGGGCGGGCCGAACAGCCGGTGGGTGGCGGCCGGGTCGGTGACGACGATGTCATAGAGCGCGGGCCGCACCTCGGCGCCATTGGGCATGAACGGCATCTGCTGGTTGACCACCGCCACCTTGAGCAGCGGCCGGCCCTCGGCCGCAAATTTCTCGAAGATCTCGAACGCCACGTCCGGGTTGCTGCCCATCGACAGCCGCCAGCCGTCGCCGTGGCCACGCTCGGCCACCGCCTGCGCGATCACGTTCAAGCCTTGCAGCAGCATGTCTCGGGCAACAAAGGTGTAGTTGGTCGAGATGTGGTTTTGCTGTGCCGCGTCGTTGCCCAGGTAGTCGCCAGTCTTCATGAAAAACTCGCGCACGCTGATGTGGGCCGGCAAGCCAGCACCCCGCCCGTCCTTGATGTAGTCCAGGTCGGGGTAGTCGCCAAACACGCGCTCGACCAGCGGCGCCAGGAAGTGCCGCTCCAGGTCGCTCTTGCCGACCGGCTTTTCCAGCGACAACGCGGTCACGATCGTCAGCCGGCGAGATGGGTTGGCCTTGATGCGCCGGTACAGCGCGTTGACCAGCGGGTTGGGCTTGCCGATGCCCAGCGGAATGCCGAGCACGATGTCGCCGGGCACGGCGTCCAGCACAGCGTCCACCGCAGCGTCGATCGAGGCAATCAAGCGGGGCGAGGTCATGGTCTTGTCTCCAACAGGGCAAAGCAACCGCAAAGTTTGCCGCAGCACCGCGCCGTTGGCCTTGATGTCGAGCAAGTGTGGGTGGTGTGCTGCTTTGCCGCGGCCCGCGGCGCGCAGGCCGCTGGCAAAGCCGCTGCAAAACGCACGTTCGCGGCAGGCCGTGCGGCCGGGACAGCCACCCCGCCGGCGCGGCTTTGTGGTCGAATCACCAGAACTTTGCTGCCCTTGCCATGACGCCAACTTCACGCCCCGCGACGCCGTCTGCCGACACCGACGCAGCGACCCAACAACGCCGCCATCGCTGGGCCTTGCTGGCAGCTGCCGGCGCGGCGGTGGCTGTCGGCGCGATGCTGGGCCACGGCCTGGGGCAGACGCTGGCCGCTGCGCTGCCGTCAGCCTGGCAAGCAGCTTCTGGCGCCCTGCTGGGGGCGGCGGTGGCGGCGCTGCTGGTCCCGGTCACCGGCTGGGCGGCGCTGCGCATCGTGGCGCCCAGCCTGCCGCGGCGCACCGGGCTGGCGTCGGTGGCGGCGCTCAAGGCGGTCAAGTCTTTCAAGCCGTCCAAACCGGCCGGCAGGTCCGATGCCGGTGCCACGACCGTGCCCGCCGACGCCCAGGCGCCGGCACGCGACGCACTGACCGGCGCCTACACCCAGCTGCACTTCGTGGCCGCTGCCGACCGCGAGTGGTCACGCATCCGCCGGCACGGCGAGGACGCGGCCCTGCTGATGGTCGATGTCGACCACTTCAAGCGCCTCAACGAAGAGCACACCGCACCCTGCGGCGACGCGATGCTGGTCGAGATCACCCGGCTGGCGTCAGCCACCTTGCGGCCTTACGACTTGCTGGCCCGTTTTGGCGGCGGCGTGCTGGTGGTTTACCTGCCGCACACCGATTTACTGGGTGCGCTGGACGTGGCCGAGCGCATCCGCGAACGGGTCGCCGGGTTGGGCCTGGCCTGGCAGGGCAAGCGGGTCAAGGCCACGGTCAGCGTGGGCGTGGCCGGTATCGGCGGCAGCCACAGCGGGCTGGATGCGGTGATTGCGGACGCCGGCGGAGCGCTGCGTGAGGCCAAGGGGGCCGGCCGCAACTGCGTGCGTGCCGCGCCTATCCCGCCCAAGCGCAACCCCGAAGCGGCGCGCTCGGCGGGTTTTTAGATCCGCGCGGGTCGTCAGCCGCCCAGCGTCAACGGCTGGGCGCGGCCGGTCATCTCCAGGTAGCCCAGGCCGATGCGGGCACCGCCCCGGTCCAGCAGCTCGGCCAGGCCCTCCCAGTAGACCGTGCCGGTGGAGGCGCGGCTGTCCAGTTCCTGTGCGTCGAGCAGCGCCCGCAGCCCGAAGCGGCCGGCGGGTGTGTCGATTTGCCACTCCACCGGGTAACGCCCACCGGTGGCCGGGCTGACCCAGCTACGCTGCGGCGTGAACTGCACCGCGTCGGCCGCAAAGGCGCGTTGCGGCCCGACGGCGGGCCGGTGGCTGCCGCCGGCCCACAGCACGCTGCCGTCTGCCCGGCGCAGCACAAAGGCGGTCAGCGCGCTGCCGTCTGACAGGTTGATGCCGATCCAGTCCCAGCCCACGGCGCCTGGGGCCAGCAGGTTGTCGCTCCATTCATGGTCCAGCCAGCCGCGGCCCGGCAAGGCCAGGCGCTGGCCCGCCAGCGTCAGAGTGGCCTG
>JANMXG010000518.1:0-4439 GCA_031394235.1 Betaproteobacteria bacterium
GGCGGTGCCGATGTCCAGGCCGCGGTAGACCTGGGCCGAATCGACGCTGATGATCTCGACCGGCCAGCGTGCTGCTGCGGCCAGGGCCAGGGCGCTTTTGCCACTGGCGGTCGGGCCGGCCAGGCCGACCGCCCGGAAAGGCGCTGCGGTCGGGCTGTCCGGGCCGACCGTCCGGACCGGTGCTGCGGTCGGGCCGCCCGGGTTGATGGCCGGCATGCTCACGCGGCAGCCGGCTCGGCCTGCAGCCGGTTGCCGTCCCGCTGCACCAGTGTCCAGGCCACCAGCGCGGTCAGCCCGGCAGCCGTGGCCATGGCCAGGGCAAACGGCCGCACTGTGCCGTCCAGTGATTGGCCCAGCCACAGCCCGGCGCCGAAAGCCACCGCCGCGGTGGCAAAACCGGCCAGCGCCGACGCCAGCCCGGCCGACCGCGGGAACGGGCCGACCGCGCCGGCCTGGCCGCAGGGCATGTGCACACCGTGGCCCAGTGCGTACAGCCAGACCGGTGCCATCACGGCGATGACCGAGCGGGCGTCGGTGGCGGCCAGCAGCAGCAGCGCCAGGCAGGCGGCGGCGGTGAACCACCCGGCCCGTGCCACCGCGCCAGTCAGGCCCAGCCTGGGTATCCAGCGCCGGCACAGCAGCGTGCCGCTGATGTAGGCCAGTGAGCAGCTGCTCATCACCAGTCCGGCCCAGCCAGGCGCCAGGCCCAGCACGCTGATCAAGACAAAACCCGAGCCGGCCAAAAAGATGAACAGGCCGCCGTAGCTGCAGGCCACCAGCGCCGTCCAGGCCCGGAACGCCGGGTGACGCAATGTGGCCCGTGTTTGCTGTGTCAACGGCCGCAGGTGGGTGGCCTCGGGCGTGCGAAAGCGCGCAGTCTCGGGCAGCCGGATGGCGATGAAGACCGCCAGCGCTGCGCCGGCCACACCCATCGCCACGACCGCCGCACGCCAGCCAAAACCGGCCACCAGCGCGCCGCCGATCACCGGGCTGGCAATCGCCAGGCCGCCCAGGCCGGTCAGCGCCCGGGCCATCACCATCGCGCCCTCGCGCGGCGCGTACAGGTCGCGCACCATGGCCCGGGCGCAGACCACCGCGGCCGACATGGCCGCACCCTGCAGCGCACGCCAACCCACCACCGCCATGACCTGGCCAGCCAACGCTGCGCCGGCACTGGCCAGCACATACAGTGCCAGCCCGGTCAGCAGCACCGGGCGCCGGCCGACGCGGTCGGCCACCGGGCCCCAGACCAGCTGGGCCAGGCCAAAAGCCAGGATCAAAGCGGCCCTCGTCATCTGCACCGGCGCCATCGGCGCGGGCAGGTCGGCCGCCAACGCCGGCAGTGCCGGCAGCATCAGGTCGGTGGTGACGGGCTGCAGGCCCATCAGCAAGGCCAGCACCAGCGCTGCGAAGGCGGGCGACAGCGCGGCGGGCGCCGGGTCGGCATGGCTGTCGGCCTGGCTGTCGGCCTGGATGCTGGCTTGGCTGCCGGCCTGGATGTCCGACTCATCGCCTGCGATGCCCGGCACCGTGGCTGAACCTGCCCCCCTCAAAACCGCTCGTCCGGCCGCAGGTAGCGCCACTGGCCGGCGGGCAGCTTGCCCAGCACCACGCTGCCGATACGCACCCGCTTCAGGCCCAGCACCTCCAGCCCGACCAGCTCGCACATGCGGCGGATCTGGCGCTTGCGGCCCTCGCGCAGCACAAAGCGCAACTGGTCCTCGTTGGCCCAGCTGACACGGGCGGGCTTGAGCAGGCGGCCGTCCAGCGTCAGGCCGTGGTGCAGCAGGCGCATCTTGTCGGGCGCCAGCATCGGGCCCTCAGGGGCGTTGGCGGCCGGGTCCGGGCCGGGGGGTGGGTTTGGCAGGTAGACCGGGGTGTTGCCAGGCTGCAGACCGCGCCCGGCGCCAGTGCCTTGGCCCGGCTGCGGCGGTGGCCGGTGGCCGGGTAGGCAGACACGCACCAGGTACTCTTTTTCGACATTGCTGTCCTCGCCGATCAGGTGCTTGGCGATGCGGCCGTCCTGGGTCAGCACCAGCAGGCCGGTAGAGTCGATGTCCAGACGCCCGGCCGGTGCCAGGCCGCGCACATGGCCGTGGTGCCACTTGAGCGGCACGGGGTCGTCCGACCAGCGGTTGGCGGCCGTAAACAGCACGGACGCCGGCTGGTAGCCGTCCTCGGCCTGGCCCGACACATAGCCCATCGGCTTGTGCAGCAGCACGGTCACGCGCTGGGCTTGCTGCTGGTGCGCCAGCGGGTCGATCGTGACCGCATCGTCGGGCCGCACCCGCTGGCCCAGCACGGCGGGCCGGCCGTTGACGCTGACCCAGCCGGCCTCGATCCATTCGTCCGCTTCGCGGCGCGAGGCCAGGCCGCGTTCGGCCATCACCTTGGACAGGCGCACGCCATCGGCGCCAGGGATGTTGGTTTCAGTCATGGGCCCGATTGGATCATGGGCGCCGCAGCGACCGGCCGTACCGGGTCAAGGCGCCGGCGCTGGCCGCCCGGCGACGGCCGTGAGGACGCGCTAGAAACGGGCGCGCAAGCCGAGCGACAACACCGAGTAGCGGGTGCCGAAGCTGGCGGAGGTGGCGCTGTTGTAGGTCACTGGCAGGTCGTTCAGAAACAGGTTGCTGCTGAACTGGGCCTGCGCGAACACGCCCAGCTGGACCGTCAGCTGGTAGGCTGATTCCAGCATCACGACATGGTTGTGGCGGTAGACCGCTTGGGCGCGGGCCGACAGGATGTCGTCCACGGCGTCCCGCTGCGCGGCATGGAACAGGTAGCCGCCGCGCAGCGCCCAAGGGCCGTTGCGCCAGCCGGCATGCACGCCGACCTGGGCAAAGCGGCCGCGCCAGGCGATTTCGCGCGCCACGTCCACGCCGTAGTCGCCGCTGCGGTCTAGAAACTGCCGGATCACGCCGCCGCTGGCGCTGCACGGGCTGGCCAGCGTGCCGAAGATGTCGTTGCCGGTAAAGCTCAGGTTGTAGTTGCAGCCGTTGCGGGTGGTCGTCGCCGCCAGCGAGCCATAAGACAGCTGGGTTCTGCCGCCGCCCAACGCCGCGTTGACATCCCAGGTGGGGCTGAGCCGCCAGGTGGCGATCAGGTCGGCCTGCACTTGCCGGTCGGACGGCGCGCTGACCGTCACGCTGTTGAGCACTGCGCCCGGCGCCTGAACCGCCGTGGTGGTGTCGGTGGATGTGGCAGCGCTGCCCCAAGCCCCCAGCCGCAGCGCCAGCGCCGGCACCGGGTTGCCCGGCGCGGGCACGGCATTCAAGCGGTACTGGCCGGCCGCCGACCAACTGCGGTAGCGGTAGCGGTCGGTGCCGTCGCCAATCTCGCGTTGCCACAGGCTGCCAGACAGCCACAGGCCGTCGGCCACCCGGCCGGCCACGCGGCCGTGGGCGCCGCGGTAATCGCCGGCGCTGGTGCGGGTGTTGCCGTTGGTGGTGCGGGTGGTCTCGACCCGTCGCGCCAGTTGATCGACCGCCAGTTCGACTTCACCGTTGGCGGCGGCGAGTTCGGGCACGGCGCTGAGCAGGGTGTCCAACGGCGCGGCCAGCGCGGCGCCTGCCAGGGGCCCGGCAGACAAGCCCAGCACGAGCCCTGCCGTCTGCGCGGCCCGTGGCAGGCTGCGCACGTCAGTCCGACAGCGTGATGAAGCCGATCAGGCCCATGCCCGTCACCGGTCTGACGGCCACCACTGCACCGCTGCTGTTGATGGCGGTGGGCACGTTGACGGTCAGCATCGGCAGCGCGCTGCCGTCGGCCTTGCGCAGTGGCACGCCGTCGACGACGATGGTCACTTTGTACTTGCCGCGCAATGCGCCGATGCCGGTGAAATCCTGGCCTATCTTGTTGACCGCGTAGTTCACGACGCTGCCCAGCACGATGCTGTTGGTGAAGCCCGCCAGGGACGTCAGCGTGTTGCTGATGCCGGACACACTGTTGGCGAAGTCGATCACCGCCTTCTTCTTGCCGTCGCCCGAAACGCCGTAGACCAGGGCGCCGGCGCTGGCGGGCACGCTGATTTCCAGCCCGCCGGCGGTGCGTTTGACGGTTACACCGTCGATGTAGCCCTGGACCTCGCCCTTGCCAGTCGGGTTGGATTCGCTGATGGCCACAGCGGCGGTCAGTTTCTGACCGGTCGGAATGGCGTAGCTGCCGACCTCGGCCAGCGTGACTTTCAGCAGCGTGGCCTGGGGCATCGGCCAGCTCACCCGGATGCCGGCGTCGGTCTGGAACTGGGCCATGGTGTAGGCGGTGCTGACGTTGCCGTTGACCAGGCTGATGGCATCACCGGGCAAAGCCAGGTAGTCGCTGGCGGGTGCCGGCGCGGGGGCCGGCGAGGGTGCGGGTGCGGGCGCGGGTGCGGGTGCGGGTGCGGGCGCAGGCGCGGGCGCCGTGATCCCGTTGATCTTGTCGGCCAGGGTGCTGGC
>JANMXG010000519.1:0-2506 GCA_031394235.1 Betaproteobacteria bacterium
TCCTTGGGTCCTGGAATTTGGGGTTGTCGCTGGGCGCTGACCGGCGGCGGTGGGCGGCACATCGGCCGCCCGGCCGGGTCAGGCCGGGGTGCGGCCTGGGACCGCGCTGCGCCGGTCACGGTAGTCCATCGCCGCCTGGCCGAAGGCGTGAAGCAGTTGCATCGACACCGGGTTGTCGGCGGCCCGCCATTCGGGGTGCCACTGCACACAGAGGTTGAAACCGGTGGCTTCGGTGAAGGAAAACGCCTCGACCACGCCGTCGGGCGCCCGCGCCTCCACCCGCAGACCGGGCGCCAGCCGGTTGACGGCTTGGCCGTGCGCGGAATTGACCTGAAACCGGTCGGCGCCAACGATGGCCGCAAGCACACCGCCTGGCACCACGGCCACCTCGTGGGCGTCGGCATAGGTCACGTCGCCGGGCTGGCCGACGGGCGCACGGTGATCGATGTGCGGCGCCACCTCGTGCACAGCCTGGTGCAGCGAGCCACCCAACGCCACGTTGGCCTCCTGGGTACCTCGGCAGATGGTGAAAAGCGGCATGCCCAGCGCGATGGCCTTGGGGATCAGCGGCAAGGTCCAGGCGTCGCGGTCCGGGTCCAGCGGCAGCGACGGGTCCAAGACGTTCTCGTCGAAGTTGCTGGGATGCACATTCGACGGCGAGCCGGTCAGCAGCACCGCGTCGACCATCGCCAGCAGGGCGTCCAGCTCATCGGCCTGGGCCACAGGCACGATCAGCGGCATGCAGCCGGCCAGGCGCACCGCGTCGGTGTATTTCTTGCCCACCGTGTGATAACGGTGGTGACCCTGCTGCACATTGCAGGCGGGCACCAGCACCACGGGTTTGCGGAGTATTGCGGTCATGCGAGAGCGTCCTTCAATCGGTACCAGGCCATGCCCAGCACCAGTAGGGGGGTGCGCAGCCAGCGGCCGCCCGGAAACGGGCGGTGCTTGAGTCGCGCAAAAACATCAAAACGTTGGCTGTCGCCGGCCATGGCCTCGACCACCAATTGGCCAGCCAGGCCGGTCAGTGCCAGGCCGTGGCCGGAAAAGCCTTGCAAATAATAGACTTGCTGCGCGTCCGGCAGGCGGCCAAAGTCGGGCGCCCTGTTCATTGTGATGTCGACAAAGCCGCCCCAGGCATGGCTGATGGCCGTTGTGGACAATTGCGGGAAGCTGCGCGCCATGCGTTGGCGCAGGCTCTGGGCGAAGTCATCCGGCGTGGTGGTGCTGTAGCTGACCCAACCACCAAACAGCATGCGGTGGTCAGCGCTGAGGCGGAAGTAGTCGAGCACCAGGTTGTTGTCGCAGACTGCCGCACCGCTTGGAATCAGTTGCCGGGCCAGCTCGGCCCCCAAGGGTTCGCTGGCGACGATGTAGGTGCCCACCGGCATGATGTGCCCCGACAGTTGAGGCGCCAGGCCCTGCAGGTAGGTATTGCCGGCCAGCAGCACCTGGCGGGCGCTGAGCCGACCTTGGGCGCTGTGCAACACGGTGCGGGCGGGCGCGCTGGCGGCCGGCGAAGCGGCCAATGTGATCGCGTTGACGGCGGTGCGCTCATGGATGATCACACCCAGCCCGGCGGCCGCGCGGGCCAGGCCCAGGGTGTATTTGAGGGGATGCAGGTGGCCGGAGCGCGGGTCGTGCAAGCGCCCTGGTAGCGCGGGCTTTTGATCCACTGCGGCATGTCAGCCGCAGCGATGGGCTGCAACGGGTAGCGATAGGCTTGCGCCAGGTGGTCGGCGCCGGCGTGCAGCGCACGGGCCTTTGCCGCGCCGGTGGCCACGCCAAGGTAGCCGTCGCGCCAGTCGCAGTCGATCGCAAAACGGGCGCAGCGGGCGCGGATCTGGTCCAGCGCCTCGACTGACATGTCGAACACGTGCCGGGGCTCTGCCATGCCGAGCTGGCGCTCGACCTCGCCTTGCTCGCAGGCCAGGCCGTGGATGGCCTGGCCACCATTGCGGCCGCTGGCGCCAAAACCGACTTGCTGGGCCTCCAGCAAGCGCACGGAAAAGCCCTTGTCGGCCAGTGCGATAGCAGCTGACAGCCCGGCCAAACCACCGCCGACCACCGCAACATCGCAGTCGGCATCCCCTTGCAGCGCCGGGTAGCTTGCTTCGCGCTGCGCTGTGTCAGCGTAGTACGGGTAGCGTGCAAGTTCACGGTCGGCGCTGAGGGAATGCATGGGGACGCGCTAGGCAGGATCCTTGAAAAAAGTACTGGGAGGGCAACGCAGGGCCGCGCAGCGGTGGGGCGGTGTCGAAAACGGTCAGGCGTGGCGCCGGATCGCGCCGCGCAAGGTGTCGACCAGCTGGTCGATCTGGCCCCGCTCGATGATCAGCGGCGGCGACAGTGCCACCGTGTCACCCGTGGTGCGCAGCAGCACACCCCGCTCGTAACAGTCCAGAAAGATGTCGAAAGCACGCTTGGCCGGGCTGCCCGCGATGGGCGACAGCTCGACGCCGCCGACCAGGCCGATGTTGCGGATGTCGATCACATTGGGCTCGCC
>JANMXG010000520.1:0-1508 GCA_031394235.1 Betaproteobacteria bacterium
GCGCTCGTCAGGACGCGGGTCGGCACGCCGGTCGGCGCACTGTTGGGCAGACCTGACACCGGCCCGGTCGCCAGCTCAGTCATCGTCGAAGCCCACCGGCGCTTGCACCACCGGCTTGGCATCAAAGCGCGGGTCCACCTCCGCTGGGGCCTGTACTTTTTGCGCGGCCACATGGTCATAGATGGCCTGCACCATCGGGTCGAGCCCCTCGCGCGCCAGTGCCGAAATCTGGAACACCGGGCCCTTCCAGCGCAAACGCTTGATGAAGTCCTTGACCAGCGCAGCACGCTCCTCGGCCGGCACCATGTCGAGCTTGTTCAGCACGATCCAGCGGGGCTTTTGGTACAGCGACTCGTCGTACTTGCGCAACTCCTGGATGATGGCCTTGGCCTGCGCCACGGGGTCGCCGCCATCAAAGGCCGCCATGTCGACCACATGCAGCAGCAAGCGGGTGCGCTGCAGATGGCGCAAGAACAAATGTCCCAGGCCGGCACCCTCGGCCGCACCCTCGATCAAGCCTGGCAGGTCGGCCACCACAAAGCTGCGCTCCGGGCCGGCCCGCACCACACCCAGGTTGGGGTGCAGGGTGGTGAAGGGGTAGTCGGCGATCTTGGGGCGGGCGTTGGAGATCGACGCAATCAGCGTGGACTTGCCGGCATTGGGCAAACCCAGCAGGCCGACGTCGGCCAGTACCCGCAATTCGAGCTTGATCTTTTTGGCCTCGCCCGGCCAGCCCGGCGTCTTCTGGCGCGGCGCCCGGTTGGTGCTGCTCTTGAAGTGCATGTTGCCAAAACCGCCGTCACCGCCCTTGGCCAGCAGAGTCAAGACACCCGGGTCGAGCAACTCGGCCAGCACCTCGTCGGTCTCAAAATCGCGCACGATGGTGCCCACCGGCATGCGCAGCACGATGTCCTCGGCCGCCGCGCCAAACTGGTCCGACCCACGACCGGCCTCGCCATTGCGCGCCTCGTGGCGGCGGGCATAGCGGTAGTCGATCAGCGTGTTGATGTTGCGGTCGGCCACGGCAAAAACGTTACCGCCCCGGCCGCCGTCGCCGCCGTTGGGGCCGCCGAAGGGGATGAACTTCTCGCGCCGAAAGCTCATGCAGCCCGCGCCGCCGTCACCCGCGGCGATGTCGATGGTCGCTTCGTCGACAAATTTCATGCTGCAACCTCTCGGGCACCCGGCCCAGAAAAACACAAAAGCCCCGGCAGGCCGGGGCTCAGTGACCAAAACCCAGGGAAACCCCTTGTTTTGGTCAAGACCCCGACGCTATGCCGGGGCAACCTGCAGGTGCTCGCCTCAGACCGGCGTGACGAACACCATGTGGCGGTTCAGCGCGCCCTTGATGGCGTACGACACGGTGCCATTGACCAGTGCAAACAGCGTGTGGTCCTTGCCCATGCCAACGTTGTCGCCAGCATGGAACCGGGTGCCGCGCTGACGCACGATGATCGAGCCGGCCGGAATGACCTGGCCGCCGTAGACCTTGACGCCCAACATCTTGG
>JANMXG010000521.1:0-5108 GCA_031394235.1 Betaproteobacteria bacterium
CGCTGCGCATGGCCTGGTTCAGGCGTCACCCGGCGCCGGGATTGGACTTCCACTCGGACCGCGGCAGCCCATACTGCAGCCGCTCGTTCCAGGATGCGCTGGCCAGCTACGGCATGCTGTCGTCGATGAGTCGCAAGGGCAACTGCTGGGACAACGAGCCCACGGAGAGCCTGTGGGGAAGCCTGAAAGTGGGTCGGCTGTACGGCAAGAAGTTCGCCACCCAGCGCGAGGCGATGGACGAGGTGATCGACTGGTTGACGTTCTACAACCACCGCAGACTTCACTCCACGCTGGGCTATGTCAGCCCGATGAGGTTCGAAGCAAACTGGCACGCGGGCCAGGCAAGGAAAGCCGCGTAACCGAGTGGCTATGGACTACGTCTAACGAGGGCAAGGTCACAGTTCTCCTTTCCAGAACTCTCCTGCATGGCTCGGGCGATCCAGTTGCCGTGCCCGCTGCTGACGATCTTTCGAAAGCCCAGATAGCAACCCTTGCTCATTCGATGCCAATACGGCTCGCGATGCGGCTTGAGCCTGTCGCGCGATGAGACGGTGTCGATCTTGGTGGCCATGGTCGCTTTGGCGTACGGAAAAAGTACGGAAATCCTTCCCGTACTTTAGCGAACTTCTCGGGACAAGGAAAAGCCATTCTCATAGGTAAAACAGCATCCAAGGACATCCCAAAAAGTCCCACTTTCCCACCCTGACATGGTGGGGGTCGTTGGTTCGAGTCCAATCGCACCCACCAAGTTTGGTCGGCAAAAAAGTGCACAACCCCTGATCCCCACCGACCTGGGGCTTTTTGCTTTTTGGCGCCCGTGCGCCGAGCGGCCCGGGGCTTCGGGCTCGCGTTGCGTGCGCTAGATCACCCGCTCCCGCTCCCGCTCCCGCACCCGCACCCGCACCCGCACCCGCACCCGCACCCGCGGCAAGGCCAGCCGGGTGCGGTGCCGCGGCGGCGGCTTCGTCAGGCGTGGCTGCGGCCCGGCCCGCTGGCGGGTGAACGGTTTTCCGGCTGACGCCGCGCAGCCAGGTCAGGGCGTGCGGGTGGACAGGTCCGCGTCGCTGTTGCCCAGGTCGTTTTCCAGCCCGTAGCGGATCAGTGCGGCCATGTTGGGCAGCTTCAGCTTGTCCTGGATACGGCGCTTGTGGGTGCTGACCGTCTTGATCGACAGGTGCAGCGCCAGGGCAATGTCAGTCAGTCGCTGGCCCGCTACGATGCGTTGCAAAACCTCCAGCTCCCGATTGGACAGGGCCGCATGGCCAGGCGTTGGGGTGCCGTCGCTGAGCTGTTGCACCACCCGCTCGGCCAGGCCGGTCGTGACGTAAATGCCGCCCGAGGCCACCTTGCGCACCGCCTCCACCAGTTCCTCGGCTGCGGAATCCTTGGTGACATAGCCCTTGGCGCCGGCCTTGAAGGCCCGCATCGCGTATTGCTCCTCGGCGTGCATGCTCAGCACCAGCACCGACACCGCGGGGTGCAGCGCCCGAACGCGTCGAATCAGTTCGAGCCCGTTCATGCCGGGCATGGACAGGTCGGCAATGACAAGGTCGATCGGCTGCTGACGCAACACCTCCAGCGCCTGAAACCCGTTGCCCGCCTCGGCAATCGCCCAGGGCCGGGTGCTCAACGCCAGCACCCGCTTCAGGCCCTCCCGCACGATCGAGTGGTCGTCTACCAGCAACAGTTGCAGGGAAGGCTGCACAGCGGGCTGAGTCATTGAGGGCGTTTCGGACGGCGCAAGCGGGGCCTGTGGCGGGGCATCGGGTCGGCTTGGCGGGCGATTCATGCCGCGCCGCTGCGGGCGAAACCGTCGGGCAGCACGGCTTCTAGCGGCAAGGGCAGGTGCAAGGTGAAGCGTTGGCCACCACCGGCAACCGGTGCCAGGTCCAGGTGGCCACCGAGCATGCGGGCCTGCTCATGCAGGGTTTGGGTCGAGTCGCTGCCGGCCGAGCCCCCGTCGACCGGCTGCAGGGGCCAGCCGCTGCCGTTGTCCAGCAGTGTCAGCAGCAGATCGCCGCGCGTTTGCCGCAATTCGATGCCGACATGGCTGGCATGGGCATGGCGGACGATGTGCGCAAGCACCGCCTGGATCATGCGGTACAGCGCCACCGAGGTGCGCTCGCCCAGCGGTGGATCGCAATCGCCCAGGCGCAGCGTGACCGTCAGGCCCAGGCGTTGTGCGGACTCCTGGGCCAAGCTCTCGATCGCCGCGTTCAGTCCCAGGTCGTCCAGCATCGCCGGCCGCAGGTCGGTGCTGATGCGGCGCACGGTGGCCACAGCCTGACCCAGCGCGGTCAACATGGCCTGCAGGCGCGGTGTCTGCGCGCCCGATACCTCGGGCAGGCTGGCCAGGTCCATCTTGAGCGCGCTGAGCCGCTGACCCAGTTCTTCGTGCAGCTCGCGGGCCACACGCCGCCGCTCGGACTCTCGGGCCTCGACGACAGAGTTGGCAAAGCGGCGGTCCATCTCGGCCAACCGCCGCTGCGACGCATCGGTCATTGTGACGCGCAGCACCGCGCCGTCGACCGCCTGTGCCACCCGCAGGCAGTCCAGTTGGGCGTACATTGGCGGGCCGCGGCGCGACTTGAGTGCCAGTTCGACGCGCCTGCCCTCGTCGTGCTGCAGCGCGATCAGCAAATGGCGCCGCCACCGCCTGAGGTCAGCCGCCGTGACAAAACCGGAAAAGTGCCGCCCGATCAGCGACTTGCGCGGCGCGCCCAGCAAGGCTGCGCCGGTCAGGTTGAGCTCGGTGATCCGGCCGCCTCGGTCAAGCGTGAAGTAGCCGACCGGGGCAAAGTCATACAGGTCGAGGAAGCGGTCGCGTGCTGCTGCCAAATCGAGCTGGGTGTTGCGCAGGTCCTCGTTCTGAGATTCAAGTTCGATCTGGTGAACCCGCAACTCATGCGCCAGTGCTTCGGCGTTGTGCAGGCCTGTCCGATTTGAGGCAGCGGCGGGCGCAGCAGCGGTGCCGGACCGCCTGCGGCTTGCAACGCGTCCGGCGTGAGCGATGGACGCGGCGGCGGGTGCTGTCGTGGCCTTGTCGAAAGGCGTTGTCGAAGGCTTGCTCATGGGGTGTCCGTCTTCGCTGCGACCGTCAAATCGGCGGCGCCATCCGTGGCCTCGGCCAAAGCCAGCGGCAGTTGAACCGTTACCCGCACGCCGCCACCCGGCGCGGTGGCAATGTCGATATGCCCGCCCAGCATCTGGCAGCGCTCCTGCATGCCCAGCAAGCCATGGGCGGCCGGGCGCAACGCATGCTCGGCGGACAGGCCCATGCCGTTGTCCTGCACCGTTAGCGTGACCGCATCGGGCTGGCAGCGCAGCGCCACCGTGACTTGGGTGGCCTGGGCATGCCGGGCGATGTTGGTCAGGGTCTCCTGGACCATGCGGTACAGCGCGGTCGATGCCGAGTCGCCGACCGGCGGGTCTTCTGCCTCCAGCTGCAGATCGACCGGCACACCAGTGCGGCGCGACCAGTCCTTGGCCAGCCATTCGACCGCCGCGTTCAGGCCCAAGTCGTCGAGCATCGCGGGCCGCAAATCGGCAGCGAGCCGGCGCACGGCAGCGGCGGTCTCGTCGATCATCTCGATCATCGACGCCAGGTGCTCGCCCTGCAAGCTGGTAGGCGCGAGACCTTTGGGCACTGCCAGCGCCATTTTCAGCACCGACAGGCGCTGACCCAGCTCGTCGTGCAGCTCGCGCGCGATGTGGCGCCGCTCGGCCTCGCGCGCTTCGACCAGGCTGGCCGCGAAACGCCGCAAATCCCGGCGTGACGATTGCAATTCGCGTTCGGTCCTGAGTTTTTCGGTGACGTCGCTGATGACCATTTGCAAAGTGCTTTTGCCGTGGTCGGGTAGCGCGGTCAAGGCGATTTCGACCTCGCGTTCGGTCCCGTCCAGCCGGGCGATACGCTCGGCGACCTGGGGCGTCTCGGTGTCGCCGGCCAAGGCGTGTTCAATACCGCGCCTGACCCGCGCATGGGATTCCGGCGTTAGCAGCGAGAAGATCGAACGGTGCAGCAATTGCCGGTGGTCCTGGGCGCCAAACAGGGTTGCGCAGGCACGGTTGGCAAACACGATCTGCTCGCCATCGGTGATCCAGATGGCCGTGGGCGCCAGGTCGATGATGTTGCGCAGCCCGGTGGTCAACTGGGCCAGCAGACCCGGTTGCCGGCTCAGGTCCAGCATCTGCGCGGTAGCAAACTGGCCCGGCCCCAGATCGCTGCTGGCGTCGATGCGCGAAATCGTCACCTGCATCGGAAACTCTTCGCCGTTGGCGCGCAAGCCCAGCACCGTCTTGCGCGCGGTCGCGCTGCGCTCGCTGTCGCCTGAGGCAAGGAACTCTTGCGTGTGCAGCTGATGGGCGCTGCAGAACCGTTGCGGCATGAAGCGGGAGAGGTCCGCCCCCAGCATGCCGGGCGCCGTGCAGCCGAACATTCGCAACGCTGCGGGATTGACCATGACGATGCGTTGCCCCGCGTCCACGGTGATGAGCGCGTCCGCTGACACGCCGGCGTCAATCGCGCCCAGCAGCAAGTCGCCCGTCAAAGCGCCAGGCGCTGCGCTCAGCGCAAGCATGGGTCAGCGGGTAAGCAGCCCAGGGCAGCATCCCGACGGTGCGGGTGGGTGCAGATTTGATTGCCAGACAAACACGAACGCATGCCCCTCTCCACGATGTTGACCATCGCAACAACAGCAACGATCTGGAAATGTTAGCGGTTGTCAGCAAGTGTCGGTGGGCATGGTTTGTCTGAAATCAATGAAATGGCGGAATACTGGATGCGCCCAGGCGATAGATTTGATCACTGCGCCAAGCCAGGGCGGGCGCCGGGTTGTTGCGAGGGGCACCGCTGACAAGCCCAGGACACGGTGTGTTCACCGGGAGAGTTCTCAAAATTTGCAGACTTTCCAGGCGCGCTGTTGTGCGGGCGCGCAACGCGGCCCATTCAGGCGGTATTAAGACTAATCTTATTTATCAATAGGACTAATGTGTATCTGTCTCGGAGTGGGCTGAGCTGAAATCCGCTGCGCTGCCTACATCCGCAGCCGGGTAATTGCGTGAAACTTGATATGAGGCGCACACCATCCGCGCAACGTCGGGTTGGG
>JANMXG010000522.1:0-5931 GCA_031394235.1 Betaproteobacteria bacterium
TGGCGATGTGGCGCGGCAGCCTGGCCACGGTGGTGGTGGCGGTCGCCATCCCCGAAATCCCGCGCGTGACGCGCCTGGTGCGCTCCCTGGTGTTGACGATCCGTGAGGAGCCCTATGTGGAGGCGGCGATTTCGCTGGGCACTCCCACCTGGAAGATCATGCTGCGCCACATCCTGCCCAATTGCGTGGCGCCACTGGTGGTGCAGGGCACCTTCATCTGCGCCTCGGGCATCCTGGTCGAGGCCATCCTGTCGTTCCTGGGCGTCGGCCTGCCGCCCGACATCCCGACCTGGGGCAACGTGATGGCCGAAGGCCGGGCGCAGTTCAACCAGTACCCGCACAACATCTTCTTCCCGGGCATCTTTCTGGCGGTCACGGTGCTGGCGGTCAACATCCTGGGCGATGGGCTGCGCGACACGCTGGATCCGAAAATGGCGAAGCGGGTATGAGCGACACAAACGATCAGGCGATCCTGGCGGTGCGCAACCTCACCATTGCGCTGCCCTCTGGCGGAGACCGGTCCACGGCCGTGCGTAACGTCAGTTTTACGGTGGGCCAGGGTGAGATCCTGTGCCTGGTGGGCGAGTCGGGATCGGGCAAGTCGGTGATCGCACAGGGCGTGATGGGCTTGCTGCCCAAGTCGCTGCCCGTGACGGCCGGCCAGATCCTGTTGCAGGGCGAGGACATCACGCACGCACCGCTGTCGCGGCTGCGGGCGCTGCGCGCCACCCGCATGTCGATGATTTTCCAGGAACCGATGACGGCGCTGAATCCGGTGATGACCTGTGGCGACCAGATCGACGAGGTGCTGCGCCAGCACACCCCGCTGTCGCCCGACCAGCGCCGCGCCAAGGTGCTGGCGATCGTGCGCGAGGTGCTGCTGCCCGACCCCGAGCGCATCGTCGCGAGCTACCCGCACCAGCTGTCGGGCGGCCAGCGCCAGCGCATCATGATCGCGATGGCGCTGGTGCTGGACCCGGTGCTGCTGATCGCTGACGAGCCCACCACCGCGCTGGACGTCACCACCCAGGCGCAGATCCTCAAATTGGTGCTCGACCTGCAGCAGCGCCACGGCGCCGGTGTGCTGTTCATCACCCACGACTTCGGTGTCGTGGCCGAGGTGGCGCACCGGGTGGCGGTGCTGCGCTTGGGCGACCTGGTCGAGGTGGGCGGCAAGGACGACGTGCTCAAGCGGCCGCAGCATGCCTACACCCGCATGTTGATGGCAGCGGTGCCCACGCTGCACCTCAAGCAGCGCCCGCTGGACGCCAACGCGCCGGTCGTGCTGCGGGTCACCGGCCTGGACAAGACCTACCAGGACAAACGCTGGTTCGGCCCGCAGCGCAATGTGCATGCGGCGCAGGATGTCAGCTTTGAGATCCGGCGCGGCCAGACCCTGGGCATCGTCGGCGAATCCGGCTCGGGCAAGAGCACGGTGGCGCGCTGCATCGTGCGGCTGGTCGATCCCAGCGGCGGCGCCGTGTTGCTGGGCGGCGACCGCCCCGGCGAGGCCGCCGAGGACATCGCGATGATGTCCGCCGCCCGCCTGCGGCCGCTGCGACGCCGGGTGCAGATCGTCTTTCAAGACCCCTACCGCTCGCTCAACCCGCGACGCAACGTGGCCGAAGCGCTGATCGAGGGCCCGGTCAACTACGGTCTTGGGCGGTCTGAAGCGATGGCCCGAGCCCGCGGCCTGCTGGCGCTGGTGCGCATGGACGACAGCGCGATGGAGCGCTACCCGCACCAGTTCTCTGGCGGCCAGCGCCAACGTATCTGCATTGCGCGTGCGCTGATGATGGAGCCCGAACTGCTGGTGGCCGACGAGGCAGTGTCGGCGCTGGACGTCTCGGTGCAGGCCCAGGTGCTGCAGTTGTTCGAGGAGATCCGCAGCCGCTTGAACCTGGCGATGCTGTTCATCACGCACGATTTGCGGGTGGCCAGCCAGGTCTGTGACCAACTGGCGGTGATGAGCCAAGGCCGGGTGGTCGAATACGGCCTGGCGCACCAGGTGTTTGGTGACCCGCAACATGCCTACACCCGGGCCCTGTTTGCGGCCGCGCCGGGGCGCAACTTCGACTTCGGCGATATGCAAACCCAAGGCAGCGGCATATGCCCGCTGCCGTCCCCCGCGGGGCTGCAGCCGTCGCGGGAGCAGCCCCGCGTTGACTCGCTCACCCGAAAGCACCCCAATTGACCCGCATCCTGATCGCCGGCTACCAGCACGAAACCAACACCTTTGCGCCCAGTCTGGCCGATTGGGTGGCGTTCAACCGGGGCGACTCGTTCCCGGCGTTCGTGCACGGGCAGGCCATGGTCGACAAGTTGACCGGCATCAACATCCCGGTGGGCGGCTTCATCGATGCCGCCAAGCGCCAGGGCTGGACGCTGTTGCCCTCGTGCTGGGCCGGCGCGATCCCGTCCAGTTTTGTGACCCAGGATGCCTTTGAGCGCATTGCCGGCGTGATCTGCGCCGATGCCCTGGCGGCGCGCAACCATGGCGGGCTGGACGGCATCTACCTTGACCTGCACGGCGCCGCCGTGGCCGAGCATGAGCCCGACAGCGAGGGCGCGCTGATCGCCCGGCTGCGCGCCATCGTCGGCCCCCAACTGCCCATCGTCGTCAGCCTGGACCTGCACGCCAACGTCACCCACCGCATGTTGCGCGAGGCCGATGCGCTGGTGGCCTACCGCACCTACCCGCATGTCGACATGGCCGCCACCGGTGAGCTGGCGGCCGGGCTGCTGGCACGCCGGCTCAAGGCCGGCCAGCGCTTGCCGACGCTGGCGCAGCGGCTGCCGTTCCTGATCCCGCTGAACGCCCAGAGCACCTGGATGCAGCCGGCGCAAGGCCTGTTTGATGCCTTGCTGGCGCTGGACAAGGCGCACGGCACGGTGCTGAGTTTTTGCATGGGATTTCCCGCCTCCGACTTCGACGAATGTGCGCCGATGGTCTGGGGCCACGGCCCGTCCCAGGCGGCGGTGGAGCTGGCGGTGCAAGCGCTCTACGCCCTGGTGGCCGAGCCCACCCAGTGGCGGCTGGACATCTTGTCCGCACGCGACGCAGTCACTCAGGCCATGGCCCTGGCCGAGCGCGCCGACAAGCCGGTCGTTGTCGCCGACACCCAGGACAACCCCGGCGCCGGTGGTGACAGCAACACCACCGGCCTGCTGCATGCGCTGCTGGCCCAGGGCGCTGGCCGGCGCTTCCCCGGCCAGGTGGCATTGGGGCTGATGTTCGACGCCGCAGCGGCCCGCGCGGCGCTGGAGGCCGGCGTCGGCGCGCAGATCGAGCTGGCGCTGGGCACTGCGGTGCCCACCTTCACCGGCCAGCCCAGCGACCCGCCGGTGCGCGGGAGATTCACGGTTCGGGCGCTGAGTGACGGTGCCTGCACGCTGACCGGGCCGATGATGACCGGCCTGACCGTGCAGCTGGGCGCGTGCGCCTGCCTGGAGATTGACGGTGTGCAGATTGCCGTGGTCAGCGGCAAGAAGCAGTTGCTGGACCGCGAGCTGCTGCGCATGGTGGGCATCCAGCCCGAAGCGATGCGCATCATCGTCGTCAAAAGCTCCAACCACTTCCGCGCTGACTTCCAGCCGATCGCCAGCCAGGTGCTGGTGGCCAAGGCGGCCGGGCCGATGGCGGCTGATCCGGCCGACTTGCCCTGGCAGCATTTGGCGGCGGGCATGCGGCTGCGGCCGTGACGCGCCGTTGAGGCGGGCCTGGCGCCGTCGCCGGTCTGACACCAGGGCAGCAACGCGCGGCAGCCGCTTTCGGTTTAGTAACGTTTAGGCGCAGTTTTAGGCGGCCAAAGGACAGTCAGGGCGTGCTGGCGAGACAGTGTGGGTGCGTGGTTTCAACCACCGCCTACAACAGCCAGGAGCCGCTCATGAACCGTTTTGCCGACCCTTCCGTCGCGTCCCCATCGCCCGTCATCGCGCCGATCAACCGTGACCCCGGCGACGCGGCGGTCACGTTGCAGCAGCGCTTTCGCACCGCCTTGCTGGACGAGATCGACCGTGACCCCAGCGAGGCCACGGCCTCGCTGCACCAACGCTTGCGCCTTGCCTTGCTGGACGAGATCGCACTCGGCCTGATCGTCTGTGACCGGCACGGTCATTTGCAGTTTGCCAACCCGCCCGCCGACCAGGAATTGGCCAGCGAGCGTGTGCTCTGCCGGATGGGTCAGCGCCTGCGTTGCACAGGCTCCGAAAGCTCGGCACTGGACGGAGCCCTGCGCAAAGCCGTCACCAAAGGCGTGCGTCAGTTGCTGACGCTGGCCAATGGCGGCGACAGCCTGATGGTCGCGGTGGTGCCGTTGGCCATGGACACCGGATGCGAGCCGATGGTGATGCTGGTGCTGGGCCGGCGCGGCGCCTGCTCGGCCTTGGGCCTGGAGATGCTTGCGGGCGTCTATGGACTCACCTTGGCGGAGCGGCGTGTGTTGTGTGGGCTGGTGGCCGATATCTCGCCACGCGACATTGCCGCGGCCGGTGGTGTGTCGCTGTCGACCGTGCGCACCCAGATCGCGTCGATCCGCACCAAGTTTGGCGTGCGCAACATCGAGGGCGTGCTCATCCGGGTTGCCGAAGTGCCCATGGTGCCCAGCGCATTGCGGCGCCAGGCGGCGCAGCAACGGGGTACGCCGGCGCTGCGCAGTGCGCCAGCACAAGCGATGGCTGCTTGACGGCCATTCCGATTGAACGAATTGCAGGAGAAGGTCATGTTCCAAGGTTATGAACTCTCAACCCGCCAACGCCTGGTCTGGCGCGCGGTGGCGCTGGTGGCATCGGTTGCTGTCAACGCCGTGCTGTCAATGGGGCTGATGGTGGTGTTCCATTCGTCGTCGCGCCTGCCTTGGCTGGCGCCCACCGAGGCCAACCTGGCCCTGATGGCCCGTTGCAACCAGGGCCAAGGCAGCAAAGACCGGCGCGCTTGTGTTGAGCAGGTGGTCGCGTCGGTGCAGGCGCGTGATGCGTCGGTGCGGGTGGCGGACCGGTCCAAGGACCCCAGCAATGTCCGTCCCTGAACGTCCCGGTGGCGGCCTTTCGCCGCCACCCGATTTTTGCTACAAACCTGCTCAGATTGGCCGTTGGGGAAAACAATATGCCGCAGCACGACTTGAACTCATTCCCGGACGGCTGGACGGCAAAGCATGCCGCCGTCAGCGCCGAGCATCTGCTCGACGACGACGGCCAACAGGTCCTGGCGGTGTTGCGCCACCCCACGTACCCCTACGCCGGGTTTGTCGCCGCTGGCGACGACTTGCATAACCGGCTCCGAGATATGGCCACTGCCTATATTGCTCGCGTGCGGCAGGTCCACCCGCTTGGGCCCGCTGGGGATTGGCTGCTGGCCGCCGATAGCGACGGCTTCGGCTGGCTGGATATTGGCTGGGGCGGGATCGGCGGCAACACCGATCCGCGGCTGTCGTTCTGGGTGGCGCGGGGTGATGGTGAATCTGGCGTCGACCGCTCGGTCGTGCTGCTGGCGGCCAACCGACATCGCCTTTCCAGTGGCCAGCAGTGCTGCGAAGGGCTGTCGATCGGTCTGCGGGTGGTGATGCACCTGGACAACACGTCTGCGGGTGACAGCGTGCGGGTTCGGGTGACCGGCTTGTCCTCATCCCGGCTGTGGCTGGCGCGAGCGCCGCAGCAGCAGAACGCCGAAGCGACGGCGCAGCCGTCCCGACAGCAGGGTGTGCAGGCCGCAGCAATGCCTGGAGATCAGCGCGCAGCAGGCCGCCTTGCCGAGACTGCCAAGGGCGCGAAGACTCGAAATAAGGTCCAGCAGCCAAGCCTCGATCATCAGGCGTTCAGGGATGCCTTTTGCGTTTTCGAACAGGCGTCGAATACCGAACGCGACATGGCCAAGCCCTATGCATTGACCGGCGAAGTGAGCCAGCACCCGCCCATCCCAGCGTTGGCAGAGCA
>JANMXG010000523.1:0-14765 GCA_031394235.1 Betaproteobacteria bacterium
CGGCGTGCGGCGCCAAGGCGACCAAGGCGACCAAGGCCGTCGGGCAACCGCCTCCGTGAATGTTCTCCATGCCGGCCGGTCGGCCGACATTTCCCCCTTTATTTCACTGCGCCGGTCACCCAACGCCCTTGGTCGCCGCCACCGTTTCCGCCTGCTCTGGTTTGAAAGACCGGCATGCCGCGCGGGTGGGGTAGCGCTGTGTCGGGCTGGCGTGTCCCGCGCAGGTAAAGAAGGGAGGGCCGCTGGTTGTCCGGCCCGGAATGACACGGAGCGGGGCACGCCAGCGCGGCGCGGCGCGGTCGCTCAACACCCATGAACGGCAGCTTTCAGACCGACAAACGAAAAACCCCAAAGAGCCGTAAACCGCCCATCCCAAGCCGGAATGAGGCCCAGCCAGCAGCATCAAGCGCCGGTCAGCCCGGCAGCGGCATGGACTTGCGCCGGATCGACACCCAGTTTGCCAGCGGCGGTCAGGATCTCTTGCCAGGTGGTGGCGTCGACTGGCACACCTTCAGCGGTGCGCTGGGCGCGCCAGGCGCGCTCGGGTTCGCCCGCCACCGCCACCGGACCGAAGCCGTCGCGTGCAGGTGATGCCTTGACCCATTCGATGAAGCCCATTGCTTCATGCTCGAAGGCGGCAATGTCTGTCAGCATCACCGGATCGACCAGCACGCTGAACATGCCGTTCAGCACCCGCCGCTGGCTGGCATCAGCGTCGCGCTGGGTCATGCCCGCGGCCAGCGCACCACCCAGCAACTCGCACATCAGCGCCATCCCAAAACCTTTGTGCGCACCAAAGGTCAGCAGTGCGCCAAACGGCGGGATCACGCTGTAGCGGGGGTCGCGGGTAGGCTGGCCCTGGTCGTCGATCAGGCAGTCCGCCGCCACAGGTTCGCCCTTGTTGTAGGCCACGCGGGTCTTGCCCTGGGCAATCATGCTGGTGGCAAAGTCCAGGATCACCGGGTCGCGGCCGGTCAGTGGAACTCCGGCGCAGAACGGATTGGTGCCAAAACGCGCGTCGGCCCCACCGTGCGGCGCAACGATGGCGCGTGAGATGACGTTGACAAAATGCAGCGACACCAGCCCAGCAGCGGCGGCGGTCTCGGCCCAGGCGCCGATCCGGCCCAGGTGATGGGCATTGCCCAGCGCCACGATGCAGCTTCCCAGCGATTTGGCCCGTGCGATGCCCAGCGCCATGGCCTCGGCACCGATCACCTGGCCGAAGCCGGCGTTGCCGTCCAGCCGAAGCATGGCGCCGGCGTCCAGCAACGTACTGACATGCGCGTTGGGCTGCAAGCCGCCCTGCAAAAACGCCTCGGCATAGCGCGGCAGCATGCCGATACCGTGTGAGTCGTGGCCGGTTAAGTTGGCATCGATCAGGTTGCCGGACACCGCCTGCACCTCGGCCTCCTGGCTGCCAAAGCCCCTGACCACCAGGTGGATGGCGGTTTGCAATCGCGAAACGGGGATCAGGTGGGTGTCGCTCATGGCGGGCTTCCGTTGTGGGTGGGCAGGCGGGGTGGGAGCGGTCACTATCGCAGACCGGCCCGACACCTGGCGCCCGGCAGGTCTGAAGTCACCGCTGCAACCGCAGCTTGGGCCACGGGGTGCTGCCGATCTGGCGTCCAATCGGGCTATGGAACACTTGCACCGCATCGAGCAGAGACTGACCGACCTGGAGGTCAAAGCCTGCTTTAACGAAGACCTGCTGGACGATCTGAACCGGCTGGTGGCCCGCCAGCAGGACCAGATCGACACCCTGCTGCGCGAGATCAGCCGGCTGCGGCAACAAGGCGACGATGCCGAACCTGCCGGGTTCCGCAGCCTGCGCGACGAGCTGCCGCCGCATTACTGAGCGGCGGCGCCCCGCACGGCGCAGCGGGTCAGCGCGAGGCAGCCGGGGCGGGCGCGGCGGGATCAACCCTGCCGGTCGGCACCACCACGCCGGGTGACAGCGAGGTCTCGCTGGACAGCGTGACGCGGGTGACGAAGTGACGGGTGTCGCCAAAGCACGAGGTCGGCAGGCCGACTTTCTCCTCGTAGTGCAGGCTCACCCGCTTGCCCATCAATTTGACCAGCTCGGCCGCAACCGCGTCGTTGGCCGCAGTGAACGCAAACTTCTCGACATTGGCCGTGCCGGGCATCGAGACCAGCGCCAGTTCGCCCTCCCAGGTCTTGCAGACCCAGCCCTTGTCGGACAGCTTCTGGATCCAGCCCGCCCGCTCACCGGACGAATAGCTCCACTTCAGTGCCAGCGTGAAATAGGCAGCGACCAGCAAGGCCAGCACCACCAGGGTCAGAACTATTCGTTTGAGGGTCATGGCGCACATTCGCTGGGGACGGACAGAGGGCGGATGCTGCCATGGTTTGTGCCCAGACCCAGGCCGACACGGCCGTTGCCGGCAAAAATCACGCGGGCTGAACAGCTGCAGCGCGCTGTCGACCGCGGCGCCAATACCGTGGCCCTGGCGGTCTGCCCAGGCATAGACCTGGTGCCGGTTGCGCGCTGCCGGTGCAGGGTCAGCGCAGCGCCTGCGCGGCCACGGGCGGCCTGACCTGGAGCACCGCGGCCACATCAAGCCAGACGGCGCGGTAGCGGTCTTCGAACTCGGCTGCCAGGCCGCTATGGCTGCCGCCTTCGAACAGCACCAGTCGCCGCGGGTCGTGCGCTGCGCGGTAAAGCCGCTCGGTCTGGCGCGACGACACAGTGTTGTCGGCCGTGCCACTGAGAAACCACTTGGGCGCGCTGATCTGGTCGATCTTGTTGATCGACGCAAATTGCTGGGTCGTCAGCCAGGACGCGATGGTGCCCAGCACCCCCTGGTCGCGGGCAATGTCGGGCATCGAGGTCATGGCCGACTCCAGCACCAGCGCGGCATAACCCGCTGGCGCGCGGTGGCGCAGCGCCAGTTCAACCGCCACGCCGCTGCCCATCGAATGTCCAAATAGAATCCGCGCCGCCGGATCGGGCACCCGGCGCTGCCATTCGGCATAGGCGAGTTCTGCGTCTTCAACAATGCTGGCTTCGGACGGCAGGGCCGCCGTGCTCTCGCCCCAACCCCGGTAGTCCACCGCCAGCACCGAAAACCCGGCGGCGTGGATGGCAGCGATCTTGCTGCGGTTCTGAAACAGATTGCGAAAAGTCCCATGCAGGTACAACACACTGGGTGCTGCTGGCGTCGGGCCCGGCACCCAGACGGCCCGCAAGCGCTGCGCCGGGTCGCCGGCACGATCGGGCGCCCGGGTCAGCCAGACCGGCTCGTCGTGCGGCGTGATGGCCTGCCAGTCGCTCCACTGGCCGGGCGTCGGGCGGTAGATCCAGCCGCGCTGCTTGACATCCAGCCAGGCGCAACCTGACAGACCCGACACCAGCCCCGAGACCAGCGCCAACACCAGCACCCACCGCGTCAGCGCCGACACCGCTGGCGCAACCCGCATCGGGCCCCGCCAGCCGCGCAGCCCGGCCTGCTTTGCGTGCCCGTTCATCGTCGACTTCCTTGAGTGAGATTCAATGGCTTTCCCGCGTTTTTATGGCCTGACTGGCCGCTTGCCAGCCGCTTTGGCCGCATCGGCCGCCCTGTGGCTGGCACCGTCCGCCTTGGCCCAGCAGCCGCGGCTGGGCTTGCAAGAGCTCAACATCAGCCCGGTCACGCTGCACTTCACGCCCAGCAGCGAGCACAAGAATGTTGGTTTGCTGGGCATCTCCAGGGTGGATGTTGACGGCACCGTGGTCTCGGGTGCGGTGTTCAGCAACTCTTTTGGCCAGCCCTGCGTCACGGTGCAATGGGGCCAGCGTTACCTGGCGCCCTTGGGCGTCGATCGATGGTACTGGCAATGGACAGTCGGCCCGGTGTACGGCTATGTAGCGCCCTACAACCGCAAGGTGCCACTGAACTTCAAGGGCCTGTCGCCGGTGGTGATCCCATCGCTGGGCTACCAGCTGAGCGACAAGTTCTCGGCCCAGTTCACGCTGCTGGGCAACTCGGCGCTGATGTTGCAACTGGCCTACCAACTGCCGGACCGTTGACGCCGGCGCCGGCGCTGTGCAGCGGGTGGCGACGGGCGGGTGTGCGGGGGATGGCGGCCGACCGGCCGGCGGGCACAATCCGGCCAAAACCGGACCCGCCATGACCCGACACCGCAGCACCCCTTCGATGACAGGCCGCGGCACCGCGCCGCAATCCTCGCCCTGCCCTCAGGCGATGCACCATGGCTGAGCCGCGCACCGACCTGGCCCGCAACACGCTGGGCGTGTTGTTCATCGCCGGCCTGATCCTGGCGGCCTTCTGGATCTTGCGGCCGTTCATCGGTGCGGCGGTCTGGGCCACCACGATTGTGGTCGCCACCTGGCCGGTGATGCGCCACTTGCAGCGCCGGTTGGGCGGCTACCGGCTGCCGGCCGTGCTGCTGATGACACTGGCGCTGGTGCTGCTGTTTGTGGTGCCGTTCACGCTGGCCATCGTCACCCTGATCGACTACTCGGACGAGATCGTCGACGCGGCCAAGCGCCTGGCCACCTTGCGCATGCCGGTGGCACCCGAATGGCTGTCGTCGCTGCCTCTGGTCGGCCGCAAGATCGATGTGTTCTGGACCGAGACCGTCGCGTCCGGCGCCGATGGCCTGATGGCCAAACTCACGCCCTATGTTGGCCAGGCCACCCGCTGGCTGGTGGCCGAGGTCGGCACGGTGGGCGGACTGCTGCTGCAGGTGCTGCTGATCGTGCTGCTGTCGGCGTTGATGTATGCCCAGGGCGAGATTGCCGCCGCGGCGCTGCTTCGGGTCGGTCGTCGCCTGGGGGGTGTGCACGGCGAGGCCACCGTGGTGCTGGCCGGCCAGGCGATCCGCGGCGTGGCGCTGGGCGTGGGCGTGACTGCCGTGGTGCAGTCGGTGCTGGGCGGCATCGGACTGGCGATTGCGGGTGTGCACTATGCCGGGCTGCTGACGGTGCTGATGTTCATCTGCTGCCTGGCGCAGATCGGGCCGGTGCTGGTGCTGCTGCCGGCCGTGGCCTGGCTGTACTGGAGCGGCGACACCGGCTGGGGCACCTTCTTGCTGGTGGTCATGGCGGTGGTGGGCACGCTCGACAACTTCTTGCGCCCGATGCTGATCCGCCTGGGCGCCGACCTGCCGCTGCTGCTCATTTTTGGCGGGGTCATTGGCGGTTTGCTGGCCTTCGGCCTGGTCGGTATCTTCGTCGGCCCGGTGGTGCTGGCAGTGGCCTACACGCTGATGCAGGCCTGGGTGGGCGACGGGGTGGGCGACGGGGTGGACGACGGGTCGGATGATGGCAACAGCCGCTCGCCCGCAGCCGGCGAGCACAAGCCCTGACCGGCCCAGGCTGCAGGGATCAACCCAGCGGCACCGGCACAAACAGCCGCTCGCCGTCGCGCCAGACCAGCAGCGCCACGCTCTTGGGCTTGGTGGCCAGCACCCGCTTCAGCTCGTCCACGCTGTCGACCGGCATGCCGTTGATCGCCATCACCACATCACCCTGCGACAAGCCCGCCTTGGCGGCGGCGCCCTGGGCCTGCTGCACCACCAGGCCGTGATCAAGCTGCGACTGGTTGCGCTCGTCACGGGTCAGGGGCCGCAGCGCCAGGCCCAGGCGAGCGCCGCCGGCGGCCTCATCGGCTGCGCCGCCGCCAGCATTGGCCTGCGCCGCGCCGTCGACACCCGCGCGACCGAGCGTGACTTCGACGTCCTGCGCCTTCTGGCCGCGCCAGACGCTGAGCTTGATGCGGTCGCCCGGCACCGATTGCGCAATACGGGCCGACAGGCTGCCGGCCTGGATCATCGGCTCCCCGTCGATGCGCAGGACCACGTCGCCCGATTTCAAGCCCGCCGCCGCCGCCGGGCTCTTGGGTTCAACTTGCGCCACCAGCGCACCGTCGGGCCGGGCCAGCCCAAAACTTTCGGCCAACGGCTGGGTCAGGTCTTGCACCATCACCCCAAGCCGGGCGTGCTGCGCCTGGCCGGTGGCCACAATCTGGTCGCGCACCCGCATCGCCACGTCCACCGGGATCGCAAAACTCACGCCCTGGAACCCGCCGGTGCGTGAGTAGATCTGGGCATTTATGCCCACCACATTGCCCGCCGCATCAAACAGCGGGCCGCCCGAGTTGCCGGGGTTGACCGCAGCGTCGGTCTGGATGAAAGGCACTGCGGTGTCCCCCGGCAGCGAGCGGCCCTTGGCGCTGACGATGCCGGCGGTGGCGGTCTGCTCCAGGCCGTAGGGTGCGCCGATGGCCAGCACCGGGTCGCCCACCTGCAGCAACTTGGGGTCCCCCAGGCGCACGGTGGGCAAGCCCTGGGCGTTGATGCGCAGCACGGCAATGTCGGTGGCGGTGTCGCTGCCCAACACCTTGGCAGCGTATTCGCGGCGGTCGGCCAAGCGCACGGTGACCACTTTGGCGTCCTTGACGACGTGGGCATTGGTCAGGATCAGTCCATCGGCCGAGACGATGAATCCCGAACCCAGACCCTTGAACGGTTGGTCGGGCACGGCGCCCTGGCCACGCCCGGCGCCCGGAAAACCAGGCATGCCGCGGAAGTAGCGGTACGTCGGGTCGTTGCGCTGCGACTCGGCCATTGCCTCGGCCTCGTCGCCGGTGGTCTTGTGCAGGCCTTCTACCGTCACGCCGACCACGGCCGGGCCATACTGCTGCACGATCGCCCGGTAATTGGGAGCGCTGCCAGGCGCAAGCGGCGGCAGCGGCGGTGGCTGCACGGCGGCGGCCACGGGTGTCAGTGGGGACACGGCCGCAGCAGCCGCGGTGGCCGGTTTGTCCTTGTGGAACCACGGCAGATTGATGGCGCCAGCCGTGGTCATCACGGCCACGCCGCCACCCAACAGCGCCCAGCCCAGAGGTTTGAAGATATTGCGCATGTCGGTCAGCTCCAAGGTGGGGCGCAAGGCCCCGAACAATGGCAACAGTGTGGACAAGGCCGATGAGGCTACGGTGAGCGCAGGGTGAAGCCAGGGTTAAGGCCAGGCCGCAGACGGCAGTCAGACCGCGTGCGGCGCTTGAGGCTGGGCTGGCAGGTCGAAGGACACGCAATGTGCGCCGACGCACCGACTTGCCGGCAGCGCACCGGGCAGGCTGCAGGCATCGATCCCGGCCTTTACTGGAGTAGCCGCCATGCCCATGCATCCCCATCCCACGTCATTTGGCGTTTTCAAGCCGGTCGACCACGTCTTGATGTCGTTCGCCACTGCGGCCCAGGCGGACAGCGCCGTCGCCGCGCTGCACGGTGCGGGCTTCAGCGACCCAGACTTGTCGCGTTACACCCCGGCGGAGATGCAGGCCCAGGCCGAGCAGGACATCGCCAACGCCAGCACGATGGC
Organism: Betaproteobacteria bacterium; assembly: GCA_031394235.1. Classification (GTDB taxonomy): domain Bacteria; phylum Pseudomonadota; class Gammaproteobacteria; order Burkholderiales; family Burkholderiaceae_C; genus Pseudaquabacterium. The sequence goes on from JANMXG010000523.1 coordinate 7,346, forward strand.
CTCGCTGGGCCAGGACCTGAACCTGGTCAAGGCTCATCTGGCGCTGGCGCGGCAGGGGCAGAGCTTCGTGGTCGTCAGCGCCCGCCATGACGACCAGGTGCAGCGCGCCCACGACGTGGCCACCCGGTGCGGCGCCACACGCGCCCAGCGCTACGGCAGCCTGATCGTGGAGGAGTTGGTGGCACCCGGCACCAGCCCGCAGCAAACCGCCGAGTCACCGGACCGGGGGCTGGATGCCCAGGCGCCGGCGCGGCTGGATGTGCTGAGCCGCGAAGCCGACGCCTGACGGCAGACGCGGCCAGGCCGGCACACAGCACCGCTGCAGTGCTTGGCCTGTTGGCGCCCCCAAACCCCCTGCTGCGCTGGAGCAACCCCGATGATTGAAATCCGAAAAGGTCAGGCGCCGGCAACGCTCACGCGCCAGGCGTTTGGTGAGCGTTACCGCGCCAGCTTCGTCGACCCGGCGTTTGCCGACGAGGCAGAGGCCATCGGCCGCCTGGAAGGCATCGCCTGGCAGGCCTACGACGAGGGCCGCAAAGCGCCGCTGACCCGCCCTGCCGGACAGGGTTATGCCGACCCGACCTACACCCTGTCACTGGATTGGCTGGCTACGCGGGCGGCGATCGACCAGGCGCAGCTGGCCTGGGGCCAGCCTGCCAGCGCGTCACGGGTGTTGCTGGTCTGCGGCAGCGCCCGCAACGACGGCACCTGCCCGGGCGAGATCTCAAAAACCTGGCGCCTGACCGAGATCGCGCAGCAGGTGGTGCAAGCGGCCGGACTGGAGGCGGATGTGCTGGACCTGAGCCTCGTCACGTCGGAGTACGGCCGCAACATCCACCCCTGCAAGGGCTGCGTGTCCAGCGCCATGCCGTTGTGCCATTGGCCCTGCAGTTGCTACCCCAACCACGCGTTGGCCCAGACCCATGACTGGATGGCTGAGATCTACCCCCGCTGGGTGGCTGCCCATGCCGTCATCCTGCTGGCGCCGACCTACTGGTACCAGTCACCCAGCCCGCTCAAGCTGATGATCGACCGACTGGTGTGCGCCGATGGCGGCAACCCCGATCCCACCAGCACCCACGGCAAGCGGGTGGCCGAGGCCAAGCAGATCGAGCAACAGGGCTGGGACTACCCCAAACACCTGGCAGGCCGGGCTTACGGCGTCGTCGTGCATGGCGACGTCGCCGGCGTCGAGGTGCACCGGCGCAACCTGAGCGACTGGCTGGAGTGGATGGGCCTGATCGATGCCGGCGTCACCGCCAAACTGGACCGCTACATCGGCTACTTCGAGCCGTATTTCAACAGCCATGAGGCCCTGGACCGCGACCAGGCGGTGCAGGACGAGGTGCGCAACGTGGCCCGGTCGGTGGTAACCGCCGTCGCCGAGTTGCGCGCCGGACGCTTGAGCCAGCCCGACAAGGCCAGCCACTCGCCCCGACCGAAGTGAACCCGACACAGTGCCGTGCACTACGGGTTGAGCAGGCGCGCTGCGGCGGATTGGAGGCGGTTGCAGCGCGGCGGCTGTGCGGCGTCAGAGCGGTGTGGCCAGGTCGTATCGGATGAAGCCGTGGTGCTGCGCCACGCGGTCGTACAGCGCCCGCGCCCGGGCATTGCTTTCATGGGTCAGCCAGTACAGGCGGGCGCAGCCGCGACGCCGCGCGTGGCGGGCCAGTTCCTTGATCAGCGCAGCCGCCACGCCCAGGCCGCGCGCATCGGGCGACGTGAACAGGTCTTGCAGGTAACACACCTCGTCGGCCCAAGGGCTGGCGTGGAACACGCCGTGTGCAATGCCCAGCAGGCGGTCCTGCCGCCAGGCGCCCAGCGCCAGCAGCGGCGGACCGGCACGCAACCGGCGCCAGGCGGCGTCGTAGCCGGCGGCGTCCACCTCGGTGTTGTAGAAAGCTTTGTAACCGCGGGCCAGCGGCTCCCAGACGCTGCGGTCGGCGTCAGTCAATTCGGCCAAGTGCAACGGTGGCTGTCGGGACCTGTCTGTTGGCGGCGCTGCGGATGACTGCGTCAACGGCGGTATCGGCGGTATCGGCGGTATCGGCGACAGGTCGGGCCACAGCGGCGCGGTCATGGAAGGCCCTCGCCAGCAGCCAGCATCCAGCGCGCCAACGCGTTCGTGTCGGCGCGGTCCGCCTCGCTGGCTTCATCAAGGGCGGCGGCGGATGCCGATGCAGCGGCAGTCTGCAGGTTTGCCACCACGCCGGCCCGGTCGGCCGCGCTGCGGTTCTGGCTGAGCTTGTACTTGCCGACCAAGCTGGTCAGCGGGATCTCGATGCAGACGATGGCGCGCACCATGGCGTCAATGTAGTCGTCGGGCGCGTCAGTCACTGCCCAGGGTTGGCGCTGGGCCGCCTCGTGGTGGGCGGTCAGGCGCGTCACCAGGGCGCGCGTGGTGGCGGCATCGTCCAACACCCGCAACGGGCCGCGGGCCTGGACCATGGCGTAATTCCAGGTCGGTACCACTTTGCCGTGGTCGGCCTTGCTGGGGTAACCGTTGGGCGAGATGTAGCCGTCGGGCCCCTGAAAGACGACCAGCGCCTGGGGCGCAACCAGCCCGGCTGCAGGCGGCTGCCAGACCGGGTTGGCGCGTGCCACATGGCCCACCAGCGTGCCGAACTCACCCCGCTCGGCATCCAGCAGGAACGGGATGGCATTGGCCACCGGCGCGCCCACGGCGTCCTGGGTGATCAGCAGGCCCAACGGATGCTGGCGCAGCAGCGCGCGCAGGACAGCGGGGCGAGTTTCTTCAAAATGGCTGGGCAGGTACATCGTGCGTCTCGGGTCGGGGTTGGATCAAGTGAGGGCGGGATGCGCCTCGGGGGCGCGACCGGCCAGTCAGGCAAGTCAGGCCGGTCAGGACGGCAGGATCACCGGCTCGCAGCGCAGCTCGGTCTTGACCGAGTTGGCGATGAAACAGGCGGCATGCGCCTGCTCGTGCAGTTGATGAATCTCCGCTGCGTCGGGCTGGTGGTCACCGCCAAAGCGCACCTGCGGCCGCAGCGTGACCAGGGTCATCGCCGCGCGGCCGTCGGTATTGCGTGCCAGCACGCCACTGGCCTCGTCGCGGTAGTCGTCCACCACCCAGCCGGCGCGGCAGGCGATGTCGAGAAACCACAGCAGATGGCAGCTCGACAGCGAGGCTACAAAAGCCTCTTCCGGGTCCACGGCCGCCGCATCGGACATCGGTACGGGCACCACCTGGGGCGACGACGATCCCGCCACCACCGCGCCACCGTCGAAGTGCCACTGGTGCTGGCGCCGGTAGCGGCGGTCGGTAAATGGTTGGCCTTCGCGTTGCCAGGCAATCACGGCGCTGTATTGGGACATCTTGTCGCTCCACGTTCGCAGGCGGTGGCCTGCGCTGCCCAGACGAGGCGGCGGCAGCCGGCAGGCTGCACCGCGGACGCTGCCACCACACCCGGCCGCAACATCCCGTCACCCCACCCGCAACCTCAAGCCCCAGAAAACCAGAGTGTAGACACGTGCCAGTAGCAGGCAGGGCCGACAATTTCAACCCCGAACCGTCTGAGCTTTCCCCATGCGATTTGAAATCCCCCCCCGGCCTGTGTGCCGGCTGACTTGGCTGTTGGCCCTGGCCCTGGGCGGCGCAGCCCTGGCCCCAGGCGCATCCGCCGCGGCCGACAAGCCCGCCCCCACCCGCGCTGCCGAATCGACCCGTGCCAGCGCGCCCGTCAAGCCAATGGCATCGACCAAGACAGCCAAACCAAGCACGTCCACCCGACCCGCCAAGCCGGCGGCGCCGCGACGGGCACTGAAATCTGCGGCCAGCAGCCTCGCGCTGGCCAGCGCCACGGCGGAGGCCATCAACGACGCCCAGCTTGATATCGCAACCAGGGTGCTGACCGGCGACGCAGACTGCGAGTTCAACCAGCGCATCACGGTGCTGCCCGAACCCAATTTGCCCGGCTACTTCCGGGTGGCGCACAAAAACCTGCACTACCGGATGGTGCCGCGGGAGACCACCACCGGTGCGGTCAGGCTGGAGGACCCGGCCGCCGGCATCGTCTGGCTGCAGATCCCGACCAAATCAATGCTGATGAATACGCGCATCGGTCAGCGCCTGGTTGACGCCTGCACCCATGCCGAGCAGCGGCTGGCGCTGGCGGCAGTGGCCGACGCGGCGAACGGGCTGGGTATCCTGCCGCCCGCCGCAGCGGCGCTGGTGCCTGCGACCGCGGCTTCCGCTGCCGCTGACGTGGCCAGCCCGTCCACCGAGTCGGTGGCCTCTGCGGCCGCCGCCCAGGCCGCCGCAGCGGGTGCTGCCCTTACCCTGGCCGCGCAGCCGGCGCTGACAGCGCCGGCGGTGCCGGCGGTGCCGGCGGGACCGGCGGTACCACAAATGCCGCAAATGCCGCAGATTCCGCAGGTTCAGCAGGTGCCGGCGGTTCTGCCGCCTCTACCTCCCCCTCCCCCTCCGGCTCCGCTGCCGCTGCCGCTGCCGCCAGCGCCGACGCTGCCGCCAGCGCCGACGCCGCAAGTGCCGGAAGCGCAGGATGTGCCCAAAGCAGTGCCGGCCGAACCCGCAGCCGGCGGGCGCCAGCCGCAGTGAGTCAGCAGCCCGCCAGCGACGGCGTGGGGTCGGCATCGAAACCCGGCTCAAGTCAATGCTGAGGCGGCCGAAACCCCAGGAGATCCGGGTAATTACGGATCTCGCCTGCAGCGCAACGCCCAGCGCGTTATGCTGCATTGCAGCAATGTCGATAGATTCTCTGTCGGCATGCGCTCAACCCAAGCCCTCTGACCCTCCATGACTACTCTGTTTCTTGCCCTCGTGCCGCTTCTCTTCGCCACCGGCTCGCTTGTTTGGCTGTTCACCAGCGGCGCCACCGCCCAGGCCCGCTCGGACGAATTTGCCGCCAAGTGGATGCGCGACAACGCCTGATAGCAGCGCGCCGTCCAGCGCCCACCGCACTGCTGAGCCCGCCTGCCGCGGGCTTTTTTGTGTCCGCAAATCGGGCCGCTGCACCGGCAGTGCGGTGCATGCCGCAACACAGCTTTTCATGCGCAAGAATGCTGCACTGCGTCACAATCCCGTGACGATCCGGGCTTGGGATCAAGATTGCACTTGGCAAGTCTTATATAAGACATAAAATATGGGACTTACCCGTAGACATCAACCTCAACGCGAGCCCGCGCGCCCACAGCGGCGCAGCCGGCAACCGGTACTGATCACCCTGTCCGTCCACCGCCCCCATCAGGAGCCCACGAGATGCTGCAAGCCTACCGCCAACACGTTGCTGAACGCGCCGCCCTCGGCATCCCGCCGCTGCCATTGACTGCGCAGCAGACCGCCGACCTGATCGAGCTGATCAAAGCGCCGCAAAACCTGCAAGACACCGCAGAAGATGCCTTTTTGCTTGATCTGATCACCCACCGCGTGCCGCCCGGCGTGGACGACGCGGCCAAGGTCAAGGCCAGTTTCCTGGCGGCTGTGGCGCACGGTGATTTGGTTGTCGGCCTGATCTCCAAGGCCAAGGCCACCGCGCTGCTGGGCACGATGGTAGGCGGCTACAACGTCAAGCCGCTGATCGACCTGCTCGACGACGCCAGCGTGGCCGACGTGGCCGCCGCTGCGCTGAAAAAGACGCTGCTGATGTTCGACTTCTTCCACGATGTCGCCGAAAAAGCCAAAGCCGGCAATGCGTTCGCCAAAGACGTGATGCAAAGCTGGGCCGACGCCGAGTGGTTCACCTCGCGCCCCGAAGTCGCCCCGAAGATCACCGTCACCGTCTTCAAGGTGGTGGGGGAGACCAACACCGACGACCTGTCGCCCGCGCCCGACGCCTGGAGCCGCCCCGACATCCCGCTGCACTACCTGGCGATGCTCAAGAACGCGCGCCCCGGCATCACGCCCGAGGAAGACGGCAAACGCGGCCCGATGCAGTTCATCGAGGAGCTCAAGGCCAAGGGCCACCTCGTGGCATATGTTGGCGACGTGGTCGGCACCGGTTCGTCCCGCAAGAGCGCAACCAACAGCATCATCTGGGGCTTCGGCGAGGACATCCCGTTTGTGCCGAACAAGCGTTTTGGCGGTGTCACGCTGGGCGGCAAGATCGCGCCAATCTTCTTTAACACCCAGGAAGACTCGGGCGCATTGCCAATCGAAGTCGATGTCTCGGCCTTCAACATGGGCGATGTGATCGACATCTACCCCTACGTCGGCAAGATCGAAAAAGACGGCAAGCTGGTGATCGAGTTCAAGTTGAAGAGCGACGTGCTGTTCGATGAGGTGCGTGCCGGTGGCCGCATCAACCTGATCATCGGCCGCTCGCTCACCGCCAAGGCGCGTGACTTTCTGGGCCTGGCCGCGGCCACCGTGTTCCGCCTGCCGACCGCGCCGATCGCCACCACGGCGGGCTTCACCGTGGCGCAAAAGATGGTGGGCCGCGCCGTCGGCCTGCCCGAGGGCCAGGGCGTGCGCCCCGGCACGTATTGCGAACCGCGCATGACCACCGTCGGCAGCCAGGACACCACCGGCCCGATGACCCGCGATGAGCTGAAAGACCTGGCCTGCCTGGGCTTCAGTGCCGACCTGGTGATGCAGAGCTTTTGCCACACCGCGGCCTACCCCAAGCCGGTGGATGTCAAGACCCACCGCGAGTTGCCGGCCTTCATCAGCAGCCGCGGCGGCGTCAGTCTGCGCCCGGGCGACGGCGTGATCCACAGCTGGCTCAACCGGCTGCTGCTGCCCGACACCGTGGGCACCGGCGGCGACAGCCACACCCGGTTCCCGATTGGCATCAGCTTTCCGGCCGGCTCGGGCCTGGTGGCGTTTGGTGCGGCCACTGGCGTGATGCCGCTGGACATGCCCGAGTCGATCCTGGTGCGCTTCAAAGGCACCATGCAGCCGGGCATCACGCTGCGCGATTTGGTGCACGCCATCCCCTACTACGCGATCAAAGCCGGGCTGCTGACCGTCGCCAAGCAGGGCAAGATCAACGCGTTTTCAGGCCGTATCCTCGAAATTGAAGGCCTGCCTGACCTCAAGGTCGAGCAAGCCTTTGAGCTGAGCGACGCCAGCGCCGAGCGCAGCGCTGCCGGTTGCACCGTCAAGTTGAACCCCGCACCGGTCAAGGAGTACCTCACCAGCAACGTGGTGCTGATGAAGAACATGATCGCCGACGGCTACCTCGACCGCCGCACGCTCGAGCGCCGCATCACCGCGGTTGAAGCCTGGCTGGCCAACCCGCAGTTGCTGGAAGCCGACGCGGACGCCGAGTACGCCGAAGTCATCGAGATCGATCTCGACCAGCTCAAAGAGCCCGTCCTGTGCTGCCCCAATGACCCGGACGATGCCAAGCTGCTGTCGGATGTGGCCGGCGTCAAGATCGACGAGGTCTTCATCGGCAGTTGCATGACCAACATCGGACACTTCCGCGCCGCCAGCAAG
>JANMXG010000524.1:0-9507 GCA_031394235.1 Betaproteobacteria bacterium
CTGATCGGCCAGCCGCAGAAGCGGCGCGAAGCTGCTGGCAAGCAAGACGGCAGCGCCCGCTTCGGCATCGACACCGTGCTGCCCGGCATGCTGTACGCCAGCGTGGTGATGTGCCCGACCCTGGGCGGCAGCGTGGCCAGCTTCGACGCCAAGGCGGCACTGGCAATGCCGGGGGTCAAGAAGGTGCTGTCGGTGCCCGGCCAGCGCGGCGGCAGTGGCGCGGTAGCGGCTGTGGCCGACACGCCCTGGCACGCGATGCAGGCGGCCAAGGCCGTCGCCGTCACCTGGGACCACGGCCCAGCGGCGGCCCTGTCGAGCGCCGGCATCACCCAGCAACTCGGCCAGGCGCTGGATGCCGGTGACGGTTTTGGCTATTACAGCCACGGCGACGCCGCGGCAGCGCTCAAGCAGGCCGCCAAGACCCTGCGCGCCGAGTACAGCGCGCCGCTGCTGGCGCACGCCACGCTGGAGCCGCAAAACTGCACCGTGCAGGTCTTGGACGGCCGCGCCACAGTCTGGGCGCCCACGCAGGTGCCCGGCCTGGCGCGCTATGCCGCCGCCAGGGCACTCGGTCTGGACACCGAGCAGGTCGAGGTCAACGTCACCTTGCTGGGCGGCGGTTTTGGCCGCCGGCTGGACGTGGACTTTGTGGCCCAGGCCGCCAGCATCGCCAACGCCCTGCCCGGCCAGCCGGTGCAGACCTTCTGGACCCGCGAGCAGGACATGACGCACGACGTTTACCGCCCGCCGTGCGTGGCGCGCTACGAGGTCGGCTTCGACGCCCAGGGCAAGCCGGTGGCCTGGACCGCCAAGTCCGCCGGGCCGTCGATCGTGCAGCAGTTTTTGAACCGGCAGTTCGGCCTGCCCGGCGCCGGCCCCGACAAGACCACCGCCGAAGGCGCGTTCGACCAGGCCTACGAATGGCCCAACGCCCGCATCGGCCATGCCATCGTCGAGTTGCCCGTACCGGTGGGCTTCTGGCGGTCGGTGGGGCATTCGCACCATGCGTTTTTCAAGGAGAGTTTTGTCGACGAGGCGGCCCACGCCACCGGGCAAGACCCGCTGGCCTTCCGCCTGGCCCTGCTGGCCCGCCACCCGCGCCAGCGTGCGGTGCTGCAGCGTGCGGCCGACCAGGCGGGCTGGGGTCAACCGCTGGCACCGGCCGCCGACGGCGCCAAGGTGGCGCGGGGCCTGGCCCTGCATTCCAGCTTTGGCAGCACCGTGGCCCAAGTGGCCGAGGTCTCGCTCGATCCGAAAGACCCGAAACGCATCCGTGTGCACCGGGTGGTGGCGGCCATCGACTGCGGCTTGGCGGTCAATCCGAACGGCATACAACAGCAGATGGACAGCGCGGTGGTGTTTGGCCTGACCGCCGCGCTGTTTGGCGAGATCACGCTGGACAAGGGCCAGGTACAACAGACCAACTTCCACCAGCAGGCGCTGCTGCGCTTGAGCGACTGCCCGGCAATCGAGACCCACATCATCACCAGCACCGAGCCGCCCGAGGGCGTGGGCGAGCCCGGCACCCCGCCGATCGCACCCGCCGTGGCCAACGCCTTGTTTGCGCTGACCGGCCAACGCCTGCGCAGCCTGCCCCTCAAGCTGGCCTGACCGGCCCCGACATCCCATGAGCACAACCCTGAACATCAACAACAAGCCCGTCACCGTGACGGCCGAGCCCGACACCCCGCTGTTGTGGGTGTTGCGCGGTGAGCTGCAAATGACCGGCACCAAGTTTGGTTGTGGCATGGCGCTGTGCGGCGCCTGTACCGTGCAGATCGACGGCGAGCCGGCGCGCGCCTGCGTGACGCCGATTTCGGCGGTGGGCAACCGCGCGGTGACCACGATCGAAGGCCTGCAAGGCCGCGAGATCACGGTCTTGCGCCAGGCCTGGACCGAGGTCGACGTGGTGCAGTGCGGCTACTGCCAAAGCGGGCAGTTGGTGGCCGCCGCCGCGCTGCTCAAGACCGTGCCCAAACCCGACGATGCGCAGATCGACGCGGCGATGGAGGGCAACCTGTGCCGCTGCGGCACCTACCCGCGCATCCGCACGGCCATCCACCGCGCTGCCGCCATCCTGGCCACGCCGGGCTGAGCCGCACGGCTGGCGGGCAGACTGGCGGGCAGGCTGGCGGTGAGACTGGCAGGCCCGCCGGGCGGCTGCCTGCGGGCCCGCACGCCGGCCCGCGCTGCGTCAAATCATCGGCGCCAACGGCGCGCCGGGCTGGTTGGCACACTCGTCGAACAAGCGCACCCGGCAGCCGGCACACACCGCAGCGTCCAGCCGGGGCACGATGCTGGCGATGGCATGTTGCTTGTCCGGGAACACCTGGCCCGGCCCCAGCCGTTGCAAAAATCCGGTGCGGCGCCAAAAGGCCAGCACCTGCGGCCGGGGCCGGTGAAAGTACAGATCGCCGCCCAGTTCGCGGCGGCGCCGCAACTCCTCGTCCCAGAGGTCGGCCGCCGCCAGGTCGATCGTGTTCATGCTCTTGCACATCACCAGCAGGTGGCGCTGGCCCTGGCTGGAGGCGGCGGCGCGCTGACGCAGCCCGCGCAGGTGATCCGCCACATGGGGCACGGCGCCGAACCAGACCGACCCCTCCATGCGCAACAGCTTGAGCTGCGGGCATTCGGGCAAGGGGAATGCTGGCCGGCCTGGCAGGGTCGGCAGCGCCAGCCTCGCCACCTCGTCCAGCACCACAAAAGGCCGGCCCGGCGACTGGCTGTCAAAGCCCATGCTGCGCAGCGCCGGCCTGGCCATGCGGTACAGGTAGACCACCAGCGACAACATCACGCCGGCCAGCACCGCCACCTCCAACCGCAGTGCCAGCGTGGCCAGCGCTGTGACCAGCGCCACACCAAACTCGCTGCGGTCCAGCCGCCAGGCGCGTTGCCAGGCCGGCCGGTCCACCAACGCCCAGGCCACCACCAGCAGCAGCGCCGCCACACCGGCAAACGGGATCCAGGCCAGCAACGGCCCGGCCAGCGCCACCAGCGCCACCAGCCACAGCGCTGCGGCCACGCCAGCCAGCGGCGTGCGGGCCCCTGCCTCCAGGTTGGGCAGCGACCGGTTCAGCGAACCGCAGACCACCAGGCCCGAACTGGCCGCCGCCGCCAGGTTGGCCAGGCCCTGGCCCAGGCATTCGCGGTTGGCGTCGATGTGCTGTCCGGTGCGGGCGGCCAGTGCCTTGGCGATCGCCATGGCCTGGCCCAGCGCGATGATGGTCAGCGCCAGCGCAGCCGGCACCAGTTGCGGCCACAGCGCTGACAGCCGGGCGGCGTCGGCCAGCGGCCAGCGCCACTGCGGCCAGGCCGACGGCGGGCTGCCCAGGCGCAGCGGCGGGGCGCCGGCCGCCCCTGGGCCACCCCAGGCCGCGCCATATTGCGTCACACCCCAGCACGCCAGCATGCCCACCCCCAGCGCCAGCAGCAGGTACGGACCGCTGCGCCACCAGCGCCGCCCGGCGATGGCCACCGCCAAGGTCAGCCCACCCACCGCCAGCGAGGGCCATGCCGCACCCGCCGACAGTGCCGCCCAGGCCTGCAGCGGCGACGCACGGCCGGCCGCACCCATCAGGCCGGCCAGCGCATACCAGGCGATCAGCCCGGCCGCACCGGTGGTGAAGCCCAGCATCACCGAGGGCGAGATGAAATTGGCCAGCGCACCCAGGCGGGCCAGCGCCAGCACCACCTGCATCAGCCCGACCCCCAGCGTCAGCGCCAGCGCCAACGGCACGACCAAGCTGGCATCGCCGGCCGCCAGCGACACCAGCATCGCCCCGAGCGCCAGCGAGGTGGCGTTGGTCGGGCCGGACAGCACATGCCGGCTCGACCCCGCCAGCGCCGCCACGGCGCACGGCAGCACCGCCGCGGCCAGTCCCATTGCCGTGGGCAGCCCGGCCAGCGCGGCAAAGGCGATGGCTTGCGGCAGCACCAGCAGCGCACCTAGCAGGCCGGCCATGGCGTCGGCGCGCAGCGTCTTGCGGTCCACCTCGCGTGTCCAGTCGCCGAGCCAGCGGGACACAAGCGGGGTGGGCACAGCGCCAATCGTCATGACCCAAGCGTAGCAGCGGCGGATGCCGTTGCCACCGGCAAACGACCGCCCCGGCGCTTCAGCGGCGGGCGGCAGACCGGCGTGGATGGTGCCAGGCCAGGGCCGCAGCCATCGCCACGCCGGCAGCGGCGTGGGACCAACCGAGCGTGGGCCTGAACCATTCCGGCGCAAAGTAGTACAGCCCGTAGCCACTGGCGGCCAGCAGTGCGGCCAGCCCGCACAGCAGCAGGCCGCTGCTGCGTTGGTGGGTCCAACGGGGGCGCCGGCTTAAGCGCCAGCCTTGCGGCACATGTGCAGCCGCCAGGACACCGAACATGAACAGGCCGAAAACCGCCGCCAGGCCGTGCAGCCGCAAGGCCCACGCTTCCAGCGGATGCGGCAGGTCGTCAATACCGGCCACCAGGACAGCGCGGTAGTGCAGCGCCAGCCAGCCCAGCCCCGACAGCAGCAGCACCGCCCCGACCAGCAATACGCCCCACCGGTGCCAGGGCGTCAGGCGGTGGCCGCTGTGGGCAGTGGCAGCCCGCATCATGGCGGCATCCCGTGCCACCAGGCGCTGGCGCCGTGCTGCGCCAACAGCGCGTGCGCCGGGTTGCCACTGGCGGCCACCAGCTTGGTCAGCGCATCGGCCCAGAGGCACAAGGGCGCAGCCACGCTGACGTGGGCGGTGTGGGCGGTGTGGGCGGTGTGGGCGGTGGCACACCGGCCGGCACTGCTGCTGCGCCGGGGCCGACCAGGTCGCGTCGCGGCAGACCCATCAAAGCGATCCCCGCCCCGGCCCGCCAGGCTGGAGCGCTGGCCCGGACCGAAGGCACTGGTGGCGAAAGCACCGTCGCGCAAATGGGCAAACGTCCGCACACCGCCGTCGGCCTGGCGCAGTTGCACCGGCAGGTCCAGGTCGCCAAAGGCCCGCAGGTCACCACCGGCATTGACCCAGCCCGCCACAGCGCCGTGGCGCTGCAAGGCCTGTACGGCCAGGTCCACGGCGTGGCCCTTGCCGATGCCGCCCAGATCCAGCCGCACGGTGCCGTCACGCTTTTCAAGCCAGGCGCCGTCCAGCCACCAGCCGGCGCGCGCCGAGCCCAGGCTGATGTCAAACAGGCCGTCGCTGGCCAGGTGCAGCGCCTGCGCCGCGGCCAGCACCTGCCCTGTGACGGGACGCACCGCCAGCCGCTGGCCGACCGGCAGCGCGTGGAAAAGCGACAGGTCACTGGCGGGGTCGAAACGCGACAGACAGGCCTGGGCGTGGTGGATAGCGGCAAAGCCGGCCTCCAGCGCGGCGCATGCCGCGTCAGCAGGCGGTGATGCGCCGTTGGCCGCCCCGCCCGCCTGATGTGACGGACCCGCATGGCCTGCCACCGGGCCGGTGCCGTCAGCGACCCCGACCGGCCAGCACAGGCCAATTTCCACCACCGTACCCAGCAACGGCCGGGCCCGCCGCAACACCGCTGGAACGGCGGCACGGCCCATCACAGCGCGCCGGCGCGGCGCGCCAGTGCCAGCACCGCAACGATGCGGCGCACACCGTCGGTGACGTGGCTGCAGCTCAGCGTGGCGCCGCTGATGTTGTTGATGTCCTCGCCCACCCGAATGGCGGCGGTGGTGCCCTTGCCGACAAACTGCCGGCGCCAGGCCGGCAGGCGGATCTCGTGGCCGTGGCTTTCGCGGTAGGACAGGATCTCGATCTGGCGCACTGCGCCATCCGGTGCCACTGCCACCGCGTAGCTGATCAGCTCGACCTTGCCGACCACCTCGTCAGCCACCACAAAACCCTGCACCACGCCAGCACGCTGCGCCACCCGCACCGTCCAGCCGGCAGACCGCGCCCGCACGCCCTGCGCGTCCAGTTGCTGCAGCTGTGCGGCGTCCAGCGTCAGCCGCCGCAACTCAAACGCATCGGCGTCGGGAAACATCAGCCGCGCTGCTTGCTCGGCACTGAGGTAGTCCACGGCAAAGGCTGTGGCCGGCGCCAGCGCCGTTGCTGCGCCCACGGCCGCGGTGGCCAGCAGGGTCAGACGCATCAGAAGCTCCAGCCCATGCCCAGGCTGACCCGGTCGAGGTCCGGTGCCTCGCGGAAGCGCTGCCAGTCGGCCTTCAGCACCACCCCCGGCGAGACCACAAAGTTCGCACCCAGGGTGGTGACCCGTTCGGCCCGGGCTGCGGCCGGTGTCAGTCCAGCGCCCAGATCGGCGTAGGCTCTGGCGGTGTTGAAGCGCTCCCAGCGCACAAACGGCGACAACGCGTAGTCGCCGTGCGACCACAGTTTGTAGGCACCCTGAACATAGACACCGTCGAAAGTTTGGGGGATCAGTGTCGGGTTGCCCACCAGCGGGGCGTTCAGCGCAGCGGTGTTGCTGATGTCGCCGCGGGCATAGACGGCGGACAGATCCCAGCGGCCGGGCGTCCAGCGGGCGTGGGCGTCCCAAAGGGTGATGCGGGCCCTGGCAGTGGCCTGACCCTGGGTGGCCTGACCCGAAAACAGCGAGCCACCCAGCAGCAGACCGGGCAGACCACGCCAGTTCAGCGCACCAAAGACGGCCAGGTCGCGGCTGCGGGCCTGCGACAGCTCCTGGTGGACCGAGCCCAGCGGCGACTCGCGGCCCTCGGCAGACGCCGCATCCCATTTGTTCAGGTCCAAGCTGGTACTCAAGCCGCCCTGGGCGGTCAGGCCGTTGTCGAAGCTGGCCACCAGCTGCAGTCCACCCTCGCGCCAGGTGCTCGGGATGATCGCGGTCTCGACAAAGTTGCGCTCGACGCCGTAGTAGGCGGTCGGTTCATGGTTTTCGTTGAGCAGGCCCGCCGGCATCAGGAACAGCCCCGCCCGCAGCGCCAACAGCGGCGTGAGCTGGCGCTCGATGTAGGCCTGCTCGACCGCAACCTCGCCCTTGTCGCCGGCTGACGCCACCGCATGCTCGACCTCCAGCTCGGTGACCAGCTTGGTGCGCTCGTCGAACCGGTGCTGGAAGCCCAGCACCAGACGGCGCACATCGGCCTGGGCGTTTTGCGTGGCGCGCAGCGGCCGGTTGTAGTTGATCTCACCGTAGCTGGTGATCACGGTGGCCGGGCCGGCCGGCGCGGTGGCGGCGGGGTCCAGGGCGCTGGCCAGCGGGACCGGGGCCGGGGCCGCAGCAGAAACAGGCAACTCGGTGGGCTGCGCCGGGTTGCCGCGCTGCTGCAGCACCGCCAGCTGGGCCTTGACCGCGGCCAGTTCACTGGCCAACTGGTCCAGCCGTGCCGCCAGTGTGGCCTCGGTGGCGGGCTGTGCCAGGGCTGCGCCTGCGGCCAGGGTCAGGCAGGCGGCTATCCATGTGCGGGCTGGCAGGGCCAGCGATGTGTTCGGGGTCATGTGGGGCTCCGGAGATTGGGGCGGCAGGGTGTCGTGGACGGGACGGCGTGGGCGGGTCCGGCAGTTCAGGGCCGGTAGCCGTCGGTCAAGGTCTGCAAAAACGCGATCACGTCGTCGATCTCGGCGTCGCTCAGGGCGGGCGCGTCACCGGCCCGGCGGTTGTAGGGCGCCTCCGCCGTGTTGACGTTGGCGCGGTAGGCCGGCGGCAGGTCATCGAACTTCTGCACGCTGCCGTCGGCCGACCGCGGGTACCACTTCTCAGGCTGGGTGTCACGCTGCACGTAAAACGTCAGCGCGTCCTTGAGCGTGCCGAAGCGCCCGTTGTGGAAGTAGGCTCGGCGCAGCGCCACGTTGCGCAGCGACGGCACCTTGAATGCGCCGCACAGATCGATCCGCCTGGCCAGCTCGGGCCGCTCGCACAGTCCCAGGTCGAAGTAGGTCGGGTCGGCGTTGCGGCCAATCGCCGGATTGCGGGGCACGCCCAGGTTGTCATAGCTGAAGTCGGTGAACAGCGGCAGCCTGCCGTCGGCCGACTTGCCCGACGGATGGCAGGCAGCGCAATTGCCCTTGGCCGGGCTGTTGAACAGCGCCAGGCCGCGGGTCTGGGCGGCTGAGAGCGTGGCAGTGCCGCGCAAAAATGCGTCGTACCGGCTGGAGAAGGCGCGAAACCCGGTGTCCTCGCGCTGGTACTGCTGCAAGGCCAGCGTGATTCGATCGAAGGCGTCGTCAGGCCGGGACAGGATGTCAGCGCCAAAGACCTGCTTGAACTCAGCGGCATAGGGCGCGCGTGACAAGCGGGCCACCACCTCGGCCTTGTCGACATTGGCCATTTCGACGGCGCCCAACAACGGTTGCCCGGCCTGGTCGATCAACGAGTTGGCGCGGCCGTCCAGAAAAAAGCCGCCGCTGGGCGTGCCATCGGCCGCCACCGCGAATGCGGGGCTGAACGACAGGTAGTTGAGTGACGGCGAGTTGCGCCGGCCTTGCTGGTCCAGCAGCAGCCCGCCCGGCTGCACCGGCAGGTCATTGGCCGGCGCATGCGCGTTGTCAGCGCTGTGACAACTGGCGCAAGACTGGCGGCCCGACGCCGACAGCGAGGTATCGGCAAAGATCTTGTCGCCCAGCGCGGCTTGCGCCGACAGTGCCGTCACGGTGGACATGTCGGCGGTGGCAGCACTGTTGCCGCCGCCGCAGCCCGCCAACAGCCCGGCGACCCCGATGACCGCCACGCCCCCCCAGGCGCCCTGCGCCCCTGCCCTCCACCACCTGCGCCCCACAGCTGTTCCTTTGCCTGACAGCGATCACCGGATTGCCGGTTAATCGCAAATGCGAATGATTTGCAATCATATGTCAACCGGTGAAAACTGTGGTTGCTGCGGTACACCGCCGGACGATTGCACCGGCCGCTTCCGTGGTGACGCCATCCGGCGCGGCAGGCCGCAAAATCGCCCAGCGTCACCTGGAGCCCCGATGCCACCGACCCTGAAAACCCGCGCAGCCTGGCTGCTGACAAGCCTGCCGCAGATCGTGCTGTTGCAGATTGGCTTTTTGCACGCGACCCTGGCCCCGGCAGCCCACGCCGCCGGACCGGCGCTGCGCATCGCCAGCGCTTTCGACCCCCAAACCCTCGACCCCCATGCAGTGGCCTTGCTGTACCACACCCGTGTCACCTACCAGGTCTACGACTCGCTGGTCAACCGAGACCAGGCCTTCAAGATCGAGCCTGCGCTGGCGCTGAGTTGGCAAAACACCAGCCCCACCAGCTGGCGCTTCAAGCTGCGGCCAGGGGTGAAGTTTCACGATGGCGCGCCGCTCACGGCCGACGATGTGCTGTTCTCGATCGAGCGGGCGATGGGCCCCACCTCGCAGCGCAGCTTCACGCTCAAGGGCATCACGTCGGTCAGCAAGGTCGATGGGCTGACGGTGGATTTCAAGCTCAACGCGCCCGACGCGGTGCTGCCCGACAAGTTGCTCTACGTGCCGATCATGAACAAGGCCTGGTGCGTGCAGCACGGGGTGGAGCGGGCGCAGGACTACAACGGCAAGCAAGAGACCTTTGCGGTGCGCAATGCCAACGGCACCGGGCCGTTCAAGCTGATCAAGTACG
>JANMXG010000525.1:0-7722 GCA_031394235.1 Betaproteobacteria bacterium
CTCGCCGATCGCCAGCGCGATCTCGCGCTGGGCCATCGCGTAGCGGGTCAGGCTGTCCATCAGCAGCAGCACGTGGCGGCCCTGGTCGCGAAAGTGCTCGGCCACCGCGGTGGCGTAGGTTGCGCCTTGCATCCGCACCAGCGGGGCCGAGTCCGCGGGGGCGGCCACCACCACGCTGCGGGCCAGGCCGTCGGCGCCCAGGATGTCCTCGATGAACTCCTTGACCTCGCGGCCGCGCTCGCCGATCAGGCCGACCACGATCACATCGGCCTCGGTGTAGCGGGCCATCATGCCCAGCAGCACCGACTTGCCCACACCGGTGCCGGCAAACAGGCCCAGGCGCTGGCCGCGGCCCACGGTCAGCAAGGCGTTGATGCTGCGTACGCCGGTGTCCAGCGGGATGCGCACCGGGTCGCGCTCCATGGCGTTGATCGGGCGGCGCAGCATTGGCTCGTTGCGCACATGCTGCAGCGGACCCAGCCGGTCCATGGGCGCGCCCATGGCATCGACCACCCGACCCAGCAGGCCGTCGCCCATCGGCAGGTGCAGGCCGCGGTCCTCGCTGCGGCGCCAGAGCGGGTTGTCGCGGCCGAGCAGCGGCGGCGCGTGCGGTGTGATGCGCGGGCTGACCCGGGCACCGCTGGACAGGCCGTGCAGCTCGCCGGTGGGCATCAGCAGGGCGCGGTCACCGTTGAAGCCCACCACCTCCGCCTGCACCGGCAGGACCGCGTCGCCGTGCACCTCGTAGACCGCGCCGACCGGGGCGCGCACGCCGGCTGCCTCCAGCACCAGGCCGGTCACACGCACCAGCGTGCCGTGGGTCTGCAGGGGCGATCGCACGGCGGCATAGGCCTGCAGGTCGTCCAGGAACAGGCGCCAGCGCTGCTGGCGGGCGGTGGGTGACGGCGGGGTCGTCTGGGCCGGCGCGGGCTGCGCTGCGTCCAGGGTCAGGTCGGGCGCAGTGACGGGAACCGGCGCGGTCTCGGGAGCGGTATCGGCGGCGATCCTGGCGGGCATGGCCAGATCGATCAGCGCATCGGCCCCGGCATCGGTGGCCAGGTCCAGCGTGTCGGTCATGCGTCAGCGCCCGGTGTGGTGGACCCGTCGTCCCACGGCACGCCGGTGCCCAGCGCATGGGTGGCTTGCAGCCAACGGGCGCCGATGCGGGCGTCGATCACCCCGGCATCGGACTCGACCCGGCAGCCGCCACGGGCCACCGAGGGCTGGGCCAGCAGGCGTGCGCCGCGGGCGGCCAGCGCCTCCTCGCAGCCGGCAGCCACCAGCGCCTGGTCGTCGGGGTTGACCAGCACGGTGATCTGGCGCGCGCTCATCAGCACCGCGTTGACGGCCTCGCGTGCCACCTGGGCAACCAGCGCCGGGCGCACGCTGAGCTCGCTGCGCACGACTTGGCGCGCCAGTTCGGTGGCCACCCGTGCCACGCTGCTGGCCATCTGCTGCTCCAGTGCGCCCAGTTCAGTGTCCAGCGCGGCCAGCACCTGGCCCATCTGGCTGCTGACCTGGCTGGCAAAACTCTGCTTGAAGCTCTCCAGCGCGACCAGGCCGTCGCGGTAGCCGTCCTGGTAGCCCTGGGTGCGGGCGGCGGCCACCTGGGCCTTGAGCTCGGCCTGGTGCGCAGCCGCCAGCCCGGCCCGCAGTGCGTCCAGCGCAGCCACGACCTCGGCTGAGGGCGCGGGGTCGGCCGGGGTGCCGGCGGTCTGTGGCAGCGGGTCGCCGGCCTGCGCGTTACCCGCCCATGGCTTGCCAGGCGGTGCGGCGGCGGCGGACGGCAAGCCAAAGGACTCGGGCATCCAGGCCGCGAAACCCTGCAACTCCTCGCGGGGGATGAACCGGGTGTAGGGCGAGCCGGCGCGTGAATTGGGCGGTGGCGGTACCTGGCGCGGCGCGGTCTCGCGTCTAGAGGAATTCATCTGCGCCCCCGCTGGCGATCACGATCTGGCCTTCGTCGACCAGGCGGCGCACGATCTTGAGCATCTCCTTTTGCTCGGCCTCGACATCGGACACCCGCACCGGGCCGCGGCCGTCCAGGTCCTCGCGCAGGGTCTCTGCAGCGCGGCTGGACATGTTCTTGAAGACCTTTTCGCGCATCTCCGGCGTGGCGCCCTTGAGCGCCAGCACCAGCGATTCGCTCTGCACTTCCTTGAGCACCGCCTGCACGCCCTTGTCGTCGAGCTTGATCAGGTCGTCAAAGCCGAACATGTTGTCCATCAGCTTTTGCGCCAGGTCGGCGTCGGACTCGCGCACATAGTCCAGCACGCTGGTCTCCAGCGCGCTGCCCAGCTGGTTGATGATCTCGGCCGCGGTCTTGACGCCGCCCAGCGAGGCCTTGCGCATGTTGTCGCCGCCGGCCAGCGCGTTGCTCATGACCTCGTTCAGGTCTTTCAGCGCCGCCGGCTGGATGCCGTCCAGCGTGGCGATGCGCACCATCACCTCATTGCGCTGGCGTTCGGTGAAGCACTTCATCACCTCGGCTGCCTGGTCGTTTTCCAGGTGCACCAGAATCGCGGCCACGATCTGCGGGTGCTCGTTGCGCAGCAGCTCGGCCACGGTGCCGGGATCCATCCACTTCAGACCCTCGATGCCGGTCACGTCGCTGCCTTGCAGGATGCGGTCGATCAGCAGGTTGGCCTTGTCGTCGCCCAACGCCTTGCGCAGCACGTTCTTGACGTATTCGTCGGTGTCGGCCACCAGCGAGTGCTGCGCCACCGCCTCAACGGCAAACCTGTCGAGCACCCGGTTCAGCCGCTCGCGCGGCACCACCTTGAGCCGGGCGATGGCCTCGCCGAGCTTTTGCACTTCTTTGGGCGCCAGGTGCTTGAAGACCTCGGCGGCCTCGACCTCGCCCAACGACATCAGCAGGATGGCTGCTTCCTCAATACCGGAATCGTCCATGGGGGGCTCAGTCAGTCGTCGGTTGGGCGGGGTGCCGATGGTGCGGCGGGCGGTGCGGCGGGCGGTGCGGCGGGCGCTGGGGTGGGCGCTGGCCCAGGTGGTGAGGCATCAAGCATCGCCACCGTTGACCCAGCCCCGCAGCATGCCGGCCAGCGCGCTGGGGTTTTCCATCGCCATCAGGCGGGCATCGGCCAGTTGCTTGTCAAACCGGGGGCCGTCCAGCGCGAGTTGGGTGGCCTCGTCGGTGACGGGCAGGTCCTGCGCGTCATCGACCACCGCGTCGAGCTTGGACTCGGCCGGCAGCGGCTCGACCACCTCTTTCCTGAGCGCCGGGCGCACCACGCCAAACAGCAGCATCCCGGCGATCAGGGTCAGCGCGGCCGGCACGCCGGCAACCTTGACCAGGTCGATCAGCCAGGGTTGGCGGTAGACCGGTACCGCCTCGGGCTCGACCTTGGGCTCGGCGCGGAAAGGGATGTTGACGACCCGCACCGAGTCGCCGCGCTCCTTCTTGAAGCCGACCGCCTCCTGCACCAGCGCGGTCAGCTTCTCGATCTCCTCGGGCGGCAGCGCCACGCTGGTGGGCTTGCCCTTGGCGTCGGCGCCGCCGCGGTGGTTGACCAGCACCGCCACGTTGATGCGCTTGATGTTGCCCACCGCGTTGCGCTGCATCTCGACCCGCTTGTCGACCTCGTAGTTGACCTGGCTCTCGCGCTTCAGACTGCTGTTGTTGCCGCCGGCCTGGGCGGCCTGCAGCGGCGCGGAGGCACCGGTCAACGGCGCGGTGGCGGCCGTACCGGCCTGGTTGCTGGCGGCGCCCGGTACGCCGCTGGGCTGCACGTTGCTGCTGGGGCCGGCCTCGGCGCTGCGCTCGCTGCGCACGGTGGCTTTCTGGTCCGCACCCTTGTTGGCGCCATAGGCTTCGCTGGTGGATTCGATCTGGTTGAAGTCCAGCTCGGCCGTCACGGTGGCGCGCATGTTGTCTGTGCCCAGCGCGGGCTCCAGCACCTCTTTGATGTTCTTCAGCAGCCGGGCCTCGGTCTCGCGCAGATGGGCGCGTTGCTGCTGGGTCAGGTCGCTGCGGCCCTCGCCGTCGGGCTGGGTCAGCCAGTTGCCGTCCTGGTCGGTGATGGTCACCGCCTTGGCCAGCAGGCCGGGCACGCCGGTGGCGGTCAGGTGGGCGATGCCGGCGATCTGGCTGCGGTCCAGTGTGCGGCCGGGTTGCAGCGTCAGGGCCACGGAGGCCGAGGGCTTGTCCTGGTCGCGGAAGAAGCCGTTCTGCCCGGTCAGCGCCACCATCACCTTGACCGATTGCACCGCCGAGATGGTGGCGATCTGCTGCTCCAGCCGGCCGCCCAGTGCCCGCTGCAGGTTGGTGCGTTCCTGCAGCGACGACTGGCCGAAGGTCGGCTTGTCCATCAATTCATAGCCGTTGGGGGCCGAGCGTGGCAGGCCCTGGGTGGCCAGCTTCATGCGCAACTCGTTGGCGCGCGATGTCGGCACCATGATCAAGCTGCCCACCGTGCCCAACTGGAAGGTCTCGCCCAGCTTGGTGAGCTGCTCGATCACGGCGCCCGCCTCGTTCTCGGGCAGGGTGTGCGAGAACAGGGGCGTCATTGGCACCTGGCGGCTCCACAGCGCCAGCGCGATGGCAAGCGCCAGCAAGCCAGCGGCGCCGGCGGCCAGCATCGTCTTCTGGCGTGCCGGCAGCGATTGCAAGCGGTTCAGCGGCGCCTGCGGCCCGGTGAGGGCAGTGCCCGTGCCGGGGCCCGCAGCGGCCAGCAGGGCGGCTTCGTTGGTCGGGGTCAGGGCGGTTACAGCGGCATCCATGGGCGGGGCAGGGGGGCGGTGGTGGTGTTCAGTTGAGGGTCGGTGCTGCGGCGCCGGTGGTGGAGAGAGCCTTGTTCGGCGTTGATTGTTGGAGTGGCCCAGCCGTCGGCATGGCGCAAACAGCGCGGATTTAGGGCTTCAGTTCGCTCCATCGTTGCCGAGAGCGGGCTCTACAGTGCCTGTCGTGGCATGAGGCAATTGGCTTGCATGCTGCAGCCACCCCACCCGCCATGAAACTAGAGCTGAAGCCCTTCGACTTTGCCCAGGCCGTGGCCCGTGCCGGCCTGCGGCCGGACGGCCACCCGGTGGCGCCGGCCGCATCGGCCGGCACGCCGGGCAGCTTTGGCGTGGCCATGAGCCAGGCGCTGCGTGCGGTGAGCGACTCGCAGCTTGAATCCGGCAGACTGCAGCGTGAGTTGCAGCTGGACAACCCGACCGTCAGCCTGGAGCAGACCATGGTCGCGATGAACAAATCGCAGATCGGCTTCACCGCCGCGCTGACGGTGCGCAACCGGCTGGTGCAGGCCTACAGCGACATCATGAACATGCAGGTCTGAATCAGACCTTGGGTTCGACGCCGGCCACCGGCGCCAGACAGGGCGGGGTGCCGGGCAGGTTCGCGCCGGGCGCGCACAGGCTGGCGCGGCCCATCGGCCCCAGCCGCAGGCGCAGTTGCAAACCCGCACGTGAGCTGAAGCTGGCCTGACCGGCCTGGAGTGCCTGCAATCCGGCGTCGTTGTCGGCCTGGAAGGCCATGGCATCGGCCTGCAGCAGCCGCACGCCGGCGGATTCGGATCCGCGCACCAGCTTGATCATGCCGGGCAGCGTGGCCGTTGCAAGCTGCCGGCAATCGCCCGCTGTGCCGGTGCTCAGCGCGTAGCACCAGTCGGCGCCGGTCTGGAAGCGCAGGTGCACGGTCTGGCGCCGCTTTGCGGATTCATGGCGGGCCAACGCGATGTCCGCCTGCAGGTGGTGGGCAGCGGCTTGCAGGCGCTGGCGGTCGAGCATGGCGCTGAAGCTGGGCGTGGCCATCGCACCCAGCACGGCCATCACGGCCAGTGTGATCATCAGCTCCAGCAGCGTGAAGCCGATCCGGCGCGCGGCGGGGCGCACCGTGCGTCAATCCAGCGACAGCAGACGCCGGCGCTTTTGGGTCTGGTCGATGTAGCGCTGCAGCGACCGTTCGGTGGCCGCATCGGTCTGCAGCAGCTCGCAACCCAGGCGCAGCCCGGCGGCGCCCGACAGCACGGAGCTGGCATGCTGCAGACGCAGCGTCACGTTGAGCGGGGGGGTGGCGTCCAGGGCCAGCCGTACGCCGCGCAGCATGATGCCCAGCGGCAAGGTGGGCACATCGTCGGGCAGCAGCAGCGCGCAGCCGCCGATGCTCAGGTCCAGCACCCGCAGCGCCAGCTCCATGTCGGGCAGCGACGGGTGGCGCAGGTAGGCGGTGGGCGTGGACCGGTCCAGTGTGCGCACCCGGTAGCCACTGCGGCGCTGAAAGCGGTAGATGCAGCGCGGCAGCCGCGCTTGCAGGGCGGTGGCGCGCGGGCTGCGCACCAGGACCAGGTCGTGCAGGTCAAACTGCAGCTTGACCGAGTCGAGGTAGGCCACGGCAGTGGCCTCGTTGGTCTCGACCAGCCCCGGCAGTTGCGAATCGCGGGATTCGACGTCAAACGCCAGGCGCTGGCGGTCGCTGTCGACGGTCCAGACTGTGGCGCCCAGGTTGGCACCAGATGGCCCCGACAGCGAGACTGGCGTGGCGCCGTCACGCAGGCTGCGCAGCAGTGCCACCACTTCGCGCGGATGGTCGCAGCGGAAGTCGGCGAACGGGTCGTGGCCATCAGCGTCGTCGATCGGCGCGGGACGGGTGTCCAGGAAGGGCATGGCGAGGCCTTGGCTGTCGAGAGTGGGCGCGCTTGGCCGGCGGGGCGCTCAGTGCAGGGTGTTGGGGCGGCCGCCAATCATCTGGTCGAGGTCGTCGATCCAGGGCTCGGCCAAGTGGCGGATCTCGGCATCGTTGACCAGCACCCTTTTCATGATGCGGGATTTGAGCTGGCTCTCCTCCCCACTGAGTGCCGAACCGCGGGCCGCGTTCTTGAGCTGGCTGATGAGCAACACGCAGGCGCCTTCCAGCTTGATGACGTGGTCCCAGTTGCCGGTGCGGGCGGCGTCGAGCATGTCGGCGCTGGCCTTTTCAATGGCTTCGTAGTAGCTCAGGAGGCTGCTGTTCATGGTGGGCTCGCTCAAAGGCCTCGGGAGGTCAGTTGTTGGCGGGCGCATCGACCTGCGTGCCGATAGCGGCCCAGGCGTCGCGCAGCGGTGTCAGCAGTGCCGCGCATTCATCCAGCGCGGCTTCGTCGTTGCGTAAATTGGCCTGGGTCAGGCGCATGCAGACATAGCTGTACAGATCGGACAGGTCGCCCGCGAGCTTGCCGCCTTCCTTCAGGTCGAGGGCAGACTTCAGACCCTCTTCCACGATGCGCACGGCCTGCCCGATGGCCAGGCCCTTGGCGCTGATGTCCTGGTTGCGCATCGCGCCCTTGGCCCGGTGCACGGCGGCCATGAAACCGTCGAAGAGCTGGGTGACCAAGCCATGTGGTGAGGCGCCCGCAACCATGGTCTGGACGCCCACCTGGCGGTAAGCGCCGGCGAACTGTTGGGAGCGGGGTGTGGGCTGAGCGTGCGGTGCGCTGAACATAGGGTGTCTTGGCTGGCTGGCTGCGGTTCGGTCTCGGTACTGGATTTATCGGACTGGGGCTGCCGGACTTGAGCAGCCCGATGCACCAAACTGACATCGGTTGCGCCTGGCAGTCGGGCAAAAAGCCGCACCCCGACCCCGCGCGCGCCGATGCATGGGCAGCCAGGGCGGCGTGCCCGCGTGCGCCCCCTTCAGGAACACGCACGCCCCTGAGACAGGGGCGTGCGGGCGGTTCAGCAGGCCGATGACCGGCAAGTCGATGCCTTGCAGGCGGATGACCTGCA
>JANMXG010000526.1:0-7208 GCA_031394235.1 Betaproteobacteria bacterium
GCTGACCGACCCGACCGCGCATGGCGGTGACGCTGCGGATGCCTTCCACCTGGTCTGCCCCAGCCTGCCGGGTTTTGGCTTCTCGGGCAAACCCACCACCCCCGGCTGGGGCGTGGACCGTATCGCTGCCGCCTGGGCCACGCTGATGGCGCGGCTGGGTTATGCCCGCTACGGCGCGCAGGGCGGCGACTGGGGCTCGGCGGTGACCACGGCAATCGGCGGCCAGGACACCACCCACTGCCTCGGCATCCACATCACGCTGGCGATGGGCACCTCGCCGCAGGTGACCGGCCAGCCCACGCCAGAGGAACGTCGGGCGCTGAAGGGGCTTAAGCACTACCGGGACTGGGATGCCGGCTACTCGAAGCAGCAAGCCACCCGGCCGCAGACCCTGGCTTACGCGCTGACCGATTCACCCGCCGGCCAGGCCGCCTGGATCCTGGAGAAGTTCTGGGCCTGGACCGATTGCGACGGCCACCCCGAAAACATCTTCAGCCGCGATGAGTTGCTCGACAACGTGATGCTGTACTGGGTCACGGCCAGCGCCGGCTCGTCAGCCCGGCTGTACTGGGAGAGTTTTGGTGGCGGCCGCCGGGCCGCGTTGCCGGTGAGCGTCCCGACCGGGGTGGCGGTGTTTCCGAAGGAGATCGTCACGCCGGTGCGGCGCTGGATGGAAGCGGCCTACACCGACATCCGGCACTGGACCGAAATGCCCAGAGGCGGCCACTTTGGCGCCTTCGAGCAGCCGGCGCTGTTGGTGGACGATGTGCGGGCGTTTTTCAGGCCCTTGGCCTGAGCCTGGCCCGCTGCGTCAGCGCACGGTGTAGCCGTGGCCGTCCATGCAGGCCGCGGTGGCGCGGTTGAAGACGCTGGCGTCGGCCATCGCACTGGGCAGGCTGGTGGCCCAGCGGTTGCACTCCTGGCGGTCTGCCTCGGTCTGGGCGGTGCTTTGGCCGTTGCGCGGGTAGATTACCGGCTCGGGCGCCAGGTGCGGCACCGGCTGCGCCTGGGCAACCGGCTGCGCTGGCACGGGAACGTACACCGGCACCGGATCCACCACCACGTAACCCGGGTAGCCGCGATAACCGTAGCCGTAGTTGTAAGCGCCCAGGCCAACGCCGAGCGCGACACCGCCAAAAAACAGGCCCGGCCCCCAATAGCCACCGCCGTGGCCGTATCCACCATGCCGGTGACCCCCTCCGCCGTGGCGGCTCTGCGCCTCGGCCGATAGCGGCGCCAGCGCGGCAGTGGCGACGATGCCGGCGATCAGTGCCCGGCTGCCCAAGTTCAGGATGTTCATGGCGAGGCTCCAAAAGTCCTGCAGAGTTTCGCGCGTTTGCGGTGGTTTGGCGTTGTCCGCCGTGTAAACCTGCGCGTTGTCGGTGCAAATGCGGTGACGGCGGCCAGCGCCTAGGATGCGGTTTGCCGTGGCGCTGAGCGCCCAGCGCTCCCCCACCCTCAAACCAGCCCGTCGCGGGCCACGAAAGAGAAATATGGACCTGCAACTCAAGGGCAAACGCGCACTGGTCACCGGTGGCAGCCGAGGCATCGGCAAAGCCATTGCCCGGGTGCTGGCGCAAGAGGGTGCCGCCGTGGCGTTGCTGGCCCGCGACAGCGCCGCGCTGGCGGCAGCCGCGGCTGAACTGTCGGGCTCTACCGGTGGCACGGTGGTCGATGTCAGCGCCGACACCACCCAGGACGCCCAGGTTCAGCGCGCCGTGGCAGAGGCCCAACGTCTGCTCGGCGGCAGCATCGACATCCTGGTCAACGCGGCGGCCGAGCCGGCCGGGTTTGCCGGCCCACCCAAGCTGGCCGAGATCACCGGTGCCTACTTCCACGCCGAGATGGACACCAAGGTGATGGGCTACATCCGCTGCGCGCGCGCCGTGGTGGCCGGCATGCAGGCGCAGGGCTGGGGCCGCATCGTCAACATCAGCGGGTTGGCCGCGCGCCAGACCGGCAATGCGGTGGGCAGCATGCGCAATGTGGCCGTGGCCGCCCTCAGCAAGAACATGGCCGACGAGTTGGGCCCGCTCGGCATCCAGGTGACGGTGGTGCATCCGGGGCTGACCCGCACCGAACGCACCGCGCCGCTGGTGGCCGCACGTGCGGCGGCAAACGGGCTGTCGGCCGAGCAGGTCGAGGCGCAGATGGCCGCCAACAACTCGATCAACCACCTGGTTGATGCCGCCGAGGTGGCCGACGTGGTGGCGTTTTTATGCTCGCCACGCTCGCGGGCGATCAACGGCGATGCGATCGCGGTGGGCGGCGGCGCGCCGCGGGCCGTCCACTACTGAGCGGTTGGCGACTCGATGCGCTGCGGCGGCGTGCGGCGGATCGGTGGTGCTGGGCCGTCTCGCCTTCATCCGTTGACGTGAAGCCGCTGCGGGTCGGAATTGTCCGCAGCCTGGGCATTGAGCGGCGGGCAGGCAAAATGCTGCGAGCATGACAAATGACAAATCTGCCGGCACATCGTTGCCCCGGGCCTGCGGCTTTGCCGTGCTGGGTTGGCTGCTGGCCACGGCTGGGGCCGCAGCGGCCGCTGACGCCCCAGCACCTGTCGCAGCACCCGCCAACCTGGCCCAGTCCCAGACCAGCATCGCGATAACCGCGCATCGCCTGCTGCCCGACGAGCGCCTGCTGTTGGACGGCACGCTGGCGCATCCGGCCTGGTCGCGCGCGCCTGTGTTTGACGATTTTGTCGAAAAAGCCCCCAACACCGGTGGCGTGCCCCAGCACCCGACCCGGGTGCGGGTGCTGTTCGATGCGCAGGCAATCTATGTCGGTGTCGAGGCGATCGACCCCGATCCGTCACTGATCCGGGCGCCGCTGGTGCGGCACGACGGTGTCAACCGCACCCAGGATTTTGTGGTGGTCTACCTCGACGCCATCGGCAGCCGGCAGTCGGCGCAGTTTTTCCGGGTCAATGCCGCCGGCAGCCTGGCCGACGGCATGCACACCGCCAGCGACGACAGCGAGGACTTTGCACCCGACTTCGACTTCGACGCCGCCACGGCACGCACGGCAACGGGCTACACGGCGGTGTTCCGCATCCCGTTTGCGTCGCTGCGTTTTGCGTCGGACAGCCTGGACGCCGGCTTTGACGGCAGCCAGCCCTGGCGCATCATGGTGGCGCGGCGGGTGCCGCGTGAGCAGTTCTACCTGCACAGCTCGGTGCTGATCCCGCGCGATGCGCCCAGCTTTATCGCCGCGATGCAGCCGCTGCGCGGGGTGCAACTGCCCGAGCAACACCAGTTTTTGACGCTGCGGCCCAGCCTGACCTGGCGCCGTCAACACGAGCAGCCTGCCGGTGGACCGGACACCCGCAGCAGCCAGCTGGCGGCCACGCTGGACCTGAAATGGCGGCCGATGCCCGAGCTGGTGGTCGATGCCACGCTCAACCCCGATTTCTCGCAGGTGGCGCTGGACGTGCCGCAGTTGGCGGGCAACACCCGCTTTGCGCTGGAGTTTCCCGAGAAGCGGCCGTTTTTATTCGAGTCCAGTGACCAGCTGCGCTCGCCCACGGCGGCGCTGTATTCCCGCAGCTTCACCGAGCCACGCTGGGGCCTGCGCAGCACCTGGCGCGGCGCCAGGCTGGCCGGCAGCGCCTATGCCATCGACGACCGGGGCGGTGGCGCCGTGCTGCTGCCCGGGCCGTACGGCACCGATGCGGTCGAACAGCCGGCGTCCAAAGCCCTGGTGGCGCGGCTTCGGGGCGATGCCGGCGCGCTGCAACTGGGTGCCACTGCCACGGCGCGGCGTTACGCGAACGAGCGGGGTGACAACCAGGTGATGGGGCCGGACCTGGCCTGGCAGATCGACGAGGCCTGGCGGCTGCGCGCCCAGTGGCTGCAATCCGACACCACCGCCCAGCCGCTGGCAGGCACGCTGGTGCGTGGTGACCACACCCGGGGCCAGATGGGTTTTGCCCGGCTCTGGTACCAGTCACCGCAGCTTGAAGGCGACATCAGCACCAGCCAGACCGGCGCAGGATTTCGCAACGACAGTGGTTTTGTGGTGCAAAACGGGGTGCGCCGCCTGGCAGGGCGGGTGGCACGCGGCTGGCAGGCGCTGGGGCCATTCAACGAGTTCTGGCTCAACCTCGAAGGCCAGACAGTGCGTGACCCTGTCAACGGCCAGACCGTGTCGCACGACCTGAGCCCCGGTGTCTGGCTGACCGCTGCCCACAACCTGGAGGCCTGGGCCTTCTGGCACGGCGCGTCGGCATTGCGCACCGCGGCCGGCAACCCGCTGCTGCGCGAGAACTACCTCAAGACCGGCCTCACGCTGACACCGGCGCTGTCCATCCCGCTGCTCAATGCCGAGCTGCAATGGGGCCGGTTGGCCGATGTGGCTGCCAACACGGTGCGGCCGGGCGGCAGGGCCAGCCTGTCGCTCAACACCCGGCCGCTGGCGCGGCTGGAGCTCGAACCCAGCCTGGTCTATGCCTGGTTGAACCAGGACGGCAGCCGGGTCTACGGCGAGGCCGCTCACCAGGTGTTGGCGCGCTGGCACTTCAGCGCCCGCCAGTCGTTGCGGGCCATCGTGCAGTACACCGCGCTGGACCGGGTGGCCGAGCCGGCATCGGCAGGACGACCGGCGCTGGTGGCCCAGCACAGCGCCGGCACCACCGGCTCGCTGACCTACGCCTGGCGCGAATCGGCCGGCACAGTGCTGTACCTGGGCGCGTCACGGTCGCGCCAGGGCAGCCATCCGGTGGGCCAGACCAACCCGGCGGTGTCGCGCGGCAACGAGATCTTCATCAAGCTGCAGGTGGATGCCGACGAGGCGCGCCGCTGGTTTTGAGGCCCCAGCGATTTGACGCCCTGTTGACGCGACAGCCACCCGCCGGTGATGGCTTTGTCAGCCTGATGCCGGCCTGGCATGGCAAAGTTGAGGCCTGTTCCAACCTCCCAGGAGACCGTCATGATGAAGTCCGGTATCGACCAGCAAGCCCTGATCGACCAGTTCGCCAGCGCCAGTGCGCAGCAGACCGCCCAGTTGCGCAGCACCGTCTTCAACGCCACGCTCAGTGCCTTGCAGGGGCGGGAGCTGAGCCTGAAGAACATCCGCGGCGTGCTGGGCACGGTGACCCAGGCCGCCAGTACCGGCGCCGCCAAGAACCCGCTGCTGGGCGGCCTGGACGTGCACACGCTGCTCGACAAAGCGGTCTCCGGCATGGACGACGCGCTGCTCAAGGCCGTCGAGGCCAACCGCATGGCGCTGCAGCAGTTTGTCGACAAGGGCGTGGACCTGCGCGAGACCCAGCTCAAGAAGGCCCTGGCCGAGCTCGACAAGTTCGAAGACACGTTGCTGGGCACGGTCAAGAGGGCGGCCGGCGCAGTGGGCGACCCGATGGCTGGCCCCTGGGCCCAGGTGCTCGAAAAGTTCAACCTGAGCGGCACCCAAACCGGCCTGAAAGCCAGCGGCGCCACGGAGCAATTGACCGCCCAGATGGCGCAGATGCAGACCGCCCTGCGTGACAGCCGCGCCGCCGGCCTGCGCGCCGCCCAAACCTTGGCCGAGAGCTACACCGCACTGGTCTCGGGCGTGCTGCTCGGCCTGTCCGACGCCATGCGCCAGGGCACGGCTGCCAAGTCGCCGGCCAAGAAGTAGGCGCCGCCGCCTCCCTCCAAAGTGGGGGAGGCGCAGCCCCGTTCTTGGGGGTGTGTCTGGGCCTTGATTGGCCCCTGTGGGGGATCGTCAACGGTGCGCGGGCGGCCTACGCTGTGGCCTTGCACAGCCGGAGACCCCCATGACACACCCCGACCCGAATAACGATCCGTACCGCTCACGGCCCGACGTGCGGCGGCGCCTGCTGTGTGGCGCTGCGCTGGGGATGCTTTGCGGCGCAAGTCCGCCGGCCCTGGCGGTGCGGGCTGGCTCGCCGGCATTGCTGCTGGCGCGTGAATGGCCGGCCGCTGCCGACCCGACCGGCTTTCTGGTGAGCGAAAAGTTCGACGGCGTGCGGGCGCTCTGGGATGGCCGCGGCCTGCGCTTTCGCAGCGGCCGGCCGATCGCAGCACCTGCCTGGTTCACCGCCCGGCTGCCGTTGCAGCCCCTCGACGGCGAGCTGTGGTTGGGCCGCGGCCGCTTCGAGGCCACCTCGGGCGGCGTGCGCCGAGATCGCCCCGAAGATGCCTTCTGGTCGGCCCTGCGCTACCAGGTGTTCGAGCTTCCCGCCGCAGGCGGCGTGTTTGCCGACCGGGCCGCCGCCCTGACCGCGTTGTGCGCCCAGACTGGCTGGCCGGCGTTGCAAGCCGCGCCACAGCGCACGGTGGCCAGCCGCGCCGCCTTGCAGCGGCAACTCGATGCGGTCATGGCCGCAGGCGGTGAAGGCCTGGTGCTGCACCGCGCTGACGCGCCACAGGCGATCGGCCGCGGCCCCTGGCTGTGGAAACACAAGCCGCTGCACGATGCCGAGGCCGTGGTGCTGGCGCACCTGCCCGGCCAGGGCCGCCTTGCCGGCCAGGTCGGCGCGCTGCAGGTCAAGAGCGAGGCGGGGGTCGAGTTCAACATCGGCACCGGCCTGAGTGACGCTGACCGCCAGCGCCCGCCCGCACCGGGCCAGCGCATCACCTTCACCCACCGCGGCTTCACCGATGGCGGCGTGCCGCGTTTTGCCAGCTACCTGCGGCCAGCGCCGGCCCATTTCTGACGTATCGTGCCGACTCCACGGACCCGCCCATGACCGACTTCAGCTTTTTCTGGCACGACTACGAAACCTTCGGCCGGGTGCCGCGCCGCGACCGGCCGGCGCAGTTTGCCGGTGTGCGCACCGACGCCGCGCTCAACGAGATCGGCGACCCGGTCGAGCTTTTTTGCCAGCCCGCGCCCGACAGCCTGCCCGACCCCGAAAGCTGCCTGCTCACCGGAATCACCCCGCAGCACTGCCTGTCCAAAGGTGTGCCCGAGCACCAGTTTGCCGACCGGATCCTGGCCGCGCTGGGCGCGCCCGGCACGGTGGGCGTGGGCTACAACAGCATCCGCTTCGACGACGAGGTGACCCGCCATTTGTTCTGGCGCAACCTGATCGATCCTTACGGCCGCGAATGGCAAAACGGCTGCGGCCGCTGGGACCTGATGGACGTGGTGCGCTGCGCCTATGCGCTGCGACCGGACGGCATCGAGTGGCCGCACCACCCGGACGGCCGGCCGTCTTTCAAACTCGAGCACCTGACCGCCGCCAATGGCCTGGCGCACGAAGC
>JANMXG010000527.1:0-4324 GCA_031394235.1 Betaproteobacteria bacterium
CCGGCCCTCCCTTCTTTACCTGCGCGGGACACGCCAGCCCGACGCAGCGCTACGCCATCGACGGAGCGCGCGGGATGTTCAAGCCAACGCAGGCGGAAACGGTGGCGGCGGCCAAGGGCGTTGGGTGACCGGCGCAGTGAATTAAAGGGGGAAATGTCGGCCGACCGGCCGACATGGAGGACATTCACGGAGGCGGTTGCCCGACGGCCTTGGTTGCCTTGGCGCCGCACGCCGAACGCCGCACGCCGCACATCGAACGACTGCATCCCCACCAGGGGAAAGACAGCAAAGAGCCGCAAACCGCCCGTCACCCGTCTGCCGCGGTCAGCGGCCACCGCCCACGTCCAGGATGGCGCCGGTGGTGTAGCTGGCCTCGGCCGACAGCAGCCAGACGATGGCCGCTGCCACCTCGTCGGCGGTGCCCGGACGTTGCATCGGGATCATTGCGGCGGCGGCTTGCGGTCGGCCTCGGTCACCGCTGTCGGCGTGGATATCGGTGTCGATGATGCCGGGCCGCACGGCATTGACCCGGATTTCCTCGGCCGCCACCTCCTGCGCCAGGCCGGTAGTGA
This sequence comes from Betaproteobacteria bacterium, assembly GCA_031394235.1. GTDB lineage: Bacteria > Pseudomonadota > Gammaproteobacteria > Burkholderiales > Burkholderiaceae_C > Pseudaquabacterium. The sequence goes on from JANMXG010000527.1 coordinate 573, forward strand.
AGGTGTCGATCGCGCCCTTGCTGACGGCGTAGTCGATGTACATGTGGGGCGCGCCCAACCGCGCGGCCACGCTGCTGAGGTTGACGATGGCGCCGCCCGCACCGCCATGCCGGGTGCTCATGCGGCGCACGGCCTCGCGGGCGCACAGCAGGCTGCCGGTGATGTTGACGGCCCACATCCGCTGCCAACGCGCCAGGTCCATCTCGTCCAGCCGGGCTTTCATCGCCACGATGCCGGCGTTGTTGACCAGGCCCGACAAGCGCCCTAGCTCGGCATCGATGCGCCCGAACATCGCCAGCACGGCCGGTTCGTCGGCCACGTCGGCCACCACGGTGATGGCGCGCCGGCCGAGCGCGCGCACCTCGGCGGCCACGGCCTCGGCGGCGGCGGCATCGCGGGTGTAGTTGATGGCCACGTCCCAGCCGCGGCGAGCGGCCATTCGGGCCGTGGCCGCACCAATGCCGCGGCCGGCGCCGGTGATGAGCAGTACTGCGGGGGCGGAACCTGGCATCGGGGTATCTCCTGGCGGTGGGCGGGGCGCAGCCCGCAGGTCGAGGCGTCGATGGTAGAACGCCCGCCGGCGGCCCGCCGGACCGGCCATCGGTGTTGTGCAGTCACCTGCGACAGGGCAGACAGGCCGGGTATGTCGGGGCTGTCCGGGCGCTCCGGCTGGGCGAGACTTGGGGTCTGGATTGGCTGCACCGCCGAAAACTGTCTGAGAACTGCCTGAGAACTGCTGCAATGACGACCGACACGACCCCTGCTGCCGCCTTCAAATCCGATGCCGAGGCCGACCGCCGCGCCCGCGATGAGGCCTTTGCAATGCCGCTGGACCAGATCGACGTCAGCAAGCCGCGGCTGTTCCAGGACGACAGCATCGGCCACTACTTCGAGCGCTTGCGCCGCGATGACCCGGTGCACTGGCACAGCAACAACTACTACGGCCCGTTCTGGTCCATCACCAAATACGCCGACATCATGCAGGTCGATACCAGCCACACGCTGTATTCGTCGGACTGGTCGCACGGTGGCATCGGCCTGTTCGATGCGCCGATGGACGCCCGGCTGCAGATGTTCATTGCGATGGACCCACCCAAGCACGACGCGCAGCGCAAGAGCGTGGCCCCGATCGTGGCGCCGGGCAATCTGGCGTCGATGGAGGCCACCATCCGCGAGCGCACCATCCGGGTGCTGAACGGCCTGCCGCGCAACCAGACCTTCAACTGGGTAGAGCGGGTGTCGATCGAGCTGACCACCCAGATGCTGGCCACGCTGTTTGATTTTCCGTTCGACGACCGGCACCTGCTGACCCGCTGGTCAGACGTGGCCACCGCGGTGCCCGGGCAGGGCAATATTGTCGAGTCGCATGAGGCCCGCAGTGCCGAACTGGGCGAGTGCCTGACTTACTTCACCCGGCTGTGGAACGAACGTGTCAATGCGCCGCCCGCCAACGACCTGGTGTCGATGCTGGCGCATGCACCGGCCACCCGGAACATGTCACCGCGCGAGTTTCTGGGCAACCTGCTGCTGCTGATCGTCGGCGGCAACGACACCACCCGCAACTCGATGACCGGCGGCGTGCTGGCGTTGCACCAGAACCCGGCCGAGTGGGCCAAGCTGCGGGCCCATCCGGCGCTGGTCGACAGCTTGGTGCCCGAGATCATCCGCTGGCAGAGCCCGCTGCCGCACATGCGGCGCACCGCGCTGGCGGACACCACGCTGGGCGGCAAATCCATCAAAAAGGGCGACAAGGTGGTGATGTGGTACCTGTCGGGCAACCGGGATGAAGACGCAATTGCGCAGGCCAATGCGTTCATCATCGACCGCGCCCGGCCGCGCCAGCACCTGTCGTTCGGATTTGGCATCCACCGCTGCGTCGGCAACCGACTGGCCGAGATGCAGATCAAGGTGCTGTGGCAAGAGCTGTTGCCGCGCTTCCCGGCCATCGAGGTGGTGGGCCCGCCGCAGCGCACGTTGTCCAATTTTGTGCGTGGCTTTACCGATCTGCCGGTTCGCCTGCCGGGCTGAGCACCGGCAGCTTGGTTAAAGTTGACGATCCTTTCAGCCCACCCCAGACCCGAGACACCCCCGATGACCTTGCAACGCCGCGCTTTCCTGGCCGCCTCCGGTGCCGCCCTGGGCGCCGCTGCGCCCATCGTGTTCGCCCAGACCGCACCGCCGGCGGTTGAAAAACCCCAGCTCACGCTGGCGGTGGGCGGCAAGAACCTGCTGTACTACCTGCCGCTGACCATCGCCGAGCAGCTGGCCTACTTCAAGGCCGAGGGGCTGGACGTCAAAATTGTTGACTTTGCCGGTGGCAGCCAGGCGCTGCGCGCGCTGGTGGGCGGCAGCGCCGATGTGGTGTCGGGCGCTTTCGAGCACACCATCAACATGCAGACAAAGGGCCAGAAACTGCGCGCCGTGGTGCTGATGGGCCGGGCGCCGCAAATCGTGCTGGGCGTCAACCCCAAGACGATGCCCGGCTTCAAAACAATAGCCGACCTGAAGGGCAAGAAGGTCGGCGTCACCGCGCCGGGCAGCAGCACCAACGTGATGACCAACTTCGTGCTGGCCAAGGCCGGGCTCAGGCCCAGCGATGTCAGCATCATCGGCGTGGGCGCGGGTGCCGGCGCGGTGGCGGCGATGCGCGCCGGCCAGATCGACGCGCTGGCCAATCTCGACCCGGTGATCTCGCTGCTGACGCGCAGCAAGGACCTGGTCATCGTCAGCGACACCCGCATCCTGGCCGAGGCCGAGAAGGTGTTTGGCGGGCCGATGCCGGCGGCCTGCCTGTACCTGCCGCAGAGCTTCATCGACAAGCACCCCCGCACGGTGCAGGCCCTGGTCACCGCCATCGTGCGCGCCAACCAGTGGATCCAGAAAGCCGGCGCGGGCGACATCATCAAGACCGTGCCCGAGAGCTACCTGCTGGGCGACCGCGCGGTCTACCTTGACGCTTTTTTGGCAGCCAAGGGCGCGTTGTCACCCGACGGCCTGTTTCCGGCGGCCGGGCCCGAGACAGCGCGCCGCGCGCTGGCCAGCATCGACCCCGAGATCGCCAAGGCCAGCATCGACCTGACGGCGGTCTACACCGACGATTTCGTCAAGGCAGCGCTGACGCGGTTTCCGATCAAGTGACGCCAGCGCTGTCGTTGCAGGATGTGTCCTGCACCTTTGTCTCGCGCGACAAACCCGGCCAGCGCTACACCGCCGTGGCCGGCGTCTCGCTGACGGTGGGTGCGGGCGAGTTTGTGTCGGTGGTCGGCCCTACCGGCTGCGGCAAGAGCACGCTGCTCAACCTGGGCGCGGGCCTGCTGGCGCCCAGCACCGGTTCGGTCAGCGTGTTCGGCGCGCCGCTGGTGGGCATCAATGCCCGCGCCGGCTACATGTTCCAGACCGAGAGCCTGATGCCCTGGCGTACTGCACTGAGCAATGTGATGGCCGGGTTGGAGTTTCGCGGGGTGGCGCCCGACGCCGCCCGCGACCAGGCCGAGGACTGGCTGCGCCGGGTCGGCCTGGGCGCCTTTGGCGACCGCTACCCGCACCAGATGAGCGGCGGCATGCGCAAGCGCGCCTCACTGGCGCAGACCCTGGTGCTCGACCCCGACATCATCTTGATGGACGAGCCGTTTTCGGCGCTCGACATCCAGACCCGGCAGCTGATGGAAAACGAGTTGCTCGAACTCTGGCAGTCGAAGAAAAAAGCCGTGCTGTTCATCACCCACGACCTCGACGAAGCGATCGCGCTGAGC
>JANMXG010000528.1:0-1531 GCA_031394235.1 Betaproteobacteria bacterium
GCTGCCCCAACCGTTGACGCATTTTTTGGGCTTGCCCTCGTGGTAGTCGGGCGCCACAAAAAACAGACGCATGCGGCCGTCCAGTTTTTGGCGCCACGCATCCGTCACGGCCTCGGCTTGGCGCAACTGCGCATGCGTAGGCAGCAGGTGGTCGCGGTTGTGCAGCGCCCACGAGTAGTACTGGGTGTTGGCCAGCTCCAGGTACTCGGCGCCCATGTCATGCGCCATGCCGATGATGCGGTCGATGTGGTCGATGTTCAGCCGGTGAATCACCACGTTGAGCACCATCGGCCAGCCCTGGCCCTTGATGAGGGCCGCCACCTTGTTCTTCAACGCGAAGGTCTTGGTGTGCGAGAGAAAGTCGTTCATCTCGCGGGTCGAGTCCTGGAACGACAGCTGCACATGGTCCAGCCCGGCGGCCTTCAGCGCGGCAGCGCGCTGCTCGGTCAGGCCGACGCCGGAGGTCAGCAGGTTGCTGTAGTAGCCCAACGCCCGCGCCTCGGCAACGATCAGCTCCAGGTCGCCCCGCAGCAGCGGCTCGCCGCCCGACAGGCCGAGCTGCACCGCACCCATCTCGCGGCCCTGGCGCAGCACCCGAATCCAATCGTCGGTGCTCAGCTCGTCTTGCTGGCGCGCAAAATCGACCGGGTTGTAGCAAAACACGCAGTGCAGCGGGCAGCGGTAGGTCAGTTCGGCCAGCAGCCACAGTGGCGGGCCGGGCCGGGGACCGGCGTTGGTCGTGTCTGGGGTCACGGCGTCAGTCCCAGACCAGCCAGCGCTGCTGGCCCGCCAGCTGCACAAAGCCGAGCACCTCGGCCGTCAGACCGCTGGTCGAAAACGCGGCCTCCAGGTCGGTCACGATCACCGCCACGCTGCGCTGGCCATCGCAGCGTTTCATGATCTCGCCGGCACTGCCGTTGAGCTTGACCATGCCCTCGGGGTAGAGCAGCACATGACAGTCTTGTGCTGGCTCCCACTGCAGGCGAAAGCCCGCGCCGATGCGCGGCACCGAGTCGTTGAGTGGCGCGCCCATCAAGTCACCCCATAGCGGGTGGCGAGCCCGTCGTTGAGCGCCCACAGGATGTCGAGCTTGAACTGCAACACTTCGAGGGCCCGCTCCTGCAGCGTGCGGGTGTTGAAATAGTCGAGCGTGATCGCCAGCCCCTGCTCGACATCGCGGCGCGCCTGGCTGACGCGGTTGCGGAAGTAGCCCAGGCCGTCGCTGTCGATCCAGGGGTAGTGCTCGGGCCACGTGGCCAGGCGCTGGCGGTGGATCTCGGGCGCAAACAGCTCGGTCAGTGACGAGCAGACGGCCTCTTGCCAGGGCGCCCGGCGCGCAAAGTTGATGTAGGCATCGACCGCAAAGCGCACCGCCGGCACGACATGGCGCAGGTCGAGCACCTCGTCCCGCGACAGGCCCACCGCGCTGGCCAACCGCAACCAAGCCTCGATGCCGCCGTCGTCCCGGATGCCGCCCAGCTCAAAACCATCGTGGTCGAGGATGCGCTGCACCCAGCCGCGCCGCACCGCG
>JANMXG010000529.1:0-3888 GCA_031394235.1 Betaproteobacteria bacterium
GAAGGCGTCCCAGCCCATCGGCATCAGCACGTTCATGCCCTTCATGCGCAGCTGGCGCGCGAGCATGTCGTTGATGGTGTAGTTGCGCACATGGCCCATGTGCAGCTTGCCGCTGGGGTAGGGCAGCATCGAGCAGGCGTAAAACTTGGGGCGCAGATTGCCCTGGCTGTCGCAGGCGTCTTCAGTGACCCGGTAGGCATCATGGCCGTGCCACAGCGGCTGCGCCCAGTGAGCATGGGCAGCGGCTTCAAGCTCGGCGGGTGCGTATTTCTCGTTCATGCTGCCGATTGTAGGCAGCGGGTGCAGCCCGCAAGCTGTCGGCTATTTGCCTGGCAAGCCTGCGCCGCCGCCGGGCGATGTGGCCGTTTCGGTCACAAAGCCAATGCGCGACAAGCCCGCCGCCTGAACCAGACCAATCAACTCGGCGATGCGGCCATAAGGCACACGCTGGTCGGCGCGCAACTGCACCTCGGTGGCCGGATTGCCTTGCGCCGCCGTGCGCACACGCGCCGCCAGCTGGGCCTCGGTCTGCGGCTCGTCGCCCCAGAACAGCTGGCCCTGTGCGTCCACCGCCACACTCACAAACTGCACGGCGCTGCTGGCCTGGGCGCCGGCGGTCCTGGGCAGATCCAATCGCAGGCTGGCGCTCATCAGCGGGGCGGTGATGATGAAGATCACCAGCAGCACCAGCATCACGTCGATCAGCGGCGTCATGTTGATGTCGCTCATCGGCTGTGAGGTGCCGCTGCGCTGCAACCTGCCGAAAGCCATGGCTTGTCAGTGGCCGGCGCCGGGGTGGCTGCCGTCGAGCGCCATCTCGCGCAGGTCGTGGGCAAAGCCTTCCAGCTCGGCCTCACAGGCGGCCACCCACTTGCCAAACAGGTTGTAGGCCAGCACCGCCGGGATCGCCACGGCCAGGCCGGCGGCGGTCATGATCAGCGCCTCGCCGACCGGGCCGGCCACCTTGTCGATCGTCATCGTGCCGGCGGCCGAGATGCTCAGCAGTGCGTGGTAGATGCCCCAGACGGTGCCGAACAGGCCGATGAACGGCGCCGTGCTGCCGATCGAGGCCAGCAACACCTGGCCAAACTGCAGGTGCGACAGGCCCCGGTGCAGTGCATCGCGCAGGCGGCGGGTCAGTTGCGACGCGCTGCTTGCGCGGGTGGCCAAGGTGCCGGCGGCGTCGGGTGTGCTGGCGGCGTCCAGCAGCGGCAGCAGCACGTGCTCGCGGTCGAGTGCGTCCAGGCGGGCGCGGCCCGCGGCCAGCGTGTCGGCGGACCAGAAGACCGGCACCGCCCGGGCGATGTCATGGCGGGCCCGCTGCAGCACCCAGCCTTTCCAGAAGATCAGCACCCAGGCGCTGACCGACATGCCCAGCAGCAGCGCCACCACCACACGGCCGATGGCGTCGCTCTCGGCCCAGAAGGTGCTCAAGCCGTCCATGGCCGCGCGCCCACTGCAGCGCAACGCTGCGTCGCCACGCCAGGTGTGCGGGCCGGGTGGTGTGTCACGCCAGGCCGAGCACGTCGTTCATGCCGTACAGGCCGGTGGCACGGCTGGCCAGGAATCGCGCTGCCCGCAGGCTGCCCTGGGCATAGCTGACACGGCTGGCGCTTTTGTGCGTGATCTCGATGCGCTCGCCGGTGCCGGCAAACAGCACGGTGTGCTCGCCCACGATGTCGCCACCTCGGATGGTGGCAAAGCCGATGCTGGACGGGTCGCGCTCGCCGGTGACGCCGTGGCGCGCGTAGACCGCGCAATCCTTCAGCTCGCGGCCCAGCGCCGTGGCCAGTACCTCGCCCATCTGCAGCGCGGTGCCGCTGGGGGCATCGACCTTGTGGCGGTGGTGCGCTTCGATCACCTCGATATCAAAGCCGGTGTTGAGCGCCCGCGCCGCCTGGTCTAGCAGTCTGAGCATCACGTTCACGCCCACGCTCATGTTGGGCGCCATCATCAGGGCGATGTGCTGCGCGTGCGTCGTGACTTCGGCTTTTTGCGCAGGGCTGAAGCCGGTGGTGCCGATCACTGCCTTGACACCCAGTGCCCGGCACACGGCCAAGTGCGCCAGTGTGCCCTCGGGCCGGGTGAAATCGATCAGCACCTGCGCGTTGTCCAGGCCCGCACGCAGGTCGCTGGTGATCAGCACGCCGGTGTGCTGGCCCGCCGGGGCGCCAGCGTCCTGGCCCAGCGCCGGGCTGGTCGCGACATCGAGCGCCCCCACCAACTGGCAATCCGGCGCTGCCAGCACCGCGTCCACCAGCATGCGCCCCATGCGGCCGGACGTGCCGGCAACCGCGATGCGCAAGCGGTCGGGTGTCATGACGGTTCGAGGGGCGGGTAGCTGCGCAGCGCGCCCATGGGCACCACCGTCTCGGCCGCCGGCGTGGGCGGCAGGGGCAGGGCTTTTTTCTGCTCGGGGCTCAACTCCAGCCGCGGCGGGCTGCCGCTGGCCCGCACCCGGCTGATGGAGGCGACAAATTCTTGCTCGGTCGGCAGCTCGGGGGCATCGAGCTTTTCCAGCTGGTCCCCCTTGAAGGTGGCCACGATGGTGCGGCGCTGCGGTTCAGTGCCGGGCCGCACGATGGTGAAAACATAGTCCCAGCGGTCGGCATGGAACACGTCGGTCAGCATCGGCGAGCCCAGGATGTCGCGCACTTGCGTGCGTGTCATGCCGGGCTTGATCTGCGCCGCCTGTTCACGGGTCACCACATTGCCCTGCACGATGTCCATGCGGTAGGGTGTGATGACGCCGAGCAGGTTGCCACCGGTGGTCATCGACGGCAGGGACGGCAGCGCGGAACAGCCGGCCAGCGCCGCTGCGACGGCCAGCGCGGCGGCGCGGCGAACAAAAGTGGGTAGTGTCAATGGGCCTGCCATGCGGTGGAAATGCGGTGTATCTGCGGTGTAGCTGCGGTGTAGTCAGGCTGCGCCAGGGCATTGCGCACGCCACTGACTATCATCCACCGATTCTAGCCATCCACCCCGCAGCACTGGCCGCACCGGCGGCAGGCCCGCCATCAACCCACCGCCAACCCGCCATGACGCACGCCGACGAACTCAAAAGCAGCGGCTTGAAGGCCACGCTGCCGCGCATCAAGATCCTGGAGGTGTTCCAACGCACGGCGCAGCGCCACATGACCGCCGAGGACGTGTACAAGGCCCTGCTGCAGGACGGCGCCGATGTCGGCCTGGCCACGGTGTACCGGGTGCTGATGCAGTTTGAGCAGGCCGGACTGCTGTCACGCAGTCACTTTGAATCGGGCAAGTCGGTGTTCGAGCTCAACGAGGGCCAGCACCACGACCACCTCGTGTGCCTGACCTGCGGCCGCGTCGAAGAGTTTTTCGACCCCGAGATCGAGCGGCGTCAGCGGGCCGTGGCGATCGCCCACGGCTTTGATCTGCAGGACCACGCGCTGTCGCTGTACGCCGTTTGCAACAAGCCCGCCTGCCCGCACCGCGTCAAATAGGCGGAGCCAAGCCAGGCGGCGGCTGAACTGTGGCGCTGGGTCAGTTGTCGGGCTGTTGCATCGCACGCTGGTGGCGTTCGATGAACTCCTGGTAGGTGTCGATGCCCCGAAGCTGCAGGATGGTGTTGCGCACCGCGGCCTCGACCAGCACCGCCAGGTTGCGGCCGGCGTCCACCGTGATCACGGCCTTGCGCACCGGGATGCCGAGGATGTCGTCGTACAGCGGCTCGTAGGGCAGACGCTCGAACTCGCGCTCCATCGTCTCCTTGCGCACCAGGTGCACGATCAGCTTGAGCCGCATCTTGCGACGCACCGCCGTCTCGCCAAAGATCGCCCGGATGTCGAGCAGGCCGATACCGCGCACTTCCAGCAAGTTCAGCAGCAGGGCCGGGCAGCGGCCCTCGAGCGCGCTCTGCGTGAT
>JANMXG010000530.1:0-12148 GCA_031394235.1 Betaproteobacteria bacterium
CACCCCGCCAGGCGCTCCCCGGCGCGAAAGCATCGAGGTGCGCACGATGGCTTTCTTCTGACCAGCCCGGCTTAGACGTGCGGGCCCGGGCACGGCCCAGCCGGGGGGCTCCGCCGGCCTCCGACGGGATTCAGAGACGGAATCAACCGCGCCGTCAGCTGCGCAACTGGCACAAATCGCCCTGATCCGGTGCCGGCCAGCCGGCGGCGAGAAGGCCCAGTCTGGTTCTGTCGCCAAGCCAATGCGGAGCGTGGGCCTTGACGACGATGGCCCTGGTAGGCCGGGCCAACTATCGGCTGTGCGGCCACATCCCGCGGCGCACTTGGGCAGCAGCGCTGGGCACGGTGCCCGAGTTGGTGGCCAACCCGCCGCACGGCGAGACCTGAAGTGGTCTGTCTAGACCGCTGCGCGTACTTTTTTTGTCGTCACGGTGGGTCGGCCCGCCTCCCGCGGCTGGTCGACGTGGCGCGCAGGAGCAATTGGATTGCTGACTGGCCGGGGGTTTGATACCGATGAGGCCGAGCACATCGGCATGGCGCAGTACCGTGCCGCTGACAGTGCAGGACTGGCCAAGGGCATCGCGCTGGCCCAACGCATGGCCACCATCGCGCCCATGTCCAACTTTGTGGTGATGCACGCGCCGCCGCGCATCGCCGTCCAGGCCCAATCCGAAGGCCTGTTCACTGCGTCGTTGATGGCGGCGGCGGTCCAGAGCAGGCCCGAGGCGCACGTCCGGTTGTGTGCGTTTTTCGAAAGGCATGCCTGCAAGGTGCAACACCTCCTGAGCACGGCCGCGCCCGGCCTGGTGTTTGCCAGTGGGGTGGCCTACGCCAAGGCGATCGCCGCCGCGGTGCCAGCCGACGTGCCCGAGATCCTGACGGAGAGCCTGACCGCAGCCGCGGCCACCGGCGTGCCGGCGGGTTGTGACGTGCGCGCCTTCGGCGGCCTGCTGTTTAACTAGAAAGCAACAGGGAGACCGACCACCTGTCATTGGGACTCATGGGCGACCAAGATGTCTAGCGCAATTCTTCGGTGTCGGCCTCGCCGCGTCGATCGTGCAAGGTGATGTGCTGGGCTGCCCGGCAATGCTCGACCACGCCGGGGTCGCCTGCCGAGATATCGACCGTACGGAGCGCAATATCGGTAACCGGATGGCCGCGCTTGTGCATCAACTCCCGATCCAGCCGATCGGCTTGGCGCAGCGCACCTTTGGGGTTGTCGACAAACCGGCCTTGAAGCGAGCGCCAGGTCTCGGTGAACTGGCCAATCTCGTGCGCGGACAGCGCCGTGATCGTGAGGCGTTAGACGTGCGCCTGCCGTGCCTTCAACGCCGTCTCGGCCTCGGCTGCGCTGCCAAGGGTCTCGCCGGTTCGTGCGTAATCGGCGCCGAAGCGCTGCTCCAGCCCGATGGATGGCTTCTTGCGGGAAACCAACCACGCCGCCAGGGCGAGCAGACCGATCACCAGGCCCACCGCCATCAAGGCCAAACTCTGTGTGCTGAATGATTGCATTCGGTTCTCCTGGACAACCAAGTGGCTGGGTGTGGAAGCGATCAATCACGTGGACCCGAGGCCGTACCAAAGGAACAGGTTCGGCCCCGGAATTGCCCCCGCCTTGTTCAGTTGGCCTCGTACGGCGTGCCGTAAAAGCTGTGCACGCCGGAAGCCCAGGCCTTGTCGGCCATCGACGGCCAGTTGTTCTTGTCAAAGCCCGGCGCGTCCTTGAGCCTGTCCTTCGGCACATTGAGCGTGAAGCGTTTGTTCTCCGTGTCCAAGGTCAGCGCACGCCAGGGCACTGCGAACAGCTTGTCGCCCATGCCGAGCAGACCGCCGAAGGACAACACTGCATAGGCAATGCGGCCAGAGGCCATGTCGATCATGAATTCCTTGATGTCGCCCAGGTCTTCGTCGTCACTGTTGTAAACGTCGTTGCCCATCAGCGTGTCAGCGCCCATCAACTCCGGGCCGGGACCCTGGTCTTTTTTGGCGTACATCCCGAAGGTGTCGCGCGTCATGTAGCTGTTGGTCATGGTGATTACTCGTTGGGTGAAGGGGAGAGGGGAGAGGGGAGAGGGGTTGTGGTGGCGCGCAACGGATCCTGGGCGCCGGGCAGCTCGGCATCGCCGAACGTCGCACTGCACGAGACCGCCCGGTTTGGGCCGGGGGCGATGGCAAATGCACTGCAACACCCCGAGCCTGCGCGTGCACTGGCCGGACGTCTGTTCGTTGTGCCACACAACCTGGCGTCGGGTTCTGCGCGGCACAAGCGGCCATTGCCACCGTCGCAAAACGGTCAGCTAGCTGAGCTTGAGCGCCCCCAGGCCGAACAGGCCGACCAACCCGATCACGATCAAATAGATCGCAACGATGAAGTTGAGCAACCTGGGCATCACCAGGATCAGAATGCCCGCCAGCAGTGAGATGAGCGGCGTCAGGCCAAGTTGGAGCGACATGCTTACTTTCGATGCCGCCTGCAATCGCACCCCCCGGGTCGGGACCGAAGGTCCGCAAAAAAACCCGTGGAACTGTGGAGCGCATCAAAAGCGGTTATGTCGAGCATTGCCGGCGGCGCAACGGCGCGCCATCAGCCGGGCGCCCAATTGGGTGTAGGCGACGGCCCACAAGCGGCACCGCCAGACGGGTTCGGCGCGCCCAGTGCAACGCGGAAGTTCTGCGCACACCTGGGGTGCGTCCGGGCAACCCAGTGCCTACCGACGCAGGCTCCCGGCAGGGCAGCCCGGTGACCCGGGCAGGTGGTGCGGGCCGACCGCGTCAGGCCTTGCGCGACTGCGCGATCAGCGCATCGGCCACCGCCAACGCACGCTCAGGCGTGCCGGCGATCGACGGTGAGGTCATGTAGCGGCCGGCGATGCCCAGTGTGGGCACACCCTCGATGCGGAAGCCTTCGACCAACTGCTTGGCCTGGCGCACCTTGGTGGCGATCGAGAAGCTTTTCATCGTGTCGACGATCCTGGCGCCGTCGGCGCCATGGGCCTGGGCCCAGGCCACGATGTCCGCATCCTTGTCCAACCGCTGGTGCTGCACATGCAGGGCGGCAAAAACTTTGCGGTGCAGGGTCTCGACCAGGCCGAGGGCCTCCAGCGCGAAGTACAAGCGCTGCATCGGCTCCTGCGCGGCATTGAAGGCAATCGGCATCCGCCGGAAGCTGACCTGCGCGGGCGGCAGCTTGCGCGACCAGGCGTCCAACAACGGCTCAAAGGCATTGCAGTGGGGGCACCAGTAGCCAAAAAACTCAACCACATCGACCTTGCCCTCGGGCATCGGCACGGGCTGCGCCACGCGCTGGAAGTCCTTGCCCTCGACCGGGGCGCCGCCCTGGGCTATCGCGGGCAGGGTCAGGCCGGACAGACCGGCCAGCGCCAGGCTGGCAGCGGCGGCGCTGGTCGACAGTACAAATTCACGACGTTTCATTCAAGGTCCTCGGTACAGACAAGTTCACGGTTCGGACGGTTCGGACGGATCGGACGGATCGGGCTACGGGGTGGACCCAGCGCAGGCCAGGAGGTTCAACCCGGCGTCAGCGCTCCACCCGCACCAGGTTGGCTTCAACACCGCCGGCGGCCAGCCTGCCTTGGGTGCCCTCGGCCTCGTCGCGGTTGTCGAACGGCCCCAGGCGCACCCGGAAAACGGTACGACCCGCCTGCTCGCGCTCGGTGATCTTGGCGGCCAAGCCCATCAGCGCCAGCTTGGCACGCTGGGCCTCGGCATCGTCACTGCGGGCGTAGGCACCGGCCTGAACAAAGAACGAAGTCACCGGAACGTTGGCCGGCGCCACCGCGGCCGGCGTGGCCGCGGTGGCCGGTTTGCTGGCGGCGGCAGTGGTCGGCTGCCCGGCCAACAGCGCCGCCGGGTCCCGCTGGCTGCGCACACTGCTGGCGGCCGGGGGCAGCGCGGGCGCCGCGGCTTGCGGCGTGGCCACGGCAGGCGATGCAATCTCTGCCGGCGCCGGGCCGGCGACCGCACCACTGTCCGCCGTGGGCGCGGGCAGCGCGACCGGTGCAGCGGGCCGTGCCGGATTTTTGCCGGCCAGGGGCGCGTTGGGATCCCAGTTCTTGTTGCGCTCGACCTCGACGGCGTCCTGGTCGGCGCTGCGCTGGGGCACCTTGTTGATGAACGGCACCGGCGCCTTGGTGATGTAGAGCGCCACGCCCAGCGCCACGCTCAGGCCGATCAGCAGGCCCACCACCAGGCCGGTCACAAAACTTCCACGCTGCGATTTCATCAGGCGTTCTCCCCGCCAGCGATGGCGGTCGTGTAGGACGGGTCGGTGGCCGTATCGGCCGCCCCGGCGCCCTCGGCCAGGGGCTCGCGCAGCATCAGGTCGGGCGCGCTCACGCCCATCATCGCCAACGCATTGCGCAGCACCTGGCGGGTAGCGGCCAGCAGTGCCATGCGGGCTGTCGCCAACGCGGCGTCGTCGATCAAGAAGCGCTCGGCGCCATACCAGCTGTGGAAGGCCGAGGCCAGGTCGCGCAGGTAAAACGCGACATCGTGCGGCGCCAGGTCGGCCGCCGCACTGCCCAGCATGTCAGGGTAGGCGGCCAACTTGAGCATCAGCGTGGCCTCGGTCGGGGCGGTCAGCAGCGACAGGTCGGCCGCGGCCAGCGCCTGGCTGTCCACCGGCCGGCCGGTGCGCGCGGTGTACTGCGCCAGCACCGAGCAAATGCGGGCATGCGCGTACTGCACGTAGAACACCGGGTTTTCGTCGCTGGCCTTGAGCGCCAGGTCCACGTCGAAGATGAACTCGGTGTCGGCCTTGCGGCTGATCAGGAAAAAGCGCACCGCATCGCGGCTGGTCCAGTCGATCAGGTCCCGCAGCGTGACGTAGCCGCCGCTGCGCTTGCTGATCTTGACCTCCTCGCCGCCCTTCATCACCGTGACCATCTTGTGCAACAGGTAGTCGGGCCAGCCCAGCGGCACGCCCACGCCAGCCGCCTGCAGGCCCGCGCGCACCCGGGCAATGGTGCCGTGGTGGTCGGTGCCCTGCACATTGATCACGGTGTCGAACCCGCGCTGCCACTTGTCGATGTGGTAGGCCACATCGGGCACAAAGTAGGTGTAACTGCCGTCGGTTTTGCGCATCACCCGGTCTTTGTCGTCACCGTAGTCGGTGGACCGCATCCAGAGCGCGCCCTCGCTCTCGTAGGTCTTGCCGGCCGCCACCAGGCGCGCCACGGTGTGCTCGACCTGGCCGCTGGCGTAGAGGCTGGATTCAAGAAAGTAGTTCTGGAACTGCACGCCAAAGGCCTGCAGGTCCAGGTCCTGCTCATGGCGCAGGTAGGCCACCGCAAATTGGCGTATGCCGTCGAGATCGGACGGGTCGCCGCTGGCGCTGAAGGCCCGGTCGTCGGCATGCACTGTCTTTTTCGCCAGGAAATCCGCCGCGATATCGGCAATGTAGTCGCCGTTGTAGGCATCGGTCGGCCAGCCCGCATCACCGGGCTGGATGCCGTGGATCCGGGCCTGGGTGCTGCGCGCCAGCGTGGCGATCTGCACGCCAGCATCGTTGTAATAAAACTCGCGCGTCACCGACCAGCCCTGGCTCTCGAACAATTTGCAGATCGAGTCGCCCAGCGCGCCCTGGCGGCCGTGGCCCACGTGCAGCGGGCCGGTCGGGTTGGCCGACACAAACTCGCACATCATCTTGCGGCCGTTGGCCGGGCGCTGGCCAAAAGCGCTGCCAGCGGCCAGCACCTCGGCCACCACGGCCTGCTTGGCGGCAGCGCTGAGGCGCAGGTTGATGAAGCCGGGGCCGGCGATCTCCAGCGCTGCCACCCATTGCTGCACCGCCGGCTGGGCCGACAGCGCCTCGATCAGCGCGGTGGCCAGATCGCGCGGGTTGCGCTTGAGCACACGCGACAGCTGCATCGCCGCGGTGATTGCAAAATCGCCATGCGAGGCCTGCTTGGGCGACTCGAAAGCGGCGCTGTACGGGGTGTCGGGCGCCAGTTGCCGCACGGCGGCGGCCAGGGCGTCCAGCAAGGCCTTTTTGGCTTGGATCATCGGCAGATTCTACGGTTCGGGGTGGCCGCGCCAGGCGCGCCCGCCCGCTGGCCTGGGCGCAGCTCCACGGTGCGATTTCAAGGCCTGACCCCCAGCCGGGTTTCAGTTGTCGGCTCGACCTGCCGAGAACCCGGACTGAACCACTGGTGCTCCATGTCCGCCCGCCAACCCATTGCTCCGCCTGACTCGACCCTGGGCCTGACCACCCTGGCCCTGCCGTCGGACGATCCCGGCCTGCCCCGCCGCATCGGCAAGTACCGCATCCTGGCGCGGCTGGGCGACGGCGCCACCAGCGAGGTGTTTCTGGCCGAAGACAAATTCAACGCCCGCCAGGTGGCGATCAAGCGGGTGCGGCTGGCCAGCCAGGACGACAGTGTGGGCAACCACTACCGCGAGCATTTTTTTGCCGCCGAGGCCGCCCTGGCCGGCAAGCTGCAGCATCCCAACGTGGTGCAAATCTTCGACGCGGTGCCTGATCCGCTGCAGCCGTATTTGGTGATGGAGTACGTGCCGGGCGACACGCTGCGGCGTTTTTGCCGGCCCGACGCGCTGCTGCCGCTGGACCAGATTGTCGAGATCGGCTTTAAATGTGCGATGGCGCTGAGCTATGTGGCGCGCCAGGGCCTGATCCACCGCGACGTCAAACCGGCCAACATCCTGGCCACGCTGAGCGACGAGCTGGTCACCGACATCAAGATCACCGACTTTGGCAGCGTGTTCGACCACGGCAGCGACCGCACACAGGTGTTTCGGGTCGGGTCGCTGGCCTACATGTCGCCCGAGCAGCTCGATGGCAGCACGCTGGACGAGCGTGCCGACATGTTTTCGCTGGCGGCGGTGATGTTTCACCTGATTGCCGGGCGGCCGCCATTCGACGCGATGAACCAGGTGGCACTGATGCACCAGATCTATCACGCCGAGCCGCCGTCGTTGATGGCGCTGCGCGATGGCGTGCCGCCGCGCATGGACGCCCTGCTGCGCCAGGCGTTGTCCAAGCTGCCCGCTGACCGACCGGCCAGCTGGGACGCCTTTGCGCGATCGTGGTCGCAACTGGTGGCTGACGGCGACGTGCCGGTTGGGCGGCTGCAGGACGTGCTCGACTCAGAACGGTTCAACCTGTTGCGCACGCTGGAGTTCTTCCAGGGCTTCGGCGATATCGAGATCTGGGAGGTGGTGCACCGCGCCCGGTGGCAGCGCCACAGCTACGGTGCAGCGCTGTACCGCAAAGGCGAGACCGGCCGCAGCTTCCACATCATTGCGCTGGGCCGCATCGACATCTACCGCGACGGCCAGCGCGTCGCGCAACTGGGCGCGGGCACGTCGGTGGGCGAGATGGCCTACCTGGCACCCAGCGCCGACCTGCGGGTGCACAGCGCCGATGTGATCGTGGCCGTGCCGGCCACCACCATTGCCTTCACGCCCGAATCGGTCGCCCTGCTCAGCCCCACCACCCGGCACTTGCTCGACAGCGCCTTCATCGGCGTGCTGGTGCGGCGATTGCACGCCGCACACGAGGCCCTGGCACATCCGCGGCGCATCTTGTAGTACGGGGGCGCTGCAGCCCAACTTGCAGCGATGGGCGGTGCTGGCCGGCGGTTGCCGGCAACCCGCCGGTCTGCTCCAATCGGTGCCGGCCCGCCGGGCTTCAGCACCCCAATCAGACCAAGGACTCCCCAATGATCAAGCAGCTCACCACCCTGGCTTTCGCGATGTTCCTGTGTGCCGGCGTGGCCCAGGCCAACACCCCCAAGGAAGCGCCCAACATGAAATCGGCCGATTGCGAGAAGCAAGCCGCTGAGAAGAAGCTGGCGGGCGCAGCCAAGAACAGCTTCGTGAAGAAGTGCGCGGGCGGTGACGCGATGGCCAAGCCGTCGGCTGCTGACGCCTGCACGGCTCAAGCCGCCGAGAAGAAGCTGGCCGGCGCTGCCAAGAACAGCTTTGTGAAGAAGTGCACCGCTGACGCCAAGTAAACCTGCCCGCCGGCCCGGGCTGGATCAGTCGGCGCTGTCGGCTGGTGCGGCATCCGCCGGGCCAGCGGTCGCCGCACCGTAGCGGCGGGGGTCGTGCTTGGCCAGCGCATTGCTCACGGCGCGCTGCAGCTTGCCCACCGCACCGCGGATGGCTTGGTGCGCGTTGCCAGCGTGGTCCTTGACCACCACCGGGTCCAGGCCGACCAGCCGGGCCTCCAGCGTGCAGTGGATGTCGTCCGGACCGGCCTTGACGTGGCTGTTGGCGTCCGACAGATGGGCTTCGACCCGGGTGATGGCCTCGCCAAAGCGGTCCAGGGCGTCGTGCACCACGCTCTCCAGATGCTGCGCCATCTCGTGGCGTCCGTCGGTGTGCGGATCAGTGTTGAGCAGGATTTGCATGGGGGTCCTAGGTCATGTTCGGGGTCCCAAGCTTGGGGCCCTGGCGACCAATGCACTGTACGGCAGCCCACCCCGCGCCGCCAAAACGGCCGGCGGGTAGCCGGAAAAGGCAAAAAACCGGCAAAACGCACTCAATGTCTTCAACGGATTGGCCGATACCCGGACAACAGGCGCCGCCGGTTCGGGCTGCGCCGCGCCGCGCCAGCTGCTGGCGAAGCCGTCCAATCCCGCTGCTCTGGAGACCCTTGATGACGCTCGAAGCCAAGACCTACCGCCTACTCACCCGCAGCGACATGGATGGTCTGGTCTGCGCCGTGCTGCTCAAGGAGCTGGGCATGCTGGGGGACATCGTGTTCCACCACCCCAAGGACGTGCAGGACGGCAAGGTGACCGTGGGTCCGCGCGACATCCTGACCAACCTGCCCTATGTGGCAGGCTGTGCGCTGTGTTTTGACCACCACGCCAGCGAGGCGCAGCGCAACAGCGGCAAGCCGACACCGGGCTACATCCTGCAGCCCGAGGCCAAGTCGGCGGCCCGGGTGGTCTATGACCATTACGGCGGACGGGCCCGGTTTGCCAACATCAGCGACGCGATGATGGACGCGGTGGACAAGGCCGACTCCGCCGGCTTCAGCCAGGACGACGTGCTGGCGCCGCAGGGCTGGGAGTTGCTGTCGTTCCTGATGGATGCCCGTACCGGCTTGGGCCGCTTTCGCGAGTTTCGGGTCTCGAACTACCAGCTGATGATGATGCTGATCGACTGCTGCCGCGACATGCCCATTGCCGACATCCTGGCGCTGCCGGACGTCAAGGAGCGGGTGGATTTGTTTTTTGCCCAGCACGCGCTGTTCCGTGCCCAGATCGCCCGGGTCGCCCGCGTGCACGACAAGCTGGTGGTGCTGGACCTGCGCAAGGAGGACACAATCTTCGCCGGCAACCGTTTTGTGGTCTACGCGATGTTTCCGCAGTGCGACATCTCAATGCATGTGATGTGGGGCCGCGAAAAGTCGAACACGGTCTACACCGTCGGCAAATCGATTTTCGACCGGGGCAATCCGGTCGAGGTGGGCAACTTGATGCTCAGCCACGGCGGCGGTGGCCACGCCGCTGCCGGCACCTGCCAGGGCGCCAACGAGACCGCCGAAGCCCTGAAGCAGACCCTGATCGAGCAATTGGTGGCCATGTCCGGCGAGCACGCCGAAGCGGCTTGACGCGGACGCCAGCAGCCTTCAAGCCGACGCAGCGCGCCAATAGGCGGGATCGCCGTAGTGGTGCTTGAGGTAGTCGATCCACAGCCGCACCCGCAGCGGCAGGTGCTTGCGCTGCGGTACCACCGCATAAATGCCGTTGGGCGGCGCCGCAAAGGCGTCCAGCACGGACACCAGCGCGCCGCTGGCGATGTCGGCCTCGACCTCCCAGGTGCTGCGCCAGGCCAGGCCCTGGCCTTGCAGGCACCAGGTGTGCAGCACCTGGCCGTCGCTGCAATCCAGCCGCCCGCTCGGCCGCAGGTGGCTGACCACGCCGTCCAGGCTGAAGGCCCAACCGCGGGACTGGCTGGCGTCCGATGACAGCGTCAGGCACTCGTGCCGGCCCAATTCGCCCGGGTGCTGCGGCACGCCGGCCCGCTTGAGGTAGGCGGGCGCGGCCACACACAGCCGCCGGTTGTCGGCCAGCCGCACGCTGACCAGGCTGGAGTCGGGCATGTCGCCCACCCGCACCGCAATGTCCACCCCTTCGCCGGCAATGTCGACCAACCGGTCGCTGAGGTTCAAGGACAGGCTGACGTCCGAATGTCGGGCCAGAAATCCCGGCATCAGCGGCGCCACATGGCGGCGGCCAAAACCCGCCGGCGCGGTGATGCGCAGGTAGCCGCTGGCCTTGACACCGCCGGCCGAGACGCTGGCCTCGGCGCTGCCGATGTCGGCCAGGATGCGCTGGCAGTCCTCCAAGAAAGCGCTGCCCTCGTGCGTCAGCGAGATGCGCCGGGTGGTGCGCAGCAGCAGCTTGACGCCCAGCCGCTCCTCCAACGCATCAATGCGCCGGCCCAGCACCGCCGGGGCCACACCCTCAGACGCTGCAGCGGCGGTCAGGCTGCCCCTGGCTACCACCGCCACAAACGATTCGATCTGCTTTAACCGGTCCATGTCGCCAGATTACACACACAAAGGTCATGAATCAATCCCGAGACGGCGCCGGGCCGCCCCGCAATTAACCCGAGATTCGGCATGAATCTACGCTGCCGATGCATTGCAATACGCAGCCAGGTTCGCAATACAGTCCGATCAACCATGGACAAATCCAAACTGACCCCACCCGAAGCGGTGTTGTTCGACGCCTACGGAACCCTGTTCGACGTCTACAGCGTCGGTTTGCTGGCCGAGCAGTTGTTTGCTGGCAAGGGCGAGGCGCTGGCCCTTTTGTGGCGCGACAAGCAGATCGACTACACCCGGATGGCATCGATGAGCGGGCGCTACCAGCCGTTTTGGGACTTGACGCGCGCCGGACTGCAATTTGCCGCGCTGAAGCTGGGCCTGACACTGGACCGCGCGGCCGAAGACCGGCTGATGAACCAGTACCGCCACCTGTCGGCGTTTCCGGAAAACCGCGAGGTGCTGCAAGCGCTGCGCGACCGCGGTGTGCGCGCCGGCATCCTCAGCAACGGCGACCCCGAGATGTTGGCGGTGGCGATCAAGAGCGCCGGACTGGCCGACCTGATCGACCCGGTGCTCAGCGCCCACGACGTCAAGCGCTTCAAGACCGACCCGGCGGTCTACCAGTTGGGGCCTGACGCGCTGGGGCTGCCGGCGCGCAAAATCCTGTTTGTCTCCAGCAACGGCTGGGACGCGATTGGCGCCACTTGGTTCGGCTACACCACGCTGTGGGTCAACCGAGCCGGCGCGCCGCTGGAGCAACTGGCCACCGAACCCACCCGCACCGCCAGCAACCTGCGCGCCGTGCTGGACTTCTTCCCTGCGGTCCCGGTTCAGCCCGCCTGAGCCGATCCAACCCCACTTCAGAGCCGAGAGAACCCCCATGACCCAACGCACCGCCCTTCACCGCCTGCAAGTGGCCACGCCACTGGCCCTGTTCATCGACGACCGGGTGCTGCCCGGCACCGGCATCACGCCGGCGGACTTCTGGGCCGGGTTCGACGCGCTGGTGCACGACCTGGCGCCCAAGAACATCGCGCTGCTGGCCGATCGCGACCGACTGCAAACCGAATTGGACAGCTGGCACAGCGCCCACCCCGGCCCGATCGCCGACATGCCGGCGTACCGAGCCTTCCTGACCGACATCGGCTATTTGCAGCCGGCGCCGGCGCAGGTCCAGGCCACCGCCACGAACGTGGATGCCGAGCTGGCGCTGCAGGCCGGGCCGCAGCTGGTGGTGCCGATCCTGAACGCCCGCTACGCGCTGAATGCCGCCAACGCCCGCTGGGGCTCGCTGTATGACGCGCTGTACGGCACCGATGCCATTTCAGAGGCCAACGGCGCCGAGCGTGCCGGTGGCTACAACCCGGTGCGCGGCGCCCAGGTGATCGCCCGTGCCCGCGCGGTGCTGGACCAGTCCGCGCCACTGCGCACCGGCTCGCATGCCGAGGCCACCGGCTACACGGTGCAAGGCGGCGCGCTGGTGGTGGCGCAACGCGACGGCAGTGCCACGGGCCTGGCCGACGCGGCCCAGTTTGTCGGCTACCAGGGCGAAGCGGCTGCGCCGTCAAGCGTGCTGCTGGTGCACAACGGCCTGCACCTGGAC
>JANMXG010000531.1:0-15092 GCA_031394235.1 Betaproteobacteria bacterium
GTAGCGCACGATCGCGTCGTGCGGCAGATTGTGCAGGATCGCCGCCTCGCGCTTGAACAACGCGATCACTTCGGCCTGGCGCGCCATCTCCGGGCGCACCAGCTTGATGGCGACCGGATCGCCCGAAGCGACGGCGATCCCCTTGTAGACCTCGCCCATGCCGCCTTCGGCGATCAGGCGCTCGATCTCGAACATGTCGTTGAGCCGCACGCCGGGGCGCAGACTGCCCTGCGGGCCCGGCTGAAACACGGTTTTGTCGTCCATGTCCTGCGCCATCGCGTTGCCAGCCAGGACCGAAACCGCGGCTGCGACGATCACGTTGAGTTTGATATGCATGCAATAAGCTCCAAAAGAGGATGTTGAGAGAGACATGAAAGTTCTGCAGGGAGTTTCCCAACGGGCGAGACGATACACCCGTTAAGACTCGGTTCTGGCGTGCACCGGCTCGGGGCTTGCCCTAGTTCGAACCTGCGCCAGACCGGTCAACCAGCAAGGCCCGTGCCGCGTTGCTGAGGACGCAAATGCAACCCTATCAGGTCGCTCGATCGCCTTGTGGGCCCAGCGCCCGCTGGTCGGCAGTGTGGACCCTCCCACGCAAAGCGCGGGTCAGCGTCTGCCTTGGCGTGTGCACCACCCAGCCACTGCCGGTCAGCTCGAGATGGTGCTCGCGCAACAGCGCGGCGCCGCTCAGGCCGAACTCTGCGTCGACGGATCTGCCGCTGTTGGCGGCGCAAGCCTGGTCTGCTTCTGCGGCAGATTTTTGGGCTGCAAGCCCGCAGCCAGATAGTTGCGCCACCGTTGGCGGCCGGCACTGACTTCGTCGGCCGACTCGGCCACGATGTCGATCACCCGCGCAAATTGGTCAAACCCTGACGCAATGCCCGGACCCAGGTTGACCAGCACATTGCATGGGGCGGCATCGGGCGGCAGATCGGCCGGCGTGTCGCCCAGCCAGATCGGCGTTGCCGCCAGCAGCGGCGCGACGGCCTGGCCGGCACGAATCCGAAGGTGCGGAATGAACTCGCCAGGCTCGAAGGCCCACAACATGGCGTCCAGCCGTGCCAATTGGTCGACCGACCCGGCCACCCAGACCCGGTTGCCGGCGCGCCAGGCCTTGCGCAGCAACCGGCAGGTGTAGCCGAGCTTGTCGGCCACACCGCTGTGGAAGGCAAGGTCCGTCACGGCCACGCGGGCACCGGTTCAGGCGTCACTTCGCCACGCCGTCATTTGGCGTGCGACAGCACCCAGTGCGTCAGCAGGCCGACGGGCCGGCCGGTGGCGCCCTTGGCGGCACCGGACTTCCAGGCCGTGCCGGCGATGTCGAGGTGGGCCCAGCGCAGCTTGGTGGTGAAACGCTTGAGGAACATCGCCGCCGTGATCGCGCCGCCCGCTCGGCCGCCAATGTTGGCAACGTCGGCAAAGTTGCTCTTGAGGCCTTCGTCGTACTCGTCGTCGGTGGGCAAACGCCAGCAGGTGTCAAGTGCCGTATCGCCAGCCGCCTGCAATTCAGCGGCCAGTCCATCGTCGGTTGAAAACAAGCCCGAGCGCACCGCCCCCAGCGCCACCACGCAAGCCCCGGTCAACGTGGCGATGTCCACCACCGCGGCGGGCTTGAAACGCTCGACATAGGTCAGCGCATCGCACAGGATCAGCCGGCCCTCGGCGTCGGTGTTGAGCACCTCGATGGTCTGGCCGGACAGGCTGGTGATCACGTCACCGGGTTTCAGCGCCTTGCCGCTGGGCATGTTCTCGCAGGCCGCTATCACGCCAATCAGGTTGAGCTTGGGCTTGAGCTCGGCCACCGCTCGCAGCGTGCCGACGACGCTGGCAGCACCCCCCATGTCGAACTTCATTTCGTCCATCTCGCCACCCGGCTTGAGCGAGATGCCGCCAGAATCAAAAGTGATGCCCTTGCCCACCAGCACCAGCGGCGGCTCGCTCTTGGCAGCACCCTGGTAGTGCATCACGATGAAACGCGGCGGCTCGTCCGAGCCTTGCGCCACCGACAGAAAACTGCCCATGCCCAGCGCCTCGATCTGCTTCTTGTCCAGCACCTCGATCTTCAAGCCCTGGGCCTTGGCCATCTTGCGGGCCTCGTGGGCCAGCAGCGTGGGGGTGCAGTGGTTGCCCGGGCGGTTGGCCAGCTCGCGCGCCAGGGCCACGCCCTCGCCGATGGCGGCGCCACGCGCCAGACCGTCGTCCGCGGCCTTGGCCTCGGCCTTGCTGGCCACCAGCAGGCTCAGTTTGTTCAGGGCGGGCGCCGGCGTCGCGCTGGGCTTGGTGGTGGTGTAGGTGTAAGCCGCTTCACTGGCGGCTGCCGCAATCGCCTCGGCCTCGGCGGCGCCCACGGTGCCGCCACCCACCAGTTGCACGGCCAGATGCTTGACGCCCAGGCCTTTGAGCAAACCCAGTCCGGCTGCCGTGGCAGCCTTCACCGACTTGGCACTGCTGTCCTTCACGGCCACCACGGCCACCCGCGGCGACTTCACGCCCGCGACCTGCCGCAGGTACACCAGCTTGCCCGGCTTGAGCACAAAGTCGCCCTGGGCGATCGCCTCGGACAGGCCTTGTGCCAGCGGTTCGTCCAGCCCGGCTGGCAGCGTGTCGCCCAGCAGCAGCAGCAACAAGGCATCGGCACTGGAACGGCATGCAGCGCCGGGCGCAGTCAATTGGGTGCGAAAGTCCATAATTAGCTCAGGTAATTAGAGCCAACAATGTTATTCGATTCAACTGTTCGCCGCGAATTGGGCCGAAGCTTCGGCGCCACCCTGGTGGTGATCCTGACCATCGTCATCACGATGATGCTGATCCGCACGCTGGGCATGGCCGCAGGCGGCGAGGTGGCACCCGAGGACGTCGTGCTGCTGCTGGGCTACACGGCGCTGGGCTACCTGCCGATGATGTTGGGCTTGAGCCTGTTTGTGGCGGTCGTGGTCACGCTGGGCCGCATGTACCGCGACAGCGAAATGGTGATCTGGTTTGCCAGCGGCCTGAGCCTGGGGCGCTTCGTGCGACCGGTGTTCCAGATGGCCTGGCCGGTGCTGGCGGTGTCGGCCGGCCTGCTGCTGTTCGTCTGGCCCTGGGGAAACCGCAGCAGCGTGGAGTTGCGCAGCCGCTACGAGCAACGCACCGACCTGTCTCGCGTCGCACCGGGCGTGTTCCAGACCTCGCGTGACGGTAGCCGGGTGTTTTTTATCGACCGCGCCAGCCAGGAAAACGTCGAGGGCCACCATGTCTTCGTGCTGACCCGCAAGCCGCCGATCGAATCCGTGGTCTCGGCACGCAGTGGCCGCCTGGAGAGCCTGGGCGACGACCGCGTGCTGCAACTCGACGATGGCCAGCGCAATGAGGTGGACGCGCTGAGCGGTGCACACACGCTGGCCAGCTTTCAAAACTACCGGGTGGTCGTGGGCGAAACAGCAGCCCGCAGTGCCCAGGACAGCCCGCCCAAGACCCTGGCCACGCTGGACCTGATGCGCCGCGCCACGCCGCGCCACCAGGCCGAGCTGGCCTGGCGCTTTGGCATGTTGATCGCTGCCGCCAACCTGCTGCTGCTGGGCATCGGACTGGCCGCCACCCAGCCGCGCCGCGCCAGCAACTGGAACCTGCTGCTGGCCTTGCTGACCTTTGTCGCGTATTTCAACCTGGTCAACCTGTCCCAGGCCTGGATTGCCGCCGGCCGCTACAGCCCTGCGCCGTTGATGGGCCTGATACACGGCGGCGCCTTCCTGCTGGGTATCGCCCTGATTGCATGGCGTGACCACGGCACCGTTTGGCGGCCGTTCGACCGGCGGAGCGCACCATGAAGACGGTGCGCCGGCTGCTCTACCGCGACATCGTCTGGTCGGTGGTGTTCGTGGCGGTGGCGTTCCTGAGCCTGTTTTATTTCATCGATTTTGTCGACGAGCTGGACAGCGTGGGCCGCGGCGGCTACACCCTGGGGCATGCGGTGTTGCGGGGTGTGCTGCTGCTGCCTGGCCATTTCTACGAGTTGTTCCCGATCGCCGTGCTGATCGGCACGATCTACGCGATGGCCCGGCTGGCGCAGTCGTCCGAGTTCACGATCCTGCGAACCGCCGGCTTGGGGCCGGGTCGGGCGCTCACCCTGCTGGCCTTGCCGGGGCTGGTATTTGCGCTGATCACCTTCGTTGTCGGCGACTATGTCGCGCCGCAGGCTGAGCGCCAGGCGGTGGCCCTGAAAGCCGGTGCCCGTGGCGGCCTGTCGTTTGGCAGTGGCGGGGCCTGGCTCAAGGACCGGCGCAGCGGCGCGCCGTCCAACGGACCTGCAGGTGCCGACACCGAGCGCAGCATCTCGGTCAACGTCAGCGCGGCCACCGGCAGCGGTGACTTGCAGGGCGTGCGGATCTTCGAGTTCGACACGGCCGGCCGGCTGCGCACCCGCATCGAGGCCACATCGGCCCAGGTGAAGAAGGACGGCTCCTGGGACCTGCGCGGGGTTCAGCGCACCGATTGGCCGACCCCTGACGCCGCCGTGCGCGGTGCGTCGCTCACGTTGGCCACCTTGCCGCAACTGGCCTGGCCCACTGCCCTCAACGCCGGCGTGGTGGCCTCGGCCTTGCTGCCGGTGCAAACCATGTCCACGCTGGACTTGTGGCGCTACACCAGCCACCTGGCCGACCAGGACCAGGCGGTGCAGCGCCATGAGATCGCATTCTGGAAAAAAGCGCTGTACCCGCTGGCTTGCGTGGTGATGGTGGCGCTGGCGCTGCCGTTTGCCTACCTGCACGCCCGTGCCGGCGGTGTCAGCTACAAGGTGTTTGGCGGCATCATGCTGGGCATCAGCTTTGTGCTGCTGAACAACGCCAGCGGACACCTCGGTCTGTTGCGCCAGTGGACACCCTGGATCGCCGCCGCCGCGCCAAGCGGTCTGTACCTGCTGATATCGCTGGGCGCTTTTGCCTGGCTGGTCAGATTCCGATAGCCCCCACCCCTGCCCATGACCGATCAAACCCCGACTTCCCCCGCCACCACCACCGGCCTGCTGCTGTTTGCCCACGGCGCGCGCGATCCGCAGTGGGCCCGGCCGTTCGAGGCCGTGGCGGCACGCTGCGCGCTGGCGTTGGGCCCGCAACGCGTGACGCTGGCGTTCCTGGAGTTCATGACGCCGGACCTCGTCAGCGCCGGCTCCCGGCTGGTGGCCGGCGGCTGCAACTGCGTTGACGTCGTGCCGTTGTTCCTGGGCGCTGGCGGCCATGTGCGCAAGGACATCCCGGTGCTGATGGCGCGCTTGCAAGCCGAGCACCCGGCGGTGCAGTTTGCGCTGCGACCGGCCATCGGCGAGGCCGACGCGGTGATCAATGCGATGGCCGCCGTTGCGCTGGAGCCCACCAGCGCGCAAGTGCCGGTACGCTGAAGCCCCTGCGATGAGGCCCGTGCCATGAACCTGCACCAATTTCGCTTTGTGCAAGAGGCAGTGCGCCGCGACCTGAACCTGACCGAGACAGCCAAGGCGCTGCACACCTCGCAGCCGGGCATCAGCAAGGCCATCCTGGAGCTGGAAGAAGAGTTGGGCGTGGACATCTTTGCCCGCCACGGCAAGCGCCTGCGCCGCATCACCGAGCCCGGTCGGCTGGTGCTGCAGTCGGTCGAGATCATCATGCGCGAGGTGGCCAACCTGAAGCGCATCGGCGAGGAGTTCTCCAAGCAGGACGCCGGCACGCTGTCCATCGCCACCACCCACTCCCAGGCGCGCTATGTGCTGCCCGAGCCGGTGGCCAAATTGCGCCAGCGGTTCCCCAAAGTGCAGGTGGTGTTGCACCAGGGCACACCCGGTGACGTGGCGCGCATGTTGTTGGACGACGTGGCCGAGATCGGCCTGGCCACCGAATCTCTGGCGGGTGTCGACGGCCTGGTCACCCTGCCCTGCTATGAGTGGCAGCATGTGCTGGTGGTGCCGGCGCGCCATCCGCTGGCCTCGCTCGAGCGGCCGACGCTGGAACAGGTGGCTGCCGAGCCGCTGATCACCTACCACCCGATGTTCAGCGGCCGCTCGCGCATCGACGCGGCTTTTGCCAAGGCCCGACTGAAGCCCAATATCGCTCTGGAGGCGATCGACGCCGACGTGATCAAGACCTATGTGCGGCTGGGCATGGGTGTGGGGCTGGTGGCCGAGATGGCGGTGCGCGACGACCCGCCTGGTGGCGACCTGGCGTGGCGGCCGGTCGGCCACCTGTTTGGCCCCAACACCTCGCGGGTGGCCTTCAAGCGTGGCGCCTACCTGCGGCACTTTGTCTTTGCCTTTGCCGAGCTGCTCAGCGAGCGCCTGAACCGCGCCCTGATCGAACGCACGATGTCCGAGCGCCCCGGCACCGAACCCACCCTGTACGACCTGTGATCCGATGACCGCATTCCTCACCCCCGTTCCGCCCAGCCGCCTGCCCAAGGTCGGCACCACCATCTTCACCGTGATGTCGGCCCTGGCGGCCGAGCGCGGGGCGGTCAACCTGGGCCAGGGATTTCCGGACTTCGAGGGCGATCCGGCGCTGGTCGATGCGGTGGCGCAGGCCATGCGTGAGGGTCACAACCAGTACCCGCCGATGGCCGGCGTCACCGCGCTACGCGACGCGGTATCGGCCAAGATCCTGGCGCTGTACGGCAAGCGCTACGACCCCGTTTCCGAAATCACCATCACCGCCGGCGCCACCCAGGCCATCATCACCGCCATCCTGGCTGTCGTCGGCCCGGGCGATGAGGTGATCGTGCTGGAGCCCAACTACGACAGCTATGTGCCCAACATCGAGCTGGCGGGCGGCACCGTGGTGCGGGTGGCTTTGCTGCCCGAGACCTTCCGGCCCGATTTCGACGCCATCGCCGCCGCGATCAGCCCACGCACCCGGGCCATCCTGGTCAACACCCCGCACAACCCCAGCGCGACAATCTGGCGCGCCGCCGACCTGGACCGCCTGGCCGAGATTCTGCGTCCGACGGAGGTGCTGCTGATCGCCGATGAGGTCTACGAGCACATGCTCTACGACGGTGAGCGCCATGCCAGCGCCTCGGCCCATCCCGAGCTGGCGGCGCGGGCATTGGTCGTGTCCAGCTTTGGCAAGACCTTCCACGTCACCGGCTGGAAGATTGGCACCGTCGCCGCCCCCGCGGCCCTGACGGCCGAATTCCGCAAGGTGCACCAGTTCAACGTCTTCACCGTCAACACCCCGATGCAACACGGCCTGGCGCGCTACCTGGCCGATCCAGCGCCGTACCTTGACCTGCCGGCTTTCTACCAGCGCAAGCGCGACCTGTTCCGTGCCGGGCTGGCGGCCACCCGGCTGCGCCTGCTGCCCAGCGAGGGCAGCTACTTCCAGGTGGTGGACTACAGCGCCATCAGTGACCTGGGCGAGGCCGATTTCTGCCGGTGGCTGACCACCGAGGTCGGTGTGGCGGCAATCCCGTTGTCGGCGTTTTATGACGACGGCCGCAATCAGGGACTGGCGCGCTTTTGCTATGCAAAAAGAGATGACACCCTGCAAACGGCGCTGCAGCGGCTGGCGCGGTTGTAAGGCGCCTGCTGCCGAGGTGCAGAGCGGCAGTTCAGCGGTTCAGCGGCGAGTCGTCACTGGCGACAGAAGGTCGCTGTCATCAAACGCCGCCAGGTCCGACATCCGGCTGTCGTGCCGCATGTCTACATCGGTGAACGCTGCGGGCCGGGTGAACTCTCGCGGCGCCGGGCCGTAATCCGTCAGATCCAGATCCAGGTCCAGATTCAGGTCCATCCCGTGCATGGACCGGGTCAGATCGGCCGGGTTCGGCGCCGGCACGGCGCCGGGGATCGGCAGGCCGGTGGCGGCGCGAGCGAATACCCAGTCGGCCAACATGGCCCTGGCCACGGTCCCCGGCTCGGCCACGCGGGGTCGGGGCGAGGTGATGTCCGGCGTCTCCTCGCCCAGCGGCAACAACAGGTCCACTTGGTCCAGCGAAGCGGGGTGGTCGGGCACGGCCATCGGCGCAGGCGCCGCTGGCGACGACAGTGCCGGTAGCGTCGGCACCACCGGCAAGGCCGGCAAATCGCGCACCAGCGCGTGCAGCGTCAGGATGTCATGGAATGCCGGCAGGTCGAAAGGCTCCAGGTCATCGCGGCGCAGCAGCAGGGATTCCAGTTCGGTCTCGGCGCGCAAGGGCTGCGGCCAGGCGCGTTGCAAGCGGACGATGATGTCCGGATATTGCTCCAGGCAGCGGCCCGCCGCCAGATCGCCGCGCCAGTCCGGAGCCTGCGCATTGAACCGCTGGTTGAAGCGGTCGCGGGTGCGCTCAAAGGCCTCTTCGTCGCCTTGCTGCCGGTAGATCTGCAACAGCCGGAGGTACGGCAATGCATTCGCACCGCCGGTGGCACGAACATGGCTGAGCAGCAGGTCGACCGCCGACTGCGCCTGCCCCAGCACGATGAAGAAGTCGACCTGTTGATCGAGGTCGAGCAGTTCCTCGACCGACACCGGTCGCTGCGGCACCCCTGTCCCCAGTGACAAGGGGTTGCGCTCGCGCAAGGCCGCGCCTCTGGCGTCCGTGGCCAACGGCGGCGTCGAAACATTCTGCAGCACGGGCGCTGCCGTGGGGCGCCCCGCCGATGCCGCGGCAGCCTGCCCGGCAAGCATCGCTCCAGGCCCCGCCATCGCAACCATCGACGCCGCAGGCCGGGTTGCAAACAGCGGTGTGCCGCCAGCGGTCATAGCTGCGGGCGCCGACGCCACGCCGGCCTCCGCCAGCGCGTCGGCTTCGGCGTCCGCCAATGCGTCGGCCCGTCGGGTCTGCACCCGCAACAGGCGTTGCAGGCGCTGCCCCCGCAAGGCCAGCCAAACGACCATGACCACCAAGGCCACTGCCCCCAACAGCAGAAACGGCACCCAGGCGCTGACGGATTCCGCCGCCGCCAGGCGTTGCCGGAGCAGCGCCAGTTGCAACTGCTGGCGTTGCGCGTCGCCCAGCAACTGCCGAACCTGCGCCTCGATCAGGTCGACAGGATCTTCGCCAGACTGCGCCGTGCCGTTGCTGGCGGCTGATTGGGCTCGCCACTGCGGACCACCGGCCCAACGGCGGACAAACTTGGACGCGGACGCTGGCGTCGGAATCAGGGTGGACAGCGTCGGCGCCTCAATCAGCCCAAGGCCAGCACCCCAACCTGGCGGGGCCGCCACCAGCAGGCAGGCGGCCGCCGCAAGAGTCAGCGCAATCTTGGGTGGCATGCGGTGCAGTGGGCGCAGACGGGTCTTTATCGCGAAATGGCATGGACGGATTTCAAAACACTCTAGCACGCGCCATCGCCGCCGGCGCCGCGCCACAGTGGCAAAAGCCGCGTGTTTTTGAGTGCAACCGGACAGCGGGGCTGTGCCGTTCACGCGGCATCGCACCGCCATCGCAGCGCCACCCCCGCGGCGGCGAGGCGTCAGCGGTCGTAGCCGGGGGACTGCCTGGCCAGACGCCGCAGCAATCCAGGCCAGACCAGCGAGTCACCCATGCCGCGCGTCGCCTGAGCCGATTGCTGGCGTGCCGTGGCGATGATCTCGGGATGCACTGCGGTCAGCTCACCCCCACCCTGCGCCCGCACCTGGATTGTGCAGACGGTTTCGAACAGGTACATCGACAAAAACGCGTCGGCGATCGTGGCGCCCACCGTCAGCAGGCCGTGGTTGCGCAGCATCAGAAACCGCCGGTCACCCAGGTCATGCACCAGCCGCGGCTTTTCGTCATCACGCAGGGCCACGCCTTCATAGTCGTGGTAACCCAGGCTGGACAGCACGAAGATCGACTGTTGCGAGATCGGCAGCACGCCCTGCTTCTGGGCCGACACCGCCACGCCGTTGAGCGAATGCACGTGCAGCACGCAGGCGGCATCGTGACGCACCGCATGTACCGCGCTGTGGATCGTGAATCCAGCGGGGTTGATCGGAAACGGCGAGTCGTCTATCTTGTTGCCGGCCAAATCGATCTTGACCAGGCTGGATGCGGTGATCTCGTCGAACATCAGCCCGTAGGGGTTGATCAGGAACTGGTCGTCGGTGCCGGGCACCCGCGCGCTGATGTGGGTAAACACCAGATCGTCCCACTTGAACAAGGCCACAAGCCGGTAAGCCGCCGCCAAATCAAGCCTGACCTGCCACTCCTCGGCTGACACCTGGTGCTGGCGCGAAGGGATATCGAGGTCGTGTGAGGGCATGCGGACAGACTCCTTGCTGGGCTGATGGACAATAAGCTTTGACAGGCTGGCGCGGTTGTCGCGCCTGGGACAAGACATGAATACCCCGGTTCTTACCATCGAAGAGCGTCAAAACATCGAGTCCGGTGCGTGGTTTTCCAAGCTATCCCAGCCCCTTCGACATGCGATCCTGTCCCGTGCCTATGTGCGGCGGCTGGGCGATGGCGCACCGCTCGCCTCGCGCGGCACACCGGCCGAAGAGTGGTGCGGCGTGGCCCGCGGCACGGTGCGGATCTCGCTGGTATCACTGGCCGGCAAGCAGGTCACACTGACTTACTGCGAGCCGGGCGTCTGGTTTGGCGACATCGCGCTGTTCGACGGCCTGCCGCGCACCCACGATGCCGACGCCCATGGCGAGACCACCCTGCTGTGCATCCGCAAGGCCGATTTCAAGGAATTGCTGTCACAGCACCCGGAGCTGTACGACGCCCTGTTGCGCCTGAACTGCCGCCGGCTGCGGCTGATGTTCAACCAGTTCGAGGACCTCAACACCAAGCCGCTGTCGGCGCGCCTGGCCAAGCAGATCATCCTGCTGGCCAAAAGCTATGGCATCGAACAGGGCGAGGAGATCCGAATCGGTCTGCAACTCGCGCAAGAGGACTTGGCGCAGCTGCTGGGCGCGTCGCGCCAGCGTGTCAACCAAGAGCTAAAGGGCTTCGAGCGCGAGGGCGCTGTCAGGGTCGAGCCGACCCGGCTGGTGGTGTTGTCGCGCGACAAGCTGATGGACATTGCCGAAGGTTGATACCGCCTGCCTCAGCCCAAACCGGAGCCTGACCCGATGGACCAATTCACCGGCAGCGGCACGGTATCTGAGCAACATGCCTTTGACGCCGCAGCGCTGCAGGCTTGGCTTGTTGACCACATGGGCGGCTTTGCCGGGCCGCTGCAGGTCGAGCAGTTCAAGGGCGGCCAGTCCAACCCGACTTACCGGCTGATCACGCCCGGCCGCGCCTATGTGATGCGCAGCAAACCCGGACCGCTGGCCAAGCTGTTGCCGTCCGCCCACGCGATCGAGCGTGAGTACCGCGTCATGGACGCCCTGGCCTTGAGCGGTGTGCCCGTGCCCCGCATGCATGTGCTGTGCGAGGACGAGTCGGTGATCGGCCGCGCGTTCTACGTCATGGAATGTGTCGAGGGACGGGTGCTGTGGGACCAGTCGCTGCCGGGCATGGCACCAAACGAGCGAAGTGCCGTCTACGACGAAATGAACCGGGTGCTGGCGGCGTTGCACAACGTCGATGTGCGCGCGGTGGGCTTGGCCGAATTCGGCCGACCGGGCAACTACTTCGGCCGGCAGATCAGCCGCTGGACCCGGCAGTACCGGGCATCGATCACCGAGCCCATCCCCGAGATGGACCGCCTGATGGCTTGGCTGCCCGAGCACCTGCCAGCCAGTGCACGCGATGAGTCCCAGGTCACGATCGTGTACGGCGACTACCGGCTGGACAACCTGATCTTTCACCCCAACGAGCCCCGCGTGGTGGCCGTGCTCGACTGGGAGCTGTCCACCATTGGCCACCCGCTGGCCGACTTCAGCTACCACTGCATGAGCTGGCACATCGCGCCGGGCATGTTCCGCGGCATCGCAGGGCTGGACCTCGCGGCACTGGGGATCCCGGCCGAACGCGACTACATGCGCCGCTACTGTGACCGCACCGGCCGGGGATCGCCCGACAACCTGCTAGCCGACTGGAACTTCTACCTCGCCTACAACCTGTTCCGCCTGGCCGCCATCACCCAGGGCATCGCCAAACGGGTCGTTGACGGCACAGCTGCCAGCGCCCAGGCCCGGGCCACTGGCGCGTCAACCCGACCGCTGGCCGAGCTGGGCTGGGGCTTTGCGTTAAAGGCCGGCAACATCGGCGGCTGAAGGCTGATACCCGAACCGCACCGCAGCGGGCTTTTCGGCCACTTACAAGGGGGTCGTGCGCACGGCTCAGGTTTCGGTCACACGGCTGGGGACGCGCACCAGTTCGCTGTGCGACCAGGCGCTGGGTTGGGTTGTGAGCCCACCTCCCGCGGCATCACGCCACTCCGCGCCCAGGCGGCGCGCTTCACGCACGGCATGCTCGAAAACAGAAAACCAGACCGCCAAACCAGCGACATCGGGCTGCGGCAGGGAGGTGCGCAGGGTCAACCGGCCCCGACCGATGGTCAGCGCCACGGGCTGGTCGGGCTGCATGATCTGGGTGGTCGCGGCCAGCGCATCGTTGAGCGGGCTGGCCAGCCATTGCACCATCCAAGGCGCCACGCTGCTGACGGCGGCATAGCGCTCGCGCAGCCGGCCCAAATCCTGGGGCCCCAGCTTGCTGAACATCACCAGCCAGCGCATTTCAGACGGGGTGTCGGTGTCGATGCGGGTCTGCACGTCATCGACAAACTGCTCGTAGACGGTTTTTTCCATCACCGCCATCAAATGGCGGTTGAGCACCATCGCCATCAATTCCTTGGGCAGGTCGAGCTCGGCCATCAGCCGCAATTCCAGGCCCGGGATGTAACTGCGCTGGGACGCACCCCATTCGATACGCCAGGGCTGGGTGCCCTGCTGACCCTCGATCACGCAACCCTGGGCCTGGCCGCGCACCCGCCTAAAGCTGTGACCGCGCTGCTCGGCCCAGCCCTGCAGCGCTACGGGCTCGGCCAAACCTGGCCGCGGGTAGAGCAATCGACGCAGCAACTTCAACATGGGGTGGGGTAAACGGCCAAAAGCATTGCGCGGTGAACAACGGGAAATTACGGCGCAAGTCTAGGCCGATCCCTGGCCGCGCAACACCACCCAGCCCGGCCGCCAGTGGCAATGAAACGGCACTACCGTGCAATAGCGGTCACTATCGCCAGCCGCATGCCGGCGGGCACGAAGGAATCCTGCTGTCAGTGCACTGCCGGGTGGCGAACAACGGCTGACGCGGCAGGCCAATCTGCCCGCCGCTCAGGCTGCATTCAGGCAAGGCCGCCGTCGGGACGAAAAAAAGCCGCCGGAAGGCGGCTTTCAGAACCGGCGGAAGCCGATTACTTGCTGGCGGCCATCGCGGCTGCGCCGGCAGCAGCCGAAGCGGCGGCATCGCCCACAGCGGTAGCGGCATTGGCAGCAGCCGAAGCAGCGGTGTCAGCAACCGTCGAGGCGGCAGAGGCAGCTGCCGTAGCGGCGGCCGTCATCGGCACTGCGACGGGGACGGGCGCTTCTTCCTTTTTGCCGCAAGCGGTCAGGGCGGCGGCGGCAACCAGGGCGGCCAACAGGATTGACTTGTTCATATGTGTCCTCTGAGAAAAATGTTGATCAACAAAATCAGTAACGGGATCCATCGCACTCAGCCTTCGGCCGATGTGTCAAGAAACCAGACCCAGTAAGCTCGAGCACCCCTGGGACTAGCCAAAAATTATACCAAGACCTAGGGAACCTCCCTATAAACCCAGCGTTGTCACTGGCCAGGCCAGCTCGCAATGTTGCAAAAAGGCTGCACTGCGTTCGCGAAGGGCATGCACCTGCACCTTGCCGGTCAGCCTGCGCAAGCACCCGTCTGGTGCGTCCAGCCACTGCAGTGCCACGGGCCCGGCCAGCAGCCCGCGCAAGTCTGGCGCCCACACACCGTCGGCCGGGCGCCAGACCTCGATCCGGTGCGCCCAATCACGCCGCCACCGAAAAAACCGCGGGTGGGCTCGGGCCACGGCGTCGAAATCCAGACCAACCATGCGCAAACGCCGGCCCGGCGGCTTCAGCCAGGTCTGCAATGCCTGCATCACGGCCAAATCGTTCAGCGGCCAATCCGCAAAATCGTTGTCAATCAGCAGCACATCGCCGGACACGGCGCCGGCAGGCTCAGACGCCGTCAGGTTGCACAGCAACTCGCGAAGCGCGGCGCTGCAGGCGCTGCGGCCGTGCGTCAGGTCCGACTCAGGCATGGGCCACAACCCAACCGGCGTCCGCCCATTCGCCCAGCA
The DNA here is from genome assembly GCA_031394235.1 of Betaproteobacteria bacterium. GTDB lineage: Bacteria > Pseudomonadota > Gammaproteobacteria > Burkholderiales > Burkholderiaceae_C > Pseudaquabacterium. The sequence continues at coordinate 14,147 of JANMXG010000531.1, forward strand.
GGTCATGGGCACCCTGGCCCAGCCGCGCCACGTCGGCTGCAGCCAGGCTGCGTTGGTCGGCCAATTGGCGCATCAGCCTGGCATCCCGACCACCGGCCACAAACGCCTCGCCGTTGATGAAAACATGCCGGTCGTCGTAGACCATCCGGGTGCGGCGGTCCAGTGCCACGGCAGCACCCGGCGTCAACGGCTGACCGGGCTCGAACCAGACCTGGGGTTTGGGCTCGCTCAGCAGGATGCCCAGCGCACGGTCCAGTGCGTGGGGATCGCGCAGCGCTCGCTTGAGCGCCTTGTCAGCAAACTGGCGCATTCCAGGCGGTATCAGGCCGGGCGTGGCGGTGGCCCCTTGCCCGGCGTCGCGGTACAGGGTTTCGGCGGACGCTGACGGCTCCAGATCGTCGGCGAGCTGGTGCAACAGCTCTTGCGCCAACGCGCCAACGCCGGCCGCCCGGAAGCCGACCGACACCGTCATGCACTCGCCGTCGGCGACGCCGTCGTGGCCCCACAACGGCGGCAGGTAAAGCATGTCGCCCGGCTCCAGGACCCACTCTTCGACGGGCTCGAAATGGGCCAGGATGCGTACCGGCAGACCAGGCACCAGGCTGCGGTCGGCCACCGGCCCGATGCGCCAGCGGCGCCGCCCCTGCACCTGAAGCAAAAACACGTCGTACGAGTCCAGGTGCGGACCCACCCCGCCGCCATCGCTGGCCCAGGAGATCATCAGGTCATCGAGTCGGGCCTCGGGCACAAAGCGGAAGCGCTGCAGCATGTCGTGTGCCGGCTGGCAGTGCAGGTCCAGGCCCTGCAGCAGCAAAGTCCAGTCGGGCTTGCGGATTGGTGGCAGGACACGGCGTGCAAACGGGCCGTTGCGCAGGCGCCAGTCGCCGTCAAATCGGCTGAGCACCCGCGCCTCAACGCCGTCCGCCGCGGCCAGGTCGAACAACGC
>JANMXG010000532.1:0-6475 GCA_031394235.1 Betaproteobacteria bacterium
CCCAGTTCGCCGGCATCCAGCGGCACACCGGTGGCCCGGCGCAGGCGGTAGACGTCGAGCCGCAACCGCTCGTCGGCAAAACCATCACGGCGGCCGGCGCGGGCGATCAGTTCGGCCCAGTATTCGGGCTTGCCGGTGCCGGTGGCCAGCTTCTCCAGCGTGCCGATGTAGGCGGGCATGTCTTTCAGCGCGCTCTGGCTGGCCGCCAGCAGACGCAGCGTGGGCTCGGGCGTGATGCGCTTGGCGGCCTCGTCGGCGGCGACCAACGGCGCCAGCTCGCGCAGCGCACCGGCATGGTCGCCCTGCATGCTAAGCACCTGCGGGTAGAGCCGGCGGATCTCCGGATTGGCCCCACCATCAGCCAGGTAGAGCTTCATCCAGCCAGCGGCGCGGGCATATTCTTTTTGCTGTAGCAGCAGCTTGACCGTGGTCTCGGTGATCGGCGCCCGGTCGGTGGCGGGCAGCAGTGACGACCCGAGCACGGTCTCGAAACTGGCAATCGCCGCGGTCACCTCGCCAGCGCCAAATGCCGACGGCCCTTTGATGCGCTGGGTGATGAACAGCTCATAAGGGGTCAGACCGGGCATTGCCTCGACCTCGGCCACCCGGGCCAGCGCCTCTTTGTAGTTGCCGGCCTTGGCGGCGTCCTGCGCCGCTTGTAGCGGTTTGCCCACCTCGGGCCGAACCGACGGCGCTGACGCCGACGCGGCGGGTGAAGCTGCCGCGGTGGCTGACGCCTGCGCCGCCACACCGCCGGCAGCAGCAGTCAACACGGCGGCAACGGCGCCGGCCAGCAGCCAGCCAGGTACGGAGGGGCGCAGGGCCTGGACAGCCGGGACAGGGAAGGGGTACTTGACGGTTGGACGGTCCACGGGCGACGCCTGAAATTTCAGCCTGTTGAATGCCCCCAGGCTGGCGGGGGCCGCCCGCCCCCCGCTGAGGGTTCGGCAAGGTGGCCAAGCCACCTGAGCCTGTGAGCGAAGCCGGGAGTGTAGTCAGCCGGAACCGCCAATGGCACCGGCGCCGGCGGCAGCACCGGCGGACAGGAAACGCAGCAGACGTGAAAACGGCGGCCTGGGCCGCCGTTGCCGAAACCGAGCCGCCAGGCTGGGCAGTGGCCGGCGTTATTGCACCGGCGTGATGCCGGCAATGGCCCAGTCGCCGTGGCCATCGGCCGCACGCACCAGGTGCCACAGCTCGTTGAACGGCTCGGCGCCGGCCTCGGCCGCCTCACGGATCAGGCCGGTGAAGCGCACGGTCACGATGTCCTGGCCGTTTTCACGGGCGCACTCGACCACCTTGGCATCGATCTGTACCACATCGGTCTGCTGCTTGGCGCCAGCGCGGTCCTGCAGGTCCAGCCGCAGCGAGGCAAACAGCTCAGGCGTGGTGAACTTGCGCAGGTCGTCGAGGTTGCTGGTGTCGTTGGCGGCCTGTAGGCGGATGAACACCATCTTGGCCAGGCGCTCGAAGTCCGCCGCGTCCATGCCGCCGGGCAGGACGGGCGCAATCGCCGCAACGGCACCGGCACCGGCCAGCGCGGTGGCGGCCGGCAGGGCCGGCGCGCTGTTCAGCGTGCTGCGCTGCAGGTTGACCGGCTCGGCCGCGGGCTGCGGCTGCCAGCCGCCAGCCATCCCACCGGCACCGGTACCAGCACCAGCACCAGCCAACTGCGGACCGGACGACGCGCCGCCGCGCATGCGGCCCATGACGAAGCGCACCGCCACCACCGCGACCACCGCCAGCAGCGCGATCATCACGAAGTTGCCCAGCCCGGCGCCCATGCCGAGGTGACTGAACAGCGCGGCAATGCCGAGACCGGCCGCCAGACCCGCCAACGGGCCCATCCAGTTGCGTTTTGGCGGCGTGACGCCGGGTGCCGCGGTCGGTGCGGCCGCATTGCTGGGCGCCGCAGCGGTATTGGCCGGTGCGTTTTGCGGTGTGGCGTTGGTGGGGGCTGCCCGTTGCATGCCCGCAGGCTTGCCGGCGCCCAGTCGCTTGGCGTCGGCATCGCTGGGCGCCATGCCCAGAGAGAGTGCCGCCACAGTCATCGAAATCGCCATCAGCAGGTGTTTCATCAGGAGTGTCTCCAATATTCCAAGTCGGCAGCCGCAACTTGCGGAGCCGGCACTGTGCCCTTAAGAGCAGGCGCACGGTAACTCAGTTCCCGGCACGCCCACAAAACTTCTTAGAAATGGTGCCGGCGTGACATTTTTCAAGCCTGGGGGGTTGGGTCCGCGGCCATCCCCCGGTTTGGCGACGCGGCCAGCGGGGTAGGGATTGCAGCGTGCGGCCAAACGCCCAAGATGGCCGCCCCGTTGCCCGGCATGGTGCCGGGCGCGCGCAACCGAACCCAGGAGACGCTGATGGCTACCAAACCGATCACCGCAACCGCGCTCGCCACCACCTTGACCAAGGCAAAAGCGGGGTGGCACACCGGCGATACCGAGGTCTCCAAGCTCGACCCCGAGGCCCGCGCCAAGTTGCTGGGCGCAATCCCCAGCGCCGAATCCGCCACCTTCATGGCGGCGATGGCGGCCGCGCCGATGCTGGCGGCAGCACCGGGCTTTGCCCCGGCGGTGGACTGGCGCAACAAGGGCGGCAACCATGTCAGCCCGGTGCGCAACCAGGGCGGCTGCGGCGCTTGCGTGTCGTTTGGCTCGGTCGGCGTGATCGAGTCCATGGCCCACATCGAAACCGGCCGCTGGATCGATCTGTCCGAGGCCGACGCCCACTTCTGCTCGTCGCACGGCGCCAATTGCGGTGGCTGGTGGCCCGACCAGTGCCTGGACCAGGTGCTGGCCCGCGGCGTCTGCGACGAGGCCGGGTTTCCGTACCCATCGGCGTTTCCGGCCAACAACATCTTTGGCAGCCCGCCGCAGTGCAAGCTCGACCCCAACCGCGCTGCCCGCATCACCCGTATTACCGCGCGCCATGCGCTGGGCGACGCCACCGCGGCCAAGAACCACCTGAGCAACATCGGCCCGGTGACCGGGTGCCTGGACGTGTATGACGATTTCTTCCACTACGGCGGCGGCGTCTACACCCATGTCAGCGGCGCCAAGGCCGGCGGGCACTGCGTGCTGGTGATCGGCTACTCCGAGGCCGAGCAGTGCTGGATCATCAAGAACTCGTGGGACGTGACCTGGGGCATCGGCGGCTTTGGCAAGATTGCCTACAAAGACCTGGTGTTCAACGGCCAGTTTTACCCGATGTACGGCGCCACCGGTGTCAAGTTGCCGACCTCGGGCTGGCAGCCGCTGGGCGGCAAGCTCACCACCGAGCCGGTGGTCGGCACCAACAAGGACGGCCGACTCGAAGCCTTTGCCCGCGGCACCGACAACGCGCTGTGGCATTGCTGGCAGATGACACCCGGCGGCACCTGGAGCGGCTGGGCGTCGCGCGGCGGCGTGATCACCAGCGTGCCGGCCGTAGTCAGCACGGCCGACGGCCGACTGGAGGTGTTTGCGCGGGGCACTGATGGTGCGCTGTGGCATGTCTGGCAGACCGTCCCCAACGGCGGCTGGAGCGGCTGGGCCTCGCTGGGTGGCGTGATCACCAGCGACCCCAGCGCCACCCGCAACGCCGACGGCCGGCTGGAGGTGTTTGCCCGCGGCACCGACGGCGCGCTGTGGCATGTCTGGCAAAACGGTGCCCAGCAGGGCTGGAGCGGCTGGGCGTCGCGCGGTGTGCAGTTCTCAGGCAACCCGGTGGCCGGTCGCAACCTGGACGGCCGGATCGAGGTGTTCATGGTCGGCAACACCGGTGCGCTGCTGCATGTCTGGCAAACCGCGCCGAACAACGGCTGGTCGGGCTGGGCATCGCTGGGCGGCGTGCTGACCAGCGAGCTGGCGGTGGGCAACCATGCCAACGGCCGGCTGGCCGTGATGGGCCGCGGCAGCGACGGTGCGCTGTGGTCGATCTCGCAGGTGGCGCCCAACACCAGCTGGGCCAGCTGGGTGGCGCTGGGCGGCAAGATCACCAGCAGCCCGGCCTTGGGCCGCAACAAGGACGGCCGGCTCGAAGCCTATGTGCGCGGCACTGACGGCGCGCTCTGGCATGTCTGGCAAACCGCGCCCAACGCCGGCTGGAGCGGCTGGGCGTCACTGGGCGGGGGTATCGTTGGCGACCAGGCGGTGGCCAGCAACAAGGACGGCAGGATGGAGGTGTTTGTGCGCGGTACCGACCTGGGCCTGTGGCGGCGCTGGCAGACCGCGCCCAACAACGGTTGGAATTGAGCGGCGCTCAGCCCGGACGGCCGGGCGCATGATGAGCCCGGCCGCCCGTCCCGCCAGCCACGATGCTGACTCACGCTTTACCGAAGGTACCCCATGCCCGCGATCGACCATGCCCCCCTGCATTTGCACGCCAGCGCTGGCCAGGCGCTGACCATCGAGCTTGAATCCATGCCGGGCGCCGGCGTTACCTGGCAGACACCGGCCGCGCCCGCCGGCTGCAGCCTGACAGTCGGCGACAGCCAGCCGGCCGGCGCAGGGGTGGGCGGCCCGGCGCTGCAACGCTTTGTGCTGACCTGCGACAAACCCGGCGAGCGCCAGTTGCGCTTCGAGCTGAAGCGGCCTTGGGAGACCGAGGTGCGAGCAGTGCAGCCGGTGGTCGTCACCGTCAAGTGAGTCAGACCGGCTGCGCCCGTGCTGCGGGCTCAGTCTTGCGCGAAATAGCGTGCCACGCAGCGCGCCAGTTGGTGCCGCGGCGTGCGCTGCAAGGCGCACAGCAGGCCAAACGGCACGTTCGCGGCGTAGCGCTTTTGCACATCGTCGGTGATGCGCAGCCACAGCTCGGCGGCCATTTCGGCGTCGGCCAGTGCGCGGTGGGCGCGGCCAGTGGCCGTGATGCCATGCCAGCGCGCCAGCGTGCCCAGCTTGTGGTTGGGCACCTCGGGCCAGAGACGGCGCGACAGCAGCAGGGTGCAGCCGAATTCGGTCACGCCACCGCCAGGCTCCGCCTCGGGCAGCCGGCCCTCGGCCTGGGCCAGTGCCATCTCGTGCTGCCAGAAACCCCGGTCGAAGCTGGCGTTGTGCGCCACCAGGGCCGCGCCGCGGCAAAAGTCGGCCACCTCGGCCATCACCTCGGCCGCGGGCGGCGCTGCAGCCAGCATGCGGTTGCTGATGCCGGTGAGCTGCTCGATGAACGGCGGCACCCAGGCGCCGCTGCGCATCAGGCTGGCGTAGCGGCCTACCGCGCGGCCATCCTGCACCAGCACCACCGCGATCTCGGTGGCGCGGGCACCCATCGCCGGGCTCATGCCGGTGGTTTCGAAATCGATGACGGCAATGGTCTGGGGGTCGCTCACGGCGCCATTGTCGGCGGCCGGCAAGGCCGGGCCCGCAAGGGTGACAGCGCACTGCCGCCGGCTTGCGTAGACTGTTTTGCCCGTTCAGACCGATCCGCCCAGGAGACCACAGCCCCATGACACGCCACATGCCCGCCCAGCACAGCCCCAGCCGCCGCCGCCTGCTCACCGCCGCCGCCCTGGCCGCCGCTGCACCCACGCTGCGCGCCCAGCCGGCGGGCTGGCCGGCCCGCCCGATCACGCTGATCGTGCCCTGGCCGGCCGGCGGCAGCACCGACCGCCACCTGCGTGCGCTGGCCGAGATCGCCAGCAAGTCACTGGGCCAGAACGTCATCATCCAGAACCAGCCGGGCGGCGGCGGCACCACCGGCCCGGGCACGATGGCGCTGACGGCCAAACCCGACGGCTACACCGTGGCCCAGTTCCCGATGGGCATGTTGCGCATCCCGCACATGCAAAAAACCGCCTGGAACCCGCTCACCGATTTCAGCTTCATCCTGGGCGTGACCGGCTACACCTTCGGCTTTGTGGTGCGCAGTGACTCACCCTACAAGACCCTGGCCGACTACCTGGACGCGGCGCGCAAGCAGCCCGGCAAGATCGACTTCGGCTCGACCGGCATCGGCACCAGCCCGCATTTGCTGCTTGAGGAAGTGGCCGATGTGGCCAAGGTGCAGCTCAACCACATCCCGTTCAAGGGCAACGCTGACCTGATGCAGGCGCTGCTGGGCGGCCATGTGATGGCTGCCAGCGACGCCACCGGCTGGGACAAATTTGTCGAATCTGGCCAGATGCGCCTGCTGGTGACCTTTGGCGAGTCCCGCACCAAACGCTGGCCCACTGTGCCGACCGCGCGCGAGCTGGGCTACAAGGTGGTGGGCAACTCGCCCTACGGCCTGGTCGGCCCCAAGGGCATGGACCCGGCGGTGGTCAAGGCGCTGCACGACGGCTTCAAGCGGGCGATGGACGACCCCAAGCACCTGGAGGTGCTGGACCAGCTGAATCAGCCGGTCTGGTACAAGAACAGTGCCGACTACGGCGCCTGGGCGCGCGACACCTTCGGCAAGGAACGGGCGCTGATCGAGCGGCTCGGCCTGGCCGCCAAGTAACGCTGACGGCCCCGGCCGTCAAGGCGGCAGCAATCGCCTCGGTGCGGTGCGGGCC
>JANMXG010000533.1:0-18908 GCA_031394235.1 Betaproteobacteria bacterium
CTGGAGCAGCGGGGCTGTGGTCTGAATTCTGAAGGCCCGACATCCAGCCAACCGCCAACCGCCAACCGCCAACCGCCAACCACTCACCACTCCACCGCAAGGGGCGCCAGGGGCAGGGCCGCAGGCGCCACCGCCGAATCAATCGCGGGTGAGGTTGTGGCGGCCCAGGTGTTGTCCACCGATTCTTTGCAGACCACCACCAGCTGGGATTGTCGCTTGGGGGGATCGAGCAATTCGCTTGTGGCATTCATCCACTGACGCAAGGTGCCATCACTGTTTGCGGGTCGCTGGTCGCGGCCGCTTTGCCGCATTACTTCGCCGCCTTGGGGACACAGCCGCCGTGCTTCCCGTTGCAGCATGGCCAACTCGGGCCCGCGCAACTCATAGGCAGACACATCAACCCGGCCAGTAGCGAGGCTGCGGACATCAACAACCGCGCTGCAGCCGGTGGCCAGCACCGCCACCACCAGCTGGCTTGATACGGCCAGCCAGGCGGTTCTCCGGGTCCGCGGACGGGCCGACAAACGGCACACGCTGAACAGACTCAAGCCGCGTTGCGTTGGCCGGACGAACTTTGCCGCTCGAACGACGGGCCGAAGCCGTCGTCGGCAGCCGGATCGCTGCTGCGGTCGGCCATCCCGTCTGACTCCGAACCGTCGTCGGCAAGACCACCCAAGAGCGGCTTGTCCAGCGGTCGGCAAATACGCCGCTGCAGGCACTCCAGGCGCTCGGACCGTTCGATCTGGGCGATCACTGCCTGGGGATCGAGCATCAGGGCAAACGGGTTGATGTGGCTGGGCAGGGTCTGCATGGGGTGTCCTGTTGGGGCAATCCGGGCGGATTACCCGTGAACCCACTCTAGATCCGTGACCCCAGAATTTGCAGTCAGCCTGCTGACATGCCGCGTGTCGGGTTTTGCCTGACAGCGCGTCAGGCAAAACCCGGCAGAGCGCGCCGCCAGGGCGCCGTCGCAGGGTGTAGCTCGGGTGTCAGCGCGCTGCGCGAAGCAGGCTGTCTGCAAGGGCTTCGCGGCCGGCCTGGCGCGCGAAGTCGGCTGCTCCCAAGCCCAGGTCGTTGCGCAGACGCACATCGGCGCCCTGCTTCAGCAACAGCTGCACGGCATCCTCCGGGCCGTAGCGCGACGCCATCATCAGCGGCGTGCTGCCGTTGGGCGACCGTGCATCGGCCTTGGCGCCACGCGCCAACAGCAGCTGTACCGCCGACACCTCCGGTCCGCTGGCGGCATAGTGCAACGCAGTCCAGACCTTTGTCCCCGGGCTGTCCACGGTGGCGCCGCGGTCAATCAGTTTTTGCAGCCATTCGGTCTGGCCCTTGAGGGCGCTGATCATCAACGCCGTCTCGCCAGCGCTGTTGGCCATGTCGACGCGCAACTGCGGGTGGACCAGCAGCACCGCAGCAGTCTTGAATGACCCTTCGCGCAGGCTGACGTAGAGCGGCGTCTGGCCCTTTTCGTCGCGCGCGTTCGGGTCGAAGCCGCGCTCCAGCAGTCCACTGACGGTTCGGGCATCGTCAAACGTGACGGCCTTGAAAAAATCCTCGTAGGCCCCTGCCCTGGCAGCTGAAACTCCAGCTGCCAAAGCCAGATACAAAACAAACTTAAACAAGATTCTCAGCATGGGATGGCTCACTTTCGGGGTGCGGCAGCTTGAAAAGGTGCTCGAAGTTGCGGCTGGTGGCGTCGGCAATCACCTCGGTGGACAGGGCTTTGATGCGCGCCAGCTCGGCCGCCACCCAAGGCACCCAGGCCGGCGAGTTGGGTTTGCCGCGGTGCGGCACGGGCGCCAGGTAAGGGCTGTCGGTTTCGATCAGGCAGCGGTCCAGCGGCACAAAGGCGGCCACGGCACGCAAATCAGCCGCAGTCTTGAAGGTCAGGATGCCCGAAAACGAGATGTAGAACCCCAGGTCCAGCGCAGCACGCGCCACCTCGGCGGTTTCAGTGAAGCAGTGAAACACCCCCGTGACTGCGCCCCCCGCCGCGGCCTGGGCATCGCGCAGCATGGCCAAGGTGTCCGCCGAGGCACTGCGGGTGTGGATCACCAGCGGCTTGGCCACGGCACTGGCTACGGCAATGTGCACCGCAAAACGTTCGCGCTGCCAAGCCATGTCCGCCACGCTGCGGCCGTTGAGGCGGTAGTAATCCAGCCCAGTCTCGCCCACGGCGACCACCCGCGGCAGCAGCGCCAGATTGCGCAGGTGCTCGAAGTCGGGCTCAGTCACGCCCTCGTTGTCAGGATGCACACCCGCCGAGCACCAGAAGTTGTCGTGCGCCAGCGCCAGGCCGTGCACGGTCGGGAACTCCTCCAACGTGGTGCAGATCACCAGCGCACGGTCGACCTGGGCCCCGGCCATGTTGGCGCGCACCTCGTCGATGCGGCTGTGAAGCTCGGGGAAACTCAGGTGGCAGTGGGAGTCGACAAACATCGGACAGATCAGAGAAGACGGCGGTGGGATGAAAGGCGCTGAACGAAAACGCGGGGGTTGACTGCTGGGTGTGACTGCCTGGCGGTGGTGTCTGGCGATGGTGTCAAGCATTGACGTCAGGTTGCCAGGTCACCGGTCAACATGCGCAGCGTCGCCGGCTGGCACCGCCACGTAGGACCAGCCGGCAACCGGTGCCCCAGCGCCGCTACACGGTCTGGGTGGGCTTGGACGATGAAATCTGTGTGCCCAGCGCTTCTTCAATACGCAGCTTCAGCAAGCGGGCTTTTTCATCGTTGGGAAAGCGCACGCCAACGCCCGGGGTTCGTCCGCCCGATGCATTGGCCGGCGTGATCCAGCCCACTTTGCCTGCCACCGGGTAGCGCTGTGGGTCGTCGGGCAGGGACAGCAGCAAGTAGATGTCTTCGTTCAGGCGGTACAGACGGTTGGTCGGCACGAACAGGCCGCCCTCGGTGAACAGTGGGATGTAGGCCGCATACAGCGCGCCTTTTTCCCGGAAAACGAGCTGGATCACGCTGGGACGGGCGCCTTGCGGCGCAACTCCCAGACCGGCGCTGCCAGACATGCCGGTTGTGCCCTGCCCTGTCGCGGAAACATTCGCGTCGCTCATCGGCGCGAGTGTAGCGATGCGGGGGCTGTTGCGCGGTCGAGCGGGCGGTCCTGCGCGCGGTCGGCGGCACGACCGGTCTGGCCACGGGACGTGGCCCACACCGCTGCCGCCTGTGTCACCAGCGACTCGATCAGCAGGCCGGCGTTCCAGGGATGCTCATCGTGCCGCGCGGCACGTTGCAGGGCCAGCTGCCAGACCCGCAATGCCGCCAGATCGGCTGCGCCGGGCATCTGCGCGGCATCAAAAAACCGCGGTGCGCCGCCGACAGCCATCACCTGGGCATCGTGCGCCAAGCGCAGCAACCAGTCCACTGCCCGCGGAATCGGCCGGCCGACCAGCGACGACGCATCACCCCGGGCCACCCGACGTGGCAGCTCGGCCAACAGCGCCGGGGTGACGCCGTCGCGGGCCCATGCCAGTGCCTCCAGCGGGCTGCCACCGGCGGCTTGCAGCAGCGCGTCCGAATCGGCCACGCCCTGGGAGCGCAGCCAGGACAGCGCCACGTCCGGCGTGGGCAGGTCCAGCCGCAGGCGCTGGCACCGGCTGCGGACGGTGGCGAGCAGGTGCTCGGGGTCGGCGCTGGTCAGCAGCAGGCGCAAGCGGCCTGGCGGCTCTTCCAAAGTCTTGAGCAGGGCGTTGGCGGCGGTGGTGTTGAGGGCGTCGGCCGGGTGCACCACCATCACCTTGCCACGACCCCGGCCACTGGTCTGCTGGGCCCAGGCGATGGCCTGGCGCACCTGCTCGACCCGGATCTCGCGGCTGGGTTTGGCGTCCGCCTTGCCCAGCTTGCTGTCCTCGTCGTCCACCCAGCCCAGCTGCACCCGCAGGGCGTCGGGCAGCAACAACAACAGGTCGGGGTGCACACGGGTGGCCACCAGATGGCAGCTGCCACAGCGGCCGCAGGGTGTTTGCAACTGGGCGGCCGCCGGGTGCTCGCACAACGCGGTCTGGGCCAGCAGCAGGCCCAGCGCCAGCTGGCCCGCGCCGGCCGGGCCCACGATCAGCAGGGCGTGGGCCTTGGCCAGCGCGGCGGCATGGGTCAGTGCGCCGCCCAGCCACGGCAGGGGCAGGCTGCCGTCGGCGGCGACACCAATTGGCGTGGTGGGCAGGATGTCCTTGGCCATCGTCTCAGCCTGCCGCGGATGCGGGTGAGGGGGCGGGTGCAGGTGCGGGGGCCCCTGCCACGCAGCTGGCCGGGCATGCCGGCAAGGTCGGTAGTGCCTGCATCGCCTGCGCCACCTCTGCCCAGACTGCCTCGATCGGCCGGTCGGCATCGATACGCACAAACCGCTGGGGATCGCTGGCCGCGCGCTGGGCATAGCCCGCGCGCACGCGCTCGAAAAAGTCCAGGTCCTCGCGCTCCAGTCGGTCGGCGCTGCGGGCTGCGGCGCGCCGAGCGGCGGCCACCGATGCGGGCAGGTCGAACCAGAAAGTCAGGTCGGGCTGAAGCAGTGTTGGGCCCGGACTTTCGGTCAAACCGCCCTGCCCTCGCCCGCCGTTCACGTTGTTCTGATCCCGCCCGGCGCCAGGCGCTACCTGCTGCACCCAGCGCTCCAACTGCGCCAGCACGGCCAGATCAAAGCCGCGACCGGCACCCTGGTAGGCGAAGGTGGCGTCGGTGAACCGGTCACACAGCACCACCTCGCCGCGTGCCAGCGCCGGTGCGATGACCGTGCGCAGGTGGTCGCGCCGGCCGGCAAACACCAGCAGGGCTTCGGTCAGTGCGTCCATCTCGCTGTGCAGGAACAGCGCCCGCAGCTGCTCGGCCAATGGGGTGCCGCCGGGTTCGCGGGTCAGCAACAGCGTGTGGCCCTGGCTGCGCAGCAGGTCGGCCAGCGCGCCGATGTGGGACGACTTGCCGGCGCCGTCGATGCCCTCCAGGCTGATGAAGCAGCCGGGGGCCGTCAGGCGCAGCCGCGCGGTTGCCGGTGCCAAGCCTGCGGTGCAGTCCGATGCAGTCATGGTGCCGTGCGGCCCGTTTGTGCGGGCGCGATGGGCGCCGGGTTTGATGCGCTGCCGCCGCGCTGGTTGCGTTGGTAAAGGTTCACCGCCCGATTGTGCGCGGCCAGATCGTCGCTGAACACGCTGCCGCCGTCACCCCGCGCCACGAAGTACAGCGCCCGGGTCGACTCGGGCTGCACGGCCGCGCGCATCGACGCCAGCCCCGGCATGGCGATCGGCGTCGGCGGCAGGCCGGTGCGGGTGTAGGTGTTGAACGGGGTGTCGGCCTGCAGGTCGCGCTTGCGCAGGTTGCCGCTGAAGTCCAGCCCCACCGCATCGGCCACGCCGTAGATCACCGTCGGGTCGGTCTGCAGCGGCATGCCGATGCGCAGCCGGTTGATGAACACCCCGGCAATTTGGCGACGGTCGCTGGCCAGTCCGGTCTCTTTTTCGACGATCGATGCCAGCACCAAGGCCTGTTCGGCGGTCTGTAGGGGCAGGTTGGCGGCGCGGCCGGCCCAGACCTCATCCAGCTTCTGGCGCTGCATCGCCGCGGCGCGGCGCAGCACGGTCAGGTCGCTAACACCGCGGCTGTAAAGATAGGTGTCGGGGTAAAAGCGGCCTTCGGGTGGGCTGCCGGGTTGACCGATGGCGGCCATCAGCGCGGCGTCCGTCAGCCCGGCGCCGGCCGGTTTGAGGTGCGGAGCCCGGGCCAGCGCGGCGCGGAACTGGCGAAAGGTCCAGCCCTCGATCAGGCGCACCCGCTCGAAGGCCTCATCACCTTGCACCAGCTTGGCCAGCAGGCTGCGCGGGGTCACGCCGGCCTCCAGCTCGTAACTGCCGGCACGGATACGCCGGGCCTGGCCGCTCCAGCGGAACCACTGGTACAGCGCGGCAGGCTCGGTCTGGACGCCGGCGCGCACCCAGGCGTTGGCCACCTCCCGCGCCGTCGTGCCGGGCTCAATCGACAATTCAACCGCTGCGCTGGCCAGGGCCAGCGGCCAGTCCAGCCACCACCAAACGGCAGCGGCCGACGCGGCAGCCGTCAACAGGACCAACAACAACAGGGTGCGCCAGACTTTCATTCGGCCCGCGCGCGCAGCGAACACCTGGACACCAGGCCAAGCGCCGGCACGTCGACAGTAGACATGGGGGCGTGATGATAATCGGCACCATGAACTCAACCACGCTTCACGATGGCGCTGTGCGCCTGGCCGATTGGGGCCTGATCCGCGCCCAGGGCGCCGACGCAGCCAGTTTTCTGCAGGGCCAGCTGACGCAGGACGTGGCCTCGCTGGCCGAGGGCCGCGCCCGGCTGGCCGGCTTTTGCTCGGCCAAGGGCCGACTGATGGCCAGCTTTGTGGTCTGGCGCGCCGACCGCGAGACGTTTCACCTCGCCTGCAGTGCCGACCTGCTGGCGCCCACGCTCAAGCGCCTGTCGATGTTCGTGATGCGTGCCAAGTGCAAGCTCAGCGATGTGTCGGCCGACATTGCGCTGCACGGCCTGGTGGGCGCGCAGGCGGTATCAGCGCTCGGCGCCGGCGGCGTCGCTGGCCCGTGGACGGTGACTGCAAGCGGTGACCAGCAGCTGATCCGTCTGTCCGATGCCGAGGGCTTGCCGCGCTGCCTGCTGGCGGTGCCGGCCGCGTCCGCCCTGCCTGCCGCCGTCTTGGCATTGCCGCCACTGGCACCCGACGACTGGGCCTGGCTGGAGGTGCGCAGCGGCGTGGTGCGGATCGTTGCCGCCACCACCGAGCACTTCGTGCCGCAGATGGTCAACTTTGAGCTGGTGGGCGGCGTCGATTTTCAAAAAGGTTGCTACCCCGGGCAAGAGGTGGTGGCGCGCAGCCAGTACCGCGGCACGCTCAAGCGCCGGTTGATGGCGTTTGACTGCGCGGCTGTGCTGGCGCCAGGGCAGGACGTGTTCCACAGCAACGACCCGGGCCAGCCGGCCGGCGAGGTGGCCTTGGCGGCGTTGCGTCCGGATGGCAGCAGCAGTGCGCTGATCGAAATCAAGCTGGCCGCGCTGGGAAGTGGCTGCCTGCACCTGGGTGCCGTCAATGGGCCGGTGCTGCTGCGCGCCACCCTGCCCTACGCCATCCCGACTGACGCGGGCTGATGCCCACCGGGCCCGCCCCCGCGGCGCTGCGGCTGTACGTCTACTACCGGGTGGCCAGTCCGGCGCTGGGTGCCGCCATGCAGGCGGTGGGCCAGGTGCAGGCCGCCCTGCTGGCCGCCCACCCCGGCCTGCGGGCCGAGTTGCTGCGCCGCCCGGCGCTGGACCTGGGTGAGGTGACACTGATGGAGGTGTATGCCGGCAGCGTGACGCCTGCACTGCTGGCTGCCATTGAGCAAGCTGCCGCGGCGCTGCCCCAGCCGCGCCACAACGAGCTGTTTGAGGTGCTGGACCAGGCCGGCCCGCCGACTGCCGGCGTTTGATCCTCGCAGCGCCTAGATCCTCACAGCGCCTTGACCATGGCCTGGCGCGGGATGCCGGCCTCCTCAATCGCCGGCCCCTGCGCCACAAAGCCCGACCGGCTGAAAAAAGGTGCCGCCGAGGCCTGTGCATGCAGCATTACCTGCTGGTCGCCGCGCTCGCGGGCGGCGCGCACCAGCGCGTCCAGCACGGCCCAGCCGATGCGGCTGCCGCGCAGTGGCGCCAGCACCGCCATGCGGCCGATCTTGGACACACCCGGCGTGTGCTCCAGCAAGCGACCGGTGGCCAGCGCCAGGCCAAAGCGGTTGTAGGCCACGGCGTGCAGCGCCCGGGCGTCGGCCGCGCCCCATACCAGCTCGGCAGGAATCTTCTGTTCGGCGACAAACACCTCGGTGCGCAATGCAGCGGCGTCGCGGCCCAGCAGGTCCCAGGAGCTGATCCGCACATCGATCATCGGCCGGCCGGCCTCGAAGGCCGTCAGCACCGCACGCAAATCTGGCGGCACCGGCAGGCTGGTCTGCGTCGCCGGGTTGGCAAACACATAGACCAGCTCGCCGCCCACCAGCAACTCGTCACCACGGAACACGCCGCCGGCCAGCACCATTGACGAATTGCCGATGCGCGCGGTCTTGATGCCCACGTCGATCAGTTCGTCGTAGCAGGCCGAGGCGTTGTACTCCAACGTGGCCTTGCGCACGTACAGATCGCCGCCGAGTTGGTCCATCGTGGCTTGGTACGGCAGGGCCATCGCCCGCCAGTAGCCGGCCACCGCGGTGTCCAGGTACATCAGGTAGTGGCCGTTGAAGACGATTTTTTGCAGGTCTACCTCGGCCCAGCGTACCCGCAGGCGTTCCAGGTGACGGAAGTCGGCGCGTGTGGTCATGGGCGGGGAGGGCTCCAGGCTGGGTGCAGGGCGGTGGCCGCAAAGTCCAGGGCCAGCACGGCCTCTTTCAGCACCCGGCCCACCTTGATGAAGTCATGCGTCAGCCCGCGGTACTGCGCCAGCTGCACACCGACGTGCGCGGGCAATGCGGTTCAGCAAGCCGGCCATCGCTGGGATCAAAAGCGGTGTTGTCACCAACGGATCACGCTGCAGTTGAAGCTTTAAGGATACTGCCGCTCTGGCTTCCAACCCCGCAGGAGACTCACCCCCCCATGGCCCGCATCTTCTACTTGACCCAGATCGAGATCGACCCCGGCGCGGTGCGCTGCCTGCCCGAGGAATGCCAGCGTGTGGGGATCCACAAGCCGTTGATCGTCACCGACGCCGGCGTGCGCGCCGCCGGCGTGCTGGACCTGGCGCTGGCCGCGCTGGGCGCCCTGCCCCACGCGGTGTTCGACGGCACGCCCAGCAACCCGACCGAAGCCGCGGTGCGTGCTGCCGTCGAGGTCTACCGGGCCAACGGCTGCGACGGCCTGATCGCTGTGGGCGGCGGCTCGTCGATCGACCTGGCCAAGGGCGTGGCGATCCTGGCCACCCATCCGGGGACGCTCAAGACCTACGCCACGATCGAGGGCGGCAGCCCCAAGATCACCGACGCGGTGGCGCCGCTGATCGCCGTGCCCACCACAGCCGGCACCGGCAGCGAGGTGGCCCGCGGCGCGATCGTGATCGTCGATGACGGCCGCAAGCTGGGCTTCCACAGCTGGCATCTGATGCCCAAGGCTGCGATCCTTGACCCCGACCTGACGCTGGCGCTGCCGCCCGGCCTGACGGCCGCCACCGGCATGGACGCCATCGCACACTGCCTGGAAACCTTCATGGCGCCGGCCGTCAACCCGCCGGCCGACGGCATCGCGCTGGACGGCCTGGCGCGCGGCTGGGCCCACATCGAGCGCGCCACCCGCGACGGCCAGGACCGCGAGGCACGCTGGAACATGATGAGCGCCAGCATGCAGGGCGCGCTGGCGTTCCAAAAAGGCCTGGGCTGCGTGCACTCGCTGTCGCACAGCCTGGGCGGTGTCGATCCGCGCTTGCACCACGGCACGCTCAACGCCATGTTCCTGCCGGCGGTGGTGCTGTTCAACGCGCCTGCCCCGTCGATCCAGGACGAGCGCCGCTTGCAGCGCATGGCGCAAGCCATCGGCCTGGCCAGTTGTGACGCCCAAGGCCATGCGCTGGCCGAGGCGATTCGGGCGCTGAATGCCCGCCTCGGCCTGCCGAGCGGCCTGGCGACGATGGGCGTGACGCCGAATTTGTTCGAGCGGGTGATCGATGGCGCCATGGCTGACCACTGCCACAAGACCAACCCGCGGATTGCGACCCGGGGCGAATACCGGGCGATGCTGGAAGCCTCGATGTGAGCCCGGCGGCCCGTGCGGCCCCAAAAAAAAGGCGCCCGAGGGCGCCTTTTTTGGGTGCTGCCCGGGCTGAGCCCGGGTGCATCACCCCATGTGCAGACCGCCGTTGCAGCTGAAATCGGCGCCGGTGGTGAACCCGGAGTCGTCGCCCGCCAGCCAGGCGCAGATCGAGCCGATCTCGTCGGGCGTGCCCAGGCGTTTGACGGGAATGGTGGCGACGATTTTCTCCAGCACTTCCGGCTTTATGGCGCGGACCATGTCGGTGCCGATGTAGCCCGGGCTGACCGTGTTGACCGTCACGCCTTTGTTGGCCATCTCTTGCGCCAGGGCCATCGTGAAGCCGTGCATGCCGGCCTTGGCGGCCGAGTAATTGGTCTGGCCCGACTGGCCCTTTTCGCCGTTGACCGAACTGATCTGGATGATGCGGCCCCAGCCTTTTTCGACCATGCCCGGCACCACTTGCTTGGTGACGTAGAACATGCTGTTCAAGTTGGTGTCGATAACGGCCTTCCAGTCGTCGGGCGACATCTTCAGGAACATGCGGTCACGCGTTATGCCGGCGTTGTTGACCAGCACATCGATCGTGCCGTGCTCGGCCACCGCCTTGGTGAAGGCGTCAACCGTCGAGTCCCAATCCGCGACGTTGCCGACCGAGGCGTAGAAGTCGTAGCCCAGCGCCTTTTGCTCGTCCAGCCATTTGGTGAAGTCGCGGCTGGGGCCGCAACCGGCGATGACCTTGAACCCGGCCTTGTTCAGGCGCTGGCAGATGGCCGTGCCGATGCCGCCCATGCCGCCTGTGACGTACGCTACTTTTTTGGACATTCATCTCTCCTGTGGTGTTGGAAATTCGGCCCGGGGGCCGCCGTGTTTTTACGTGAGGTGCTGGTCGGTGCGGGTCCTGCCCCTGCATCAGGCCACCGCTGCCTGCAGCCTGTCTGCAAGCCCGGTAGCGGTCAACCGGGTTCGCCCTGACCGGGGCGCTCAAACGCTGCGCTGGCTCAGCGCTCGACTGTCAGCGCCACGCCCATGCCGCCGCCAATGCACAGCGAGGCGATACCCTTCTTGGCATCACGCTTGATCATCTCGTGCAGCAGCGTGACCAGGATGCGGCAACCGGACGCGCCGATCGGGTGACCGATCGCAATCGCACCGCCGTTGACGTTGACCTTGGCCATGTCCCAGCCCATTTCCTGGTGCACGGCACAGGCTTGGGCGGCGAAGGCCTCGTTGATCTCCAGCAAGTCCAGGTCGGTCGCCTTCCAGCCCGCGCGCTCCAGCGCCTTGCGGGCGGCGGGCACCGGGCCCATGCCCATGATCGACGGGTCCAGGCCGGCGCTGGCGTAGCTGGCAATGCGCGCCAGCGGCGTCAGGCCCAGCGCGGCCGCCTTGGCGGCAGACATCACCATCACGGCGGCAGCGCCGTCGTTCAGGCCCGAGGCGTTGCCGGCAGTCACCGAGCCGGTCTTTTCAAACGCCGGACGCAATCCGGCCAGCGCGTCGGCGCTGGTCTTCTTGTTGATGAACTCGTCGGCCGCAAACAGGATCGGGTCGCCCTTGCGCTGGGCAATGCTGACCGGCACGATCTCGTCCTTGAAGCGGCCGGCCTCTTGCGCGGCGCTGGCCTTCATCTGGCTGCCCAGCGCCAGCGCGTCCTGCTGTTCGCGGGTGATGCCGTATTTCTTGGCCACGTTTTCGGCGGTGATACCCATGTGGTACTGGTTGTAGACGTCCCACAGACCGTCGGTGATCATGGTGTCGATCAGCTTCCAGTCGCCCATACGCTGGCCGTCGCGCGAGTTGGGCAGCACGTGGGGCGCCATGCTCATGTTCTCCTGGCCGCCGGCGATGATGATGTCGCTGTCGCCATCGCGGATGGCCTGGGCGGCCAGCATCACCGCTTTCAGGCCCGAGCCGCACACCTTGTTGATCGTGAAGCCCGGTACCGCGTTCGGCAGGCCGGCCTTGATGACCGACTGACGCGCGGCATTCTGGCCCGAGCCGGCGGTAAGCACCTGACCCAGGATCACCTCGTTGATCTGCTCGCCGGACAGCCCACTGCGCTCCAGCAAGGCCTTGATGACGGCCGCTCCCAACTCGGGGGCGGGTGTCTTGGCCAGGGTGCCGCCAAACTTGCCCACGGCGGTGCGTGCGGCGGCGACGATGACAATTTCGGTACTCATGGTTGTCTCCAGAGGTGAGGGGTGGTTGGCGTGAATCTACAACGAAATGTCAATGGCCAACCCACCACCGGCGTCAAGCCGGCAGCGGATTGACGCCAGACACGGCCGCGCGGTCAGGCCTTTTGCTTGACGTAACGGCCCGGCGCCGGTTCTATGACCTTGTGGCTGCGGTTGCCGTAAGCCTTGGGTGCTGCCACCGGCTTGCCACCATGGCCGCCGAGCCAGCCTGCCCACACTGGCCACCAGCTGCCCGGGGTTTCGGTGGCGGTTTTCATCCAGTCAGCGGCCTGGGCCGGCACCTTGCTGTTGACCCAGTGGCTGCGCTTGTTCTTGGCTGCCGGGTTGATGACCCCGGCGATATGGCCCGAAGCCCCCAGCACGAAAGTCTTGTCGCGGACACCCGCCAACACGCCGGTAGACAGGTAGGCGGCCTGCCAGGGCACGATGTGGTCCTCGCGCGAGCCGTAGATGAAGGTCGGGCATTTGATCTTGGACAGGTCAAGCTTTTCGCCGCAGACCGTCAGCGCGCCCGGCACTTTCAGCGCGTTATCGAGGTAGGTGTGGCGCAGGTACCAGCAGAACATCGGGCCCGGCAGATTGGTCGAATCGCCGTTCCAGTACAGCAAATCGAATGGCGGCGGTGCCTCACCCTTCAGGTAGTTGCCCACCACGTAGTTCCAGACCAGGTCGTTGGGCCGCAAGAAACTGAAGGTGGTGGCCAGCTCTTTGCCTTTGAGCAAGCCGGGGCCCTTGGGCGCGTCGGCACCGATGGTCATCTCGCGCAGCTTGACGGCCGGCTCGTCGATGAACACGTCCAGGATGCCGGTGTCGCTGAAGTCGAGCAGTGTGGTCAGCAGGGTCATCGACTCGGCCGGCTGCTCGCCGCGGGCGGCCAGCACTGCCAGCGCCGTCGACAAAATAGTGCCGCCAACACAAAAGCCCAGGGTGTTGATCGTGGCCGCGCCGGTGATGCCCTGCACCACTTCGATCGCCTTGATCGGGCCTTTTTCGATGTAGTCGTCCCAGGTGGTGGCAGCCATGCTGTCGTCCGGATTGCGCCAGCTCACCACGAACACCCGGTGGCCTTGCTCGACGGTGTAGCGGATCACCGAGTTCTCGGGCTGCAGGTCGAGGATGTAGTACTTGTTGATGCAGGGCGGCACAAACAG
Organism: Betaproteobacteria bacterium; assembly: GCA_031394235.1. Classification (GTDB taxonomy): domain Bacteria; phylum Pseudomonadota; class Gammaproteobacteria; order Burkholderiales; family Burkholderiaceae_C; genus Pseudaquabacterium. The sequence goes on from JANMXG010000533.1 coordinate 13,099, forward strand.
CATCGGCCGTTCCAGCACTTTGGCGGTCAGCGGCTTGTACTCGATCAGCTGGAACAGGTCATTCTCAAACACCACCGCACCCTCGCTGGTGGCCACGTTGCGGCCAACCTCGAACACGCTCTCGTCAGTTTGCGACAGGTGGCCCTGCTCGATGTCCTTCCAGAGCAGCTGCATGCCCTGGCTGATGCTCTCGCCGCGGGTCTCGACTGCCTTGGCCAGGGCCTCGGGGTTGGTCGCCAGAAAATTGGCCGGGCTGGCGGCGTCCACCCACTGCTGCACCGCAAAGCGGATGCGGGCCTTGGTCTTGGCGTCGCCCTGCAGGCTTTCAGCCATCTGCATCAGCGTGCGGGCGTTGAGCAGGTAGCTCTGCGCGGCCAGTGCTGTCGCGGGGTTCTGGCCCCAGGCGTCGGCCGAGAAGCGTTTGTCGCCCACTGGCTTGGCTGGCGTGGCACCGGCCGCCGGCAGCGACAACGCGTTGTTCCACATCGCTGTGGCTTGGGACAGGTAATCAGCCTGCAATTTGGACATGGCGTCCGCCGGCAGGCTCAGGCCCGACACCGTCTTCCACATGTCGGTCATGGCCGTGCCCATCGCCTGAACGTTGGCCTGGGCTTCCTTGCCGATGTCGCCGAGGGCGGGAACCGTCTTCTTGGTCATACGAGTCTCCTGTTCTGTCCACACCGGAGTTCGGCCAGTGTGCGATGCTGCGCATAGGTTCAGGTTATACGGCGGCAAGCTTACCGCATGATGACTTGATTTTTCAATTAGTGATATTGCGTACCGCCATCTGAAATGCACATCGTCGCACTGGCCTGGATGTTTGTCGTTGTCCTGATGGCACTGACCGAGGCTACATCCTCCCAGGGCACGGTGCTGGGGGCGTTTTTCACCTTGCTGCTTTACGGCGTGTTGCCGCTGGCCTTGGTGCTGTACCTGATGGGTACGCCGATGCGGCGCCGGGCGCAGCGGGCGGCCGAGGCTGCAGCGCCCAAGGCCTTGCCATCCGACGGCGGCGTTGATATGCCCGATGCAGCGCCGGCGGCCATGTCAGCGGCGCAAAGCCACAGCGGCGGCGAGCCGACCGGTACGCCCATCGCGCCGGAACGAAAAAAACCGTGACGCATCGGATGCGGTGCAACCGCCATCACCGCTGACCTGCACCACGCCCAGCCCGGCCAAACGGCGGCGTGCCAGTTCGGCCAGGTCGGCCAGCCAGCGCGGGCTGCCGTCGGGTCGGGGCCGGTACTGGAACAGCGTGGGATCGGGTGATTGCAACGGCTGGCCAAACGCCAGCAGCACGTCAGCGCCGACCTCGAAGGCCTGCGGTCCGATGCACGGGCCCAGCCAAGCCAGCACCTGATCGGCCCGGCAACCGGCTGCACGGCACAGGGCGGCAACTGTGTTGTCGATCACGCCGCCCGCCAGGCCACGCCAGCCGGCATGGGCTGCGCCTACGGCCTGACCATTGGCACTGCACAGCAGCAGCGGCAGACAATCGGCCACCAGCACCGTGCACGCGATACCGGGCTCGGTGCAGATGCTGGCATCGGCCACCGGCAGCGCGGCGCCGGGGCGAAGGTGGTCCGCGTTCAGGCGCACGACGGCCGTGCCATGCACCTGGTTCAGCCAGACCGGTTGCGCGCCCAGCGCGGTGGCAAAGCGCCGCTGGTTCTCCAACAGCGCGGACGCCGTGTCGCAGGCGCTGCCGTCGGTGGCACCGGGAAGGCTGTGCGGTCGCAGGTTCAGGCTGTCAAAAGGCGCCGCACTGACACCGCCCTGCCGGGTGCTCATCAGCGCACAGACACCCGCGGGTGCCGACCAGCCCGGACGCAGTGCCTGGCGCAGCACGCCGGGGTCGGCCTGTAGCGGCGTCACTCGGCATCCGGGCAGGCGGACGGCTGGGTGCGGGTGAATGCATCCAGTTGCAAGCAGGCGGCGTGCACCCGCATCACGTGCGGCAGATGCTCGGTACGGCATTCGAAGCGCAGCGCATTGAAGACCTGGGGCACCAGTGTGCAGTCGGCCAGCGTGGGGCTGTCACCATGGCAATACCGGGCGGGTTGTGCCGCCAGTTGGCGCTCTACCACCTCCAGCCCGGTTTCGACCCAGTGTCGGTACCAGCGGTTCTTGTCATCCTCGCTGACCTTGAGGTTTCGCACCAGGTAGCGCAACACCCGCAGGTTGTTCAGAGGATGGATCTCGCAGGCCATGTCGTGGGCCAGCGCCCGCACGCGCGCCCGGCCCAGGGCATCAGCGGGCAGCAGGGGCGGCAGCGGGTGGGTCTCGTCGATGTATTCGATGATCGCCAGCGACTGTGTGACGGTTGCATCGCCGTCCCTCAACAAAGGCACCAGGCGGGACGGCGACACCCCCGCATACGACTCGGCCAAGTGCTCGTTTTTGGACAGGTGCACCGGCATGTAGTCGTAGTCCAGCCCCTTGAGTGCCAGCGCGATGCGCACCCGGTACGAGGCTGACGACCGGAAGTAGTTGAACAGTTGCATGGTTCGATCGCCTTTGAGGACCGCTCAGGTTCAAACCGCCTGGGTCAGCGTCAGCAAACCCGCACGCGCAAGCTGCCCAGTCCCTCGATACCGCCTTCGATCAGGTCCCCTGCCACCACCGCCGCCACACCGGCAGGTGTACCGGTGAAGATCAGGTCACCCGGCTGCAGCGTCCAGGCCTTGGAGAGGGTTTCGATTGTTTCGGCCACGTTCCAGATCAGTTCACGCAGGTCGCCCTGCTGGCGCTGCGTGCCGTTGACGCTGAGCGTGATCGCGCCCTGGGTCAACTCACCGGTCTGCGCAATGGCGTGCAGCGGGCCGATCGGCGCTGACGCCTCGAAGGCCTTGCCGATGCACCACGGCCGACCCTGCTTTTTCATCTCGTTTTGCAGATCGCGGCGGGTCATGTCCAGGCCGACGGCATAGCCCCAGATATGGCGCAGCGCGTCAGCGGCCGCGATATCTCGCCCGCCGACGCCGATGGCCACGACCAGTTCGATCTCATGGTGCAGGTTGCCGGTGAGTGACGGATAGGCCATCTCGCCAACCGCGCCGTCCGCCACCGGCAACACCGCGTCGGCCGGCTTCAGAAAGAAAAACGGCGGCTCACGACCGGTGAATCCCATCTCCTGCGCATGCTCGGCGTAATTGCGGCCGACGCAATAAATGCGGTGCACCGGAAACAGGCCGCCACCCACCACGGGCACGGCGGGCTGGGCGGGCGGGGTGATGACAAAGTGCATGGTGGGCCTGTGCAGTGGGGTTGAATGGGCAAGGTCGCCTGATGATGCCATCACCTGCACCTCACCCGCCCATCAGGCAAACGCTACACTTTTGCCACGATGATCGAGATGCGCCGAATCAAGCACTGCCCCAAATGCGGAGCCCCCGCTGCCTACCGCATGCCCGACGACGACAACCGCGAGCGGGCGGTCTGTACGGCCTGCGCCGCCATCCACTACGAGAACCCGCTCAACGTGGTGGGCACGGTGCCGGTGTGGGGCGAGCAGGTGTTGCTGTGCAAGCGCGCGATCGAACCGCGCTACGGCTTTTGGACGCTACCGGCTGGCTTCATGGAACTCGGCGAAACCATTGCCGATGGCGCGCTGCGCGAGACAGTGGAAGAAGCCGGCGCCCGGGTCGAGATGCAGGGCTTGTTCACCGTGATGAACGTGGTGCGGGTGGGCCAGGTGCACTTTTTCTACCGTGCCCGCATGCTCGACACCACGCTGGACCCGGGCAGCGAGACGCTGGAAGCGCGGCTGTTCCACGAGCACGAGATCCCCTGGGATGAGATCGCCTTCCGCACCGTGCGCGAGACGCTCAAGCACTATTTTTCCAGCCGGGCAGCCGGTAACTACCCACTGCACACGGCCGACATCGGCTGACTTGGTGCGCGCCGCGCTGGGGCGCCCTTGTGGGCGCTCAGGCGCTGTCCGGCAGCGCCGTCAGGTCCGCGATCGCGGGGCCGGTGGCGGCATCAAAGCCCATGGCCCAGAGCAGGTCCAGGTCGGCGGCTGAGCGCACACCCTCGGCGCAAACCTGCAGGCCCACGCTCTGCACCAGCAGCACCAAACCGCGCAGGTAACGCCGGGCGCCATCGGCGTCGGGGCCGGTCAGGCCGTTGACAAACCGGGCGTCGATGCGCACGCAATCCAGCCCCAGGTCGAGCAGCCGGGGGATGCGTGCCAAACCTGCGCCCGCGTGCTCCAGCCCCAGCATCACGCCCAGCGGCCGCCAGCGGCGCGACAGTTCACGTACCAGCATCGGGCGCTCCAGCGCCAGCGACTCGGGCAGGTCGATCCACAGCCGGCAGGCGGCCTGGGGCGCGGCCTCCAACCGCCTCGACACCGCAGCTACAAATTCGGACGCGCAGGCCGATTGCGCGGCCACATTGACGCAGCGTGCCACGCCGTCCGTCTCAATCATCTGCAACGCCAGGGCCATCGCCTTTTCATCGACCGCCGCACACAAGCGGCTGCGGGTTGCCTGGGCCAGCCAGCGCGAGGCGGGCTCCAGCGGGCCGTCGGGCGACAACTGCACCCGCAACGGGCAGTCCAGGTGCAACTGCCGGCCATCGGCCGAGTGGACCGGAAAGTCAGCCAGGGCCACCCGGCCCTGGATCAATGCGCGACCAATGCGCCGCTGCCAGGATTCGTGGCCCGGTGGTGGCGGTGGCTCGACCGGGACGCCGTCAAGATCCTGACCGGACACACTGAAGCCGATGTCGGCTTCGGCGCGCGACAGCGCGGTGTCGGCCAGCGCCAGGGCCTCGGTGCCGGACAGCGGTGAGAACAGTTCTACCGCGCCGGCGGCCACGCTGGCGGCTGGGTCGATGCCGACCAGCGCCAGACGCATGGCCTGGACCAGCGATTCCGCCGTTTCGGTCGCCATGCCGCCGACCGGCAGCAACAAGACAAAGTCCGCTCCGTTGAGCCGGCCGACGCAGCAGCGGTCAATGCGCCGCGGGTACGATTGCAAAATCTGCCCCAGTGCTTGCAACACGTTGTCGGTGGCCGCGTGGCCGATGCGCTGGTTCATGCCCTGCAGGTTGCGCAGGCGCAAGAGCAGCAGGCCAAACGCCGTTGGCGCAGCGTCGCTGGCCAGAAAGCCGTCGAGCGTGGCCATGAAGAAACGGCGATTCGGCAGGCCGGTGAGCGGGTCGCTGTGCGCCTGGTGGCGCAACAGCTCCAGCTTTTCGGCCTGTTTGTCGGCCAGCGCTTGCTGGTGCGCCGCCAACCGGTGCAGGCTATCGGCCAGCGGCATCAGCAGCGCTGGCCGCGGCTTGGCCGGCGCCGGGGACGTCGGTGCGGGTGAACGGTGTGGACCCGGTGGCGCCAGCAACTCGTCCACCAGGGCGGCCAGGTCGGCCGCCACTTGGCGCTGCGCCAGCCAGGCGCCGCAAGCCGCACCTGCGACCAGCACCAGCGCCACGGCCCAGGCCCACGGCCCCAACCGGTGCGCAGCCAGCGCGGCCAACAGCACGATCCCAACCAAAGCGATGGTCAGCTTGGACTGCGCCGCGGTACGCCAGCCGACCACAGCGGCCCGTGGCGGCAGTTCAGTCATCGTGCAGTGCCCTGGGGCTGCGCAGGTGTGGCGTCATGGGATGGACAGGCAGCAAGAGTGGGGACCGACACCGCAGCCGCCCGCCACCATCGACGGGACCGCCAACCGGTGGCTATCGCCCCGGTTTTCGACCCGCCCAAGCCCGACTTGAGCCGGCTAACGCGCTGGCGGGTCGGCTGGCGCGGGGCCTGTGGATTCGCGCACGACCCGCTCGACTTCCAGCTCGGTGGCGGCGGG